>NZ_JAHUTS010000026.1:0-62167 GCF_019209835.1 Enterovibrio paralichthyis | reverse complement strand
GAGGAGGCGATACATCATGTGTTGCCCATTAAGCGAGAAGATCGAATATACCCGAGAGCCGTGAAGCCTAAGGCAAAGAAATACCCCAATAAAAAGAAAGCCAGTCAGCTTAACTGACTGGCATTAGGGCGATCGCCCTGCTTTTATTACCCTTGGATCTCCGTCCCATCAAGTGATTCATCGGCGCAGCATTCTTCCTGCAAAAACGCCAGCACCCCGTTCAATTGCTCATAGTTCGGGACGCAATATAGCGTACGCCCCTCTCGCCGCTGCTTAATCAGGTTGGCAGACATCAAACTGGAAAGGTGATGGGAAAGGGTTGAACCCGGTATGCTCAACTCTTCTTGTACTTCTCCAACGGCAATACCGGCGTATCCGCTTTTGACCAACCGCTTGAAAATAGCCAAACGGGTAGGGTGCCCCAACTCTTTCAAGGCTTTAGCGACAGTTTCGAGTTCCATTGTGTCTTCCGGTTGAGAATAATATTTCGATAATAACAGAAATATCTTGCATGAGTGAAAGTGTGAATCTATATTTCGAATATTCTAGAAATATAGAGGTTGTAAAATGAACACAGACACACTCCAGTCCACGTTGGGTATGTTTTTCTTTTTGGCGGCGGAGATCACTGTGCTGTTTTTGGTGATCAGCTACCTGGTTGGGGTATTGCAGCTCTATGTGCCGCCTGAAAAAATACGGAGCATCCTCAGTAGCAAGAATGGCAAGGGCTATGTGATGGCAGCGTTTCTTGGTGCGATCACCCCGTTCTGCTCCTGTTCGACTATTCCGTTTCTCAAAGGTCTTATCAGAGCGCAGGCAGGTTTTGGCACCATGATGGTGTTTCTGTTTGCCAGCCCCCTGTTAAACCCAATGATTATTGGGCTGTTCGCTTTAACCTTTGGCACACAAGTCACCGCCTACTACTTTGGTTCTGCGCTGTTTATTTCGATCGCTGCAGGCTATCTGCTGGAGAAGGCAGGGTTTGAAAAGTATCTCAGGCCGATTGCCCATGAAGAGCCGGCTAAAAGTTGCTGTGGGACAACCTGTGGGGCTAAGACAACGCTGGAAAGCAAGTGGGTAAAAATCTGGCGCGGTGTCTGGCAAGACTACAAATCGGCGATGCCATATATCCTAATTGGCGTGGCGGTGGGCTCAGTGATTTACGGTGCAATGCCTGCAGAATGGATTGCGTCATTTGCCGGGCAGGAAAACCCATTTGCCGTTCCAATGGCCGCCGTTGTTGGGATTCCGTTGTATATTCGCGCAGAGGCTGTGATTTTGTTAAGCGCCCCTTTATTGGCAAAAGGAATGGCTGTTGGCACTGTGATGGCCCTTGTCATTGGCAGCGCAGGCGCCAGTATCACAGAGGTAATTATGCTCAAGTCGATGTTTAGAAACCCACTGATACTGTCGTTCCTTGTGGTGGTGTTGGGGATGGCAATCGCGACGGGGTATAGCTACAACCTCTTCTTCTAACAGCAACCAAACCACCAGATACAAAAAAGCCAGCGTTTATCGCTGGCTTATGTCATCAATCGAACGGGAATTCGGTTTGAGATGTGCGACTAGGTCGCGACTTACGACGCCCTTTCTTTCCTCGCTGGGCATGATCGTCGTATTCATCATGAAATTTAGAATGAAATTTCACTTTTCTATTAGTGTCGTCTTTCAGCCACTGTTCCCATTTGGCCATTATATTTAACCCTGTTCATTTACATTACTTCAGTCGGCGTATCCGTGCGCTACGCTTGCCGCATTTCCGGTCACGTCATGTGTCTCTATGAATATAGCCGACGTAATGTGATTTATTGATGAAAGTTCGTTTGCACTCTGATGACGGCAGTGCTAGCCAAGCATAAATCTTGTGCATCAAATAAATACAACGAAAAAATTCGCGCTGTTTGATTAAAAAAAATGATTGTCACGAGTAGAAAGTTGAGCTCTGTCGCATCCTACTGCCAACTCGATGGCATGAGGTTGTCGATCGGAGCTGCAGGCCCCTGTTTCTGTGACCTTCGACACAGGAGTGAGATTTTCTAACTGAAGCCAAATGTCGATAATTTGGGCAGTCAGACGCAAAAAAAGATTCACAGAATGATGTTTTTCACATTATTACAACGAGTTGCTACCTGATGACTCGACCAATGAATAAGTGTCGGCTACCTTACCTATAAATTTTAGTGAATATCTGGTGTAAAGAACTCGACAGAATACGAAATCACCGCTATAAACCGCATTAAGAATTAATTTTCTTAATCGTCAGATCAACAATATTTTGCTTTACACCTTAATGGTTTAATGAAGAATATTGCGCAAATTTGTTAAGGAGCTAAATAATGTTTAGTGGTCAAAAGTTTTTTGATGACAAGCATTTTCCAAAAGGTTTCGCCCGATCCGGCTATTTCACTATTAAGGAAGCGCAACTTTTGGAAACCTGTGGTCGTACAATGAAAGCATTGTTCGAAGGTACGATGGTTCCACAGGACGAAGAACAGCAGAAGTTTGTCGACGAAGTGAACGGTCGTCGTGCTGCAGACTCACAATATGCGCTTTGCTGGTTGAAATACCTTAAAGAAATCAATCACAAGCACGTAGTTTACAACCTGTGTTCTACCTCTCGTAGTGGCGCAGTGGAAGACTACTCAGAAGCAGAAGCTGACGAGTAATCGGAATTGCCTATGCTGGAAAAGCGAGCGTTTAGCTCGCTTTTTTTGTATCTGTCGTTCAGAAATCATTTTCTTAGACGCTAAAAAAGGGCGCATTTGCGCCCTGAAATATTAAGTCCTCAAATAATTACGCCAATAAATTGGCCAATGTATAGGGGTGTCTAGCCAATCCCAGAGACTGTGCTGGGGTGTAACCCTGGCTGTTTTGGCGGCAAAGGTTATGCCACGCACGGTAGATATCCAGCAACGGCAGCAAGCCACCGGGGCGCAAACGCCTTCTCGGTTCGTCAATTAATGAGCGGAACTGGAGATGGAACCGGTTCTGGTACTCGTCCATTTCATGGGTTGTTGCGTGTTGCAGCCAGTGCGCTTCATTGCCGGTATCGCGCCCCAGATGGGAGATCGCTTTACTGGCTTCGCCTTTGGTGCTGAATGCCCAACGGTCACGCCACCAACTCAACAGCATAATATCGATGTTTTCCGGTGAATCCTGCTCTTTCCATGATGGCGACTGCACAACATAAACGGGATGGCACAGCCGGTCACCCAACCTGTCTTTAAAAATACTGATAATGGCTGAACGCAGCAGAGTCTCTTGCGGCAGGTAAAGCGTGACTGTTTGCCAGGATTCAGTCAGTTCTTTAAGACGCAGGTACTGTGCATAGGCGGCGTATTGCGGCCGGATCAAACACCCTTTGGATGGATAGTCGATGTTTACCGGGCGAGTGTAAGGATCTTCCACGTTGCTTCGGGAAAGGATTTCCTTGTATTTGGCATTTACCTGACCGAGCAGATCTTTAGGCTGGTGGAGATGGGGTTCTGCCGCGTAAGGGAAACTGTCCGGGACGAGACGCGCCTCTGCCTGATATGCATCAGCGGTGTTTTCAGGGGCTTCTTCGTCGGCCGAGTAGTTGATGCTTTGCAGCAACACATACCCGTGACCTGCATGTCCGGTTGCCAGCCAAAATACACCGTTGCTACTTTGGGGCTGCAGCGCACGTATTGAAGACGCCAGTGGCTGTTCTTTACACATTTGCAGGTAACGGGCATCGACACTGGCGAGTTTATTGCGGCAGCGGGCAGCGATCTGATCCAGATGATCGTAAAACGTTTTGGGATTTATGCTGAGTTTACGGCAGATCTCGCGGACCGGATGGCCGGTAAACAACAACCCTAACAGACGTTGCTGTATTTCACTTTTCGGGTTGCTGCTCGACCATTTATCAACAAAGGTTGATTGGCAGTGTTTGCAGCGATAGCGCTGCCGCTCACCGCTGTATCCGAAGGCATGATAATACTCACGGTTGGTAAGAACCGGACGACCTTGCGCTACACAGCCTTCTGTATGGCAGGCGGCAAGGTTGCCGGTGTCTTGCTGCTTTAGACGGTTGAGTTCTATCAGCACCTCTTGGTTATTAAGGAGAGGAGGAAAAGCGCCACACTCTCGGCATACCAAACCGGGACGGGACGGATCAGAGTCTTGAAGCAGGTAGTGCTTCGCATCACTCAATCCAAAGTTTCGACACGCCAATGTTTTACAAAAGTTGAGTTGTAATCCATCTGCCGCCGGCGGTAGCTTCCCTGTAGACACCAATCCTCCTCGGAATTTTCACGTCAAATTTAGAAAGTCGAATTCAATGCCGTTTTCAGCAAGAAAGGGCAAATAAAAGAAAAAGGGCCTATGAGAAGAACTTTTCAACCACTAACTGATAAGCCTGTCCGCCAATATAGATACCTACAATCCCCATGATGCCCGAGATAACTGGCGGTGCGGGGAGTGGGAGTTTAATGGCGCTGAAGACAAAGCCCACCAACACGCCAGCAAAAACTGCTAAAAGTACTTCACTCATCGATTTACCCTCTGTGTTTGCATCAGTCGCAGCAATTTTTCGTTGTTGGTATGTCATTGCTGTCAATGTTTTCGGAACCAGTCTATGTAACCTGCAACATGCAACTGCCGATCGGGATCACATTCATCACCATTTCGTTTCACAATTGAACTAGTGATTACCAAATATGTTGAAAGGGTGATTTTAATCACTTAATGGTGCGCTACTCAATGGTTGTATAAAAATACCCACTCAAACTATAAGTGTATGAAGTGTAATGTGAGTTTCCGGTTTTTCGGCGAAATCATGACTTAATGATTCCAATAAAAACAAGATGTTACGGAGGCTGTTCGGATAGTGTCTAGTGTTATCTTCGTCACAATTATCACCCAATAGTGACTATGCTTTACGTGTGACTCAAATGTGAGACAGCACAGAAAGTGTGTTAGTGAGGTGTTTATGACGATTCGGATGATATCGGTACTCGTGTTACTTGGTGCGATTTGGGGATGTTCAGATAACGGTAGCAGTGCGACTACCTCGACTAGCAGCTTGCAACTGCCCCAACAATTGGAGGTCGTGACCAATGAAACTGAATAAGGTTATCGCGGCTGTATCGGTTCTTACGAGCGTCGGCATCGCCCAGGCTGCATTTAACGACGCAGGCACTGACTATACCAATGCACCCCAGAAACGTTATGTGTGGAACGAAGCGTTACAACCCATTGAACTGGTAAACAGCATCCTTTGTTTTACTGCGCAGTTTAATACCACGGAATTTGCCAATCAGGGGCCATATCTGGTGCTGGCTGACGAAGGAGCCTGTTTTGATGATACGGATGATGGCTCTACCGGACAGTCAGCCGGGGCGGCAAACACGGTTTCTTATGTGACCGCAGTTGCGGATGTCACCCGCGAATCTACAAGCAGCCCGTTGATTGTGAATGTATGGCTGCCTGAAATGGGGGGCGGAGATGGCGAGCAGGCGATTAAGTTCAAGGCGGTGATCTCCGAAGGCGCCAGCGATACCAATCCATTTGGCCAGTTTCAGTTCAACTTCGAGTTTTTCGACAACTTTGACAATTTAACGCCAAGGGGTGGCGGTGAAGTGATAACCCTGGACTCGGTGCCGGGTTCGATCGGGTTTACCCTCTACGAGTCCAGCTCCAATGGTTCCAATTCCTACACCCAAAGCGCCAGCGTGGTCATGGATGCAGACCGTAGCAACGGGATTGCCCTGACAGCGTCGGATGAAAGCGGTGCGTATGCTCTGGCATTCAACGCTGACAATGTGTTGGTGCAAAACGCCAGCAGCTTTGGTTCATTGCCTTACAAATCCGGCAACAACAGTGGTACCTGCCTTAGCCGTACCCAATTTAACAATGACGTACATCGTTATGATCTCTTTAATAAAACCACCGGCGCTGCGGTTTCAGTAAACAGCGGATTCCCTATCAAATATGCCAGCCAGAACAACGGCAACTATGACAGCTTTGGTTACATCGGCTATTGGGGGTTGTGGACGGAAGTCGACAATGCGGTGACCAACGGTGAAACGGTTGTGCGCAGTGATGATGGGGTGACAATTCCGTATACCGTGATTAAAGCACCGGGAAGGTTGGTCAAAAATTCGGTGAAGACATTGGCGCTCGCCAATGCCCGCGGTATCGCGTTTTCCTACTGGGACGATGCGCTGTTCAGCGACGGCACCTTTGACCAGTGGGTGGTCAAATACCTCACAGCTGCTGCCGACAGTGTCGGGCAGGACGGATTCTATAAAACCGGCAAGCTGACTTGGGGAAATAATGGGCCGACAGTCGCGGTTTATGGACCAACCCTGATTTCGCTCAGCACTAACGAGTCCCTGTACATGTATTCCGAGCAGTTGGGTGGGGAAGTGAAGTATTTAGAGGGGAAAACCTCTCTGACCTACTATGAGCAGAAATTCATTAACGGCAGTGAAACCGGAGCGGGGGAGGAACTCAACGGCGGCTCATTGACTCTCTACTGTTACGATAATTGCCCGCTGGGAACGCTGGATGCCGGTGAGCTGACAAGCTGGAGTGGTGCTGGCAGTCCGTTTGAAAGCGGATCCGGTCCACACCAGTTTACCTTTAGTGTTTCGGGCGGGAATGCGCTGACCCTGGTGAGCGTGAACAGCTCAGAACCGGTGCAGTTTAACGGTTCACTGACTTCGTCCAGTCTCAACAACTCTCCCTGGAGTTGGGGGGTGAGGTCTGGCCCTATGGTGACGTCAACAGTCAGCAATGCCTATGACATCTACGACCCTACCATTGTGACGGAATACTATGTTTGGGAGACAGGGCTGTCGTCCTGGAACCAGCTAACTGCGGTAAAAGACGGTAATGGCGACATACTGAGCTTTGATAAGCCGTTGCAATTTACCTACACCCATACCAACGCCAATGATAGATCAGGTAGTGCGGGTGCATTTGCAGGGCAGACCTATTTGGTCAATTACGGCGGAAATGGGGATTTATGGGGACTTCCTTATGTGCAAACTGGGAACCGCTATGCCCCTGAGTTTTCCATTGCTGATGGTGTGGTGATGGGAGGATCTTCGCAGTATGTAATAAAGGCGCGGGAAATCGAGCAGACAATGCAAAGCGCAAGTGGGCAGTGCACCTCTCTGACTTTGTCTGATCCCTCAGTACCGGTACCGACTTCAGTCAGCGGCGATGCAGATATCGGTGATATGCCGGTCATAGACGGTGACCCGTCGGTTATTGCCGGTGTAACGCAGTAACCGCGCAATACCGTAAAAAACAAAAGCGCCGCAAACTGAACTGCGGCGCTTTGTCGTTAATGGTTTCTAAACCGGGGATTAGAGTTGATCCCAGGCATCTGACCAGTACAGGCTGTCGCCCGGAGCGTAAGAAACGCTCGAACACCAGCCAGTGTAAGGCCATGGTTTACATTCATAAACGTTGCCGTCAGCTCCGGTAACTCGGTCACCTGCCGCGTAGTTGGTACCGGCTACAAATGCTGGGTATTCGCCACCTGGAGGTGGGGTCACGGAGCCTGTCTTCACGGTGAATGCTGCATTCTGGGACAGGATTTTGCCGTCTTCAGTCTGCGCTGTTGCCAGCACAGAGTATGCACCTTGCTCGACGCCGCTCAGTGCCAGAGACAGATTTACTGTGCCATCCACCATCACCTGCGCTTCACCGCCAGCGACAACCGATGCGCCTGCAACGGAAACATCTACCGTCATGGCTTCATTGGTTTTCAATGTCAGGTCAACCGTAATGGAACCGTCGTTGGTGGTGTAGCTTGGGTTCACACCAGACAGGCTCAGGGTTGGCGTTGGAATGCCCGGGCCTGTGTCACCACAGTCACTGTCACCAACCACGCGCCAAACGCCCCATTCACCGGTAGTGCCTGGCTCGTCACCACGGGTCCACCATTCTGCGCGCCATTGTTTGCCAGCATGGTTCACGATGTCGCCGCCGTTATAGGTTGCGTCTGCGCTCCAAGCATTGGCACAGGTGCTGCCATGGGTTACAGATACGCGGCGCTCAACAGAGACAGTCTGGAAAGCGCTGTCTGAAACGGTGTACGTCAGCGTGTAGTTGCCAACCAGACCGGTGTTTACGATACCGTCGACAACAATGCTGTTTGTCAGCACGCCATCTTCTGCGTCAGTGGCTGTAACACCTGCCAGTGGATCAAAAGCTGTGCCGACTTTCACGCTTGTATTTTCAACGCCGCTGAATACCGGTTTCTGGCTGTACACGTCCACTTTACGTGGGGCTTTGGTTTCGTTGCCATCAGAGTCGATGACACTGTAAACCAGCACGGTTTCACCCAGCACAGAGGTATCAACGCTGCCTTCAACGGTAATGTTGTAGGTCAGATCCTGATCTTCTTTATCGAATGCTGTGATGCCGGCCAGTGCATCAAAGTTGGAGCGATGCAGTACACGTACATCGTTCACGCCACTGAATACAGGCTTGCCTTCTGATGGTGGTGGTGGCGTTTGTCCGTGAACGAACGGGCCGTAATCTTTGATGAACTGCTCATTGTATTGGCTGCCAGCTGCGTTGGTACCCATGTCCCAGTTAACAGACCAGGTCATGACACCACGGAGTGGCTGGCCTTGGTCACGCAATTGACCGAACGCTGCGTACAGCTTGTTCGGGTCCTGCACAAAACCGGTTGCTGCGGCATCGATGTTGGTTGGAATACCAAACACCAGTTTGTCGTGTGGGATCTTATGGAAACCGCGGGTTCCGTTCGCCAGCGAATCAGAGATGTAGTAAATGAATTCCTGCTTCAGGTTGTCGTTGTTTTGGGCAATCCAGCCCACACTGTCAACGTAAACCCCGTCACCGCCCTGGTTGTAGAACTGTGGGTTGATCCAGTCGTAGTAACCTTCCAGCGAGGTGATGTATGGCACATACTTTCCGCCTTGGGTCAGGTACGGGAACTCTGGCGCCATGGTGATCAGGAAGTTTTTGCCCTGCGCTTTATAGTGGTCTTTTACGATACGCAGTGCCGCCGGAATAACGGTTTGGTTGTCTGCTGCGGTAACTGCTGCTTGCTCCAGGTCGATATCCAGACCGTCAAAGCCATAAAGATCGGTCACGCGGATAATTTCATCAGCAAATGCCTGTTCGTCACCGGCTTTCATTTCCACGTGCGCGTCAGCGCCGCCCAAAGCGATCAGTACTGCGCGTCCCTGACGGTTCAGTTCGCTGATTTGGTCAGTGAATGCCTGCTCCGAAAGGCCGACTGCTGGGTCGAGACGGAAAGTCGGAATGCGGCCTTCTGCGGTATCGAAAACCTTCATGAAGGAGACGTTAACCACGTTGTACATTGGGTTGACTTCTTCCAAGGTGACACACGGTGCGTTACCGCCTTTATAGCCGCCGCCGTCACACCAGTTGTGCCAGTAACCGACCACAACACCCGCTTGAGGGTTGACCATATCGTCACCGCTGGTTGGCGCAACAGCGGCCTGAGAAGTAAAGCTCGACAACCCCAGGAAAAGGGCAGCGCAAATTGCATTTGGCTTGAAAGTCATGGCCGTCATATTCCTTAATAAATGATGTAAAAAAAGTTCTGCACCCAATCTAAAGAAGACAGTCATATTTGGTCGATTGGGTATCAGCGCTAAATTAACTGAATGCGTGACGCTGGGATAAGCGAAATAGACATCCAGGTTACCGACATGGAAGTGCGATCACGGAGAACTCATGTCTTTTTAGCGGATATACAAATTGCTTGAAGGTAACTCACTGAAATTTTGGAGGATTGTAGAGTCGTTTTTGTGTTTGAATATCAGCGTGCGGACTGCGATTTGTCAGGAAATTGTCAGCGCTTGCAATATGGGGTAATAATCTGGACAGGGTGCCGATTAATTTGTTTTCTGGTTTTAAAATGAGAGATTCATTATCACCGCCGCCTGATATGCCTATTCAACTGGCATTAAAAAAGCGCCATTAAAATTGGCGCTTAATAATTGATAGGTTGATTCCAGATTTATTTAATAACCTGAATGTCTACCTTCTTACCCAGTGACATCGCGAGGTTGTTGTCATAGTAGGCGGCCTCATTAATAAAATGCGGATACGCCTCATAGTCGCCCTGCCAAAGGATTTCAGTACCATCGAACAGGGTATAAATCGGGTCGCCTTTTATCAGAGGTTTGAAGTCGGCGTCCTGCACATTTTTATGCACCATGCCGATTCGTTCACCGTTCTCGTCTTCCGGCAACTTCAAGGTTTCAACATAGCGATAGGCACTGACGGTGTCAGGCAGTGGTGGCACGTCGCCGTTGTTATAGAGTTCAACGAAGTCAAGAATGTGCAGGGTCATGGTTTCCATCCATTCCAACACATCCTGGCGAACCACGGATTGGGACTGGGGACCGACTTCAATAATGATGCCTTGCTCGGCAATGGAGCAGAGGAAGTAGTGCTCCTCCATGGAGCAGTGATCCTCAAACAGGATGACCGCGTTGTCCATACGCTCCGCCACATAAGCAGCCAACTGGGTGTTGAAAGCATCATTTTTCAGCAAGATAAGGGTTGGGCCCATATTGCTGGTGGTGTTGTGTAAATCGATGACAAGATCGGTTCGTGCGTCGCCTTTTGGC
This sequence comes from Enterovibrio paralichthyis, assembly GCF_019209835.1. NCBI lineage: Bacteria > Pseudomonadati > Pseudomonadota > Gammaproteobacteria > Vibrionales > Vibrionaceae > Enterovibrio > Enterovibrio paralichthyis. Next base: position 51,551 of record NZ_JAHUTS010000026.1, on the reverse strand, counting down.
CCCAATTGTAGGTTTATCGCTTTGGCGCGACTTTGCTCGTAGTTGGCCAGTTCCGGGTTAGCCAAATCGGCCGGAACGAATTGACGGTTAAGATCGCAGTCCAGATAGCGTTTGTTGTCGCGGAATGCATTTGGGTTGGCAAACAGGGTTTCCGTTTCGAAAGACGGACGGGAAATGGTACCCAAAGACTGTTCCCATTTTTTTAGAAGATAAATCCCACTGAATTCGTTGCCATGGGTGCCGCCTACAATGGCCACACGATTGAAAGTGCTCATCCTTGTCCTCTCCTGAAGGTCGAAAAATCAATATATCAGGGAGGCAGGCATTCCCCAAGTGCTTCAAACGACTTGGGGTTTGCATATTTACTCAAGGTTATTCATACCAACGGCCAGGGTAGGCCGCTGAATAATCAGGTGCATTTTCTACCTGGTTATCCGCCGTGGGTTCAAGCGGGCCGACCACAGTACGAAATGGCATGATCCCGGCCCATACGGGTAAATCCATGTCTTCCTTGTCATCATTGACACCATGTCGACCAATTTTGACTGAGGTTTCCGTCAGTGGTATGCGGAGCACTTCGGTGGCAGTCAGCTCTTTTTCATTGCTGGGTCTGGCTTCGGCACCTCTTCCGGGGGCAATCTGCTCAAGAAATGCATCCAACACTTCAAACTTTGTCGCGTTGCCTTCCACGGTCTCAAACTGTCCAAATACCATGGCGCAGCGGTAGTGGGCGCTATGGTGAAAGGCAGAGCGTGCCAATACCCAGGCGTCGAAAATCGTGAAGGTCAGGCAACAGGGCTCACCTTTTTTAAGGTGACGGATGAGCTGGCTGTTCCTGGCGCCGTGGATGTAGACACTATCGCCAACCCGCCACGCCAGCATGGGGATCACTGTTGGGCCACGGTGATCGCTGAACGCCACATGGGCAATTTTTACCTCGTCGATGATGGCATGCAGTGCTGCGCTATCTTCGACGGCTTTGTGGGCGGCTTTCTTGAGTGTTGTTCTATTGGTTGCACCGGGTTCCATCGCGTTGTCCTTCTGTTTGCTTCCCTGAATAACTTGCAATTTAGGGGAGAAGTGGCACCTTAGATAGAACCAATTTAGATAAATGGATGGATCCAAAATGCAGCCAATCGATATCGGGGATCTTGAGCTGGATGGACGACACAGCACAAAGCAGCAAGCCTTGTATGAAGCGGTTCAAGCCAAGATATTGAGCGGTCAGTGGCCGAGAAACGGCAAGCTCCCGGCATCCCGGCAGATGGCGACGGAACTGGGTATTTCCCGTAATACCGTCACGGCGGTGTATGACCAGTTAAGAGCCGAAGGTTATATAGACAGCCGCCCCGGTGCAGGATTTTTTATTCAGGTGTCGACGCCGGATAAGTACCTGCAGGCGGCGCCGAAAGCCTTGGCTGGAAGCCGACAAGCGCCCGCTAATTCAGAAGCGGTTTCAAGCGACGACACCCAGACAATTGTTGAGCGTAACCGCCCGTTTTCTACCGGCGTGCCGGATTTGGTCAACTTTCCCTATAAAAAATGGGCGAGGGCAATGCAGGAGCAGTTTCAGCGCCCGTTGATTTCAGGACAAAACACCACACAGGGCAGTGCTGCTTTGCGAATGGCGTTGAGCGACTATCTCTCATCCAGCCGGTCGGTCTCCGCGCCACCTCACCGTATTATTCTGACATTGGGTGCACAGCAGGCGCTTTACATTGCTATGCAGGCGCTGTTGAAACAGGACGACGAAGTGATGACGGAACTGCCCGGCTATGTGTAGATGCATAAAGTGCTCAGGCAAAGTGGCGCGGTCATAAAACACATGGCGGTCAGCCCAGGTACGGGCACAGATATTGACGCTTTGGCACATTTTCACGGTAAGGCGCTCTATCTTACGCCCAGTAACCACTACCCCATGGGAACCAGTATTGATACACATTGCCGTATGCAGTGTATTGAGTGGGCTTCAAAAAATGATCGCTGGATCATTGAAGACGACTATGACAGTGAATTCCAGTTTGCCAGCCGGCCATATCCCTCCCTTCAAGGGCTGGCGACGACATTGCATGGTGACGATGCGCGTGTCATTTATATCGGCACTTTCAGCAAAGCCTTCCTGCCTGCGGTGCGCGTAGGCTACATGGTAGTGCCCGAATCTCTGGTTGATGACTGTCTTGCGTTGAAATACACCATAGGTGGTGATACGTCGCCCTATGTGGAAGAGGCATTGGCCGCGTTTATTGCGGAAGGTCATTACCTGCGTCATATCCGCAAAATGCGTCATCTCTATCAGCAAAAACACCGCTTGTTTGTCGAATTACTGGAAAAACAGCTGGGTAACAGGGTCTGCGTTATCAGCCAACCGGCAGGGCTGCATGTTACTTTCAGCTGGAAACATGGCCCGCTGGCGGAAGATGTCCAGCGGCGACTGGCACAGGTGGGTATCTCAATCCGCACGCTGGGTTACTATTTCAACCCGGCAGACAACTCAGCGATGCCGACATGGATGACGCGCGCACTGGTGGCGGGATTTGGCAACAGCTCGCTGGAAGATATCGAAAACGGCGTGGCAAAAATCGCGGCGGCACTGTCCGCCGCCTAGCTTAATCGACCAGCTCTATTCCCAGGCTTTCCAGCAATGCCAGTGCCTCGAAGCGGGAAAATTTGGCATCGGTAACTTTGTTCTCCAGCACATTGATGTTGAATGCTGTGGAGTCAGTCAGGTCGGCTTCATTCAGATTGGTGCGCTGGAACAGGGCATTGGTGAAATCACAGCCTGTCATGACAGACTCCGTCAAATCACTCTCACGAAAATCTGCGTCATGCAGTTTGCAGTCCGCAACTTTCAGGCCATGCAGGGTCAGCCCAAAGAAACTGTTGTCATTCATGATGCAGCGTTTGAATGTCAGCTCAGCATCGCGCCGGTAAACGGGCCAGTCTGCCTGAGTCCAGTCACTGCCAACCAGCTTGCAGTCGACAAACTCAAGCTCTGAGAGGCGGGAATAGTGCCATTTTACCAGGCTGAGGTTGCATTGTTCGAAGGTACAGTTGAGAAACTTACAGTTGCGGAAAACGGCTTCTGATAACTGGCAATGACGAAACAGGCACTCCTCAAATTCAATGTCGCCGAACGACATGCCGGAAATATCAACGTCTGAAAATACGTCGTCGTAATACTGTGTCTGCTCAGCCAAATTCACGTCATGCTTCCTGTCTGATGGTGGCGGAAATCTATTAAAACCTGCCACGTTTATCAATTCCATGCGTTTGAACATTTCCCGGTAGATTGGCGGTTTATCGCGCTGTTATTTGCCTAAAAGTGCGCGATTTATCCTTACATTTTACGCTGCCAATTTGGCATAAGCATTGGTATTCAGGGATCGTCAACATTTAAAATCAGAGAATGTGCCTACAAAATAAGAATTATTGAGATTTCCTTCTTTCGCCGGACAAAGAGAATCAGCTCCCCTGCTAGAGTGATCGTCGAGTGAAGAAAAACCTTACGCTTGTGCAAACGATTTACGCCAGTTCTGTAAAAGTATGCACAACGCCACCGACAACTAAAATCAAGGCGTTGAATAGCCGCCGATTTTTCCATGTACTCAAATACGTGTCAGCTACAAGGTATTTCCCTGATTTGAGAGTCTGGTAATACACAGCAAGGTTTTGAGCAGGGTATGGACCCCCGTTTTAGTGATGTTGAAACGCTGTGTTTTAGAAAGTGAATACCCATGTGGCTTTAAAAGATCCTGACAGGTAACTCGCTAGGTAAGGGCGAAATATTCGGTGTCCATCCCGGCAACTTAGATTTAGACAGTCAGGTCTGCAACGCCTAAAGGCAACAAACACGATTTCCATTCGTGTTGCATCCGCACTCGTGCCGCGTTGTTCGCGGGCACAAAGGCCGAAGGCAAGTTCACTACACGATGTTTACAGTCAGAGGAAAGATCCATGGTTGAAGTCCAACAACACGCAGCATCACGACGCCAAGATGCTGTGCTGATCATATCGGATGATGCAGATGCCCAAATACGGGTAAGCCGGGCGCTGGGGGACGAAACAGCAATTGTTACGGCGCAGGCACAAGGCATATCCAATACTCTCCACCAGTTACTGACCACGGTTGCGGTGATTGCCGAATGCAATGCCGTGACGCTGGCAGTCCTCAAAGACATTCTTTCATATTCCCCGCGAACCAAAGTTATTGTTGTTGTGGATAGTGAAAACAATGGCGATGCCGTGTTGGCGCTGGAAGCGGGGGCGACAGATATCATCGAGCGTCCTTACAGTGACGATCTGTTAAGGATGATGGTCAAGCGGGCGCAGCACATTGCTTCGCTGGAAAGTGAAGTGGAAAGGCTCAGAACCTATGAGCGTCAGCAACATGCGATATTGGGCGGAAGTGCCCCAATGGTTCAGTTACTCCGTATGGTGGACAGGGTTGCCAGTACCGACGTTAACACTTTGGTTTACGGAGAAAGCGGCACCGGTAAAGCCCTGATGGCAAGGGCTATCCATGATCGCAGCACCCGTAGCAACAAACCTTTTATTACGTTGAACTGTGCGTCTTTGCCTGAAGATATGCTGGATGCTGAACTGTTCGGGATTGAGCGCGGCAACTTCGATTCCCGCCAAATCAAAATCGGTAAAATTGAAGCGGCCCATGGTGGAACTCTGTTTCTGGATGAGATCGGCGATATGCCCCTCTCCATTCAGGCGAAAGTACTGCGTTTTTTCCAGGAGCGCGTTGTCGATCGTATCGCTGGAGAGCGTTCCATTCCCGTTGATGTCAAAGTAGTGGCGGCGACGTATCACGATTTGGGTGCGCGGGTGTCAGAGAAAAAGTTCCGGGATGACCTGCTCCACCACGTTGGTGAAGTGACAATCAATATCCCTCCTCTCAGGGACAGGGGCGATGATGTGTTGCTGCTTGCAAAAACCTTCTTGCTGCAATTCAACCAAACCATGAACCGCAAAATCAACGGCTTTTCAGACGACGCCGTTAACGCGTTGATGACTTATGCCTGGCCGGGCAATGTGAGAGAGCTGCAGAACAAAGTGAAATCAGCGGTGATCATGGCGGACGGCACGCAAATCTCAGCGGCGGATCTGGCTTTGACCAAAGAGCATCAAAAAGACAGCGGGTTACCACTGAACCTGAGGCAGGTGAGAGAGGAAGCTGAGCGCAATGCTGTTACCCGGGCGCTTGCGCGGGCAGAGGGCAATATGTCGCAGTCTGCCAACTTGCTGGGAATTTCCCGCCCGACGCTCTACACACTGATCGAAAAATACTCATTGCAGCGGTAACGAGGAGCGCTAGTTTGCTTCATGTTTGAGACTAGTGGTCAATTGACCATTTACTTAATAAGGTTTTTTGGCAGCAGCATATAGAGTTAATTTGTGAATCAATATTACGCATGCCGGGGCAATATTCTCAGGTCTCCATCAGGGAGTTTGGGTTTCCATAGTCAGGCAAAATAAATACATCATCAGCCTTATGTAGTATGGTCAGGTGGCACAGATGAGAATGAATGAACTGATTGATAATAATCTGGTTTTAAGGGCAGAAGTCGACGTTAAGCTTGCCAGCAATTTTTCCCTTGAGTTATGCAGTTACGAATCCGGCGATCAGCTGGTTATTTTTAGCCCCAACACTGGCGATGTCATGCTCTGCGACAGTGCTGCCAGCGTTTTTCTCTCACTGTTGGAAAAGAAATTGCCCTTGGGTGCCGCGCTTTCCGCGCTTTCAGTGTGCGAGCCTGAATATGCCAAGCGTCTCTTGCATGAGTTGGAGCGTATGGAAATTATTCACCTTGCAGGGATACGCTGGCAATAGCCGCAAACGTGGGCGTTTGTTTTGGTGGGAAGAGAATAATGCTGCGAAGTACAAACGTTTAGAGTTGTTGCTTGTCAGCTTCGCCCCTTTCTGCCGCTAGTTTCTGCTGGCGTTCAATACGTTGAATTTGCTTATGCAGGGTAACGCCGTTAAATGGCTTTACGACAAAGCCGTTTACGCCGTAGCGGATAAGTTCTTTTACCCTGTCTTTATCCTGCTCACAGGAAACGATCAGTACGGGCATGGTTTTGAGTTTGTTGTCTGCCCGGATTTCCTTAAGCAACTCTCTTCCGTCCATTTTCGGCATATTCAGGTCGGTAATGAGTAAATCATACCGGCTTCGCTGCATCATCTGTAATGCCTGCCAACCGTTGGTTGCCTCTTCCAACTCCAAATAGCCGATGCTTCTCAGCAGGTTAAGCATGACGTGGCGCATCGAAGTCATATCGTCCACGACCAAAATTTTCATCGGAATAAGACATCCTGTCTGTTAATTAGATATCCAAAATATAGCCAGAAATTCTCGTATATGAGATGAAAGGGCAGCAAATTTATGTGTGTTTACCACCAAAGTCGAATCAGGGCTTAAAGCGGGTAGGGGATGGCGGGTAACGGGTTACTGAGGTAGGCATTCTTGGTGGAATGCGGTGTTCGAGGAGTTGGTAGAGCTTCTCATACCGCGCCTGATGCTCGGCGTGGTGGTAGCGCTCCAGCACATAGCTGCGCGAAGCTTGTCCGAGGCGAATACGTTTTCTGGCATCAGAATAAAGGGTGAGCATTTGATACTGGAACAGGTGAGAGCCGTTATCAGTTAGCCAAAACAGCGGATGGTTGTCATCTTTTAGCGAATCACCGGCACGTCCCGAGATCACTGGCAGCCCCATCGACATGGCTTCCAGTAAAGCAAACGAGGGCTGCGTTCCGTCATCCAGGGTGACGATGGCATCAAGCAGGTGGAAAAAGCGTTCACTTTCAGCGTGATGATTACAAAAACGTGCCTGATTGTCGCTGACATCGTGTTGCTCGAGAAAGCGGCGGTAAAATGACAGGTAGGGGCTGTTCCCTATGATCAGCAGCAATGCCTGTGCAGAAAACGCCGTTGAGTGTTTCAGCGCGGCAACATACTCTGCTAAAAACTGCTCAACCGCCTCCTTCCCTATGCCAGTGACGGGCAAACCGATAACAAAACGGTTCGCGGGCACCGGCAAAGTGCCGATAAAAGCAGTCTGGTTCCTGAGGCTGACATCCTGCAGCGGCGGGCGGTGCGTTTTGATGTCTATACCTGCACGTACACGTTTGATTTTACTCTCTTCAATACCTGCATTTGTCTTGAGCCAGGCCTCCTGCGCTTTATCCGAAGCAATGACAAAATCGCAGGAGTGTTTGAAGATCTTGTGTGACCACACCCGCCCCTTGCGGGCTAACCAATTCGCGGCACCGTTACCTTGTCCAGCGATATGCAGTCTGAGCGGGATGCCGGCCCGGTGAGCAAGCCACTGGACAGGCAGGGTCTGGTCGCCATAAGTCTGGCAGACATCAGGACGGATGGCGCGAAGTGCCTGATGGCAGGTTCGGATTTTGTTCAGAAGAGAGCCGTCAAGCGCCAACTCCAGACAACTGGTGTGGTGCGGCAGGCGCAGGGGGGGCTTTTTCGCCTTGTGCAAAACGATAAGGGTATGTTCGTAATGAGGTGAAGGGAATTGTCGGATGTTGGCAAATACCTGCTCATTCTGTGCCACATCACCAAGGGATACCACCACATGGCAGATATGCCTCGGCGGCCTGACTGACAACATACAAAACCCCATGCAGATGCAAAACTTCGTTGGTTAATCTTCGCATAGAAGAAATCGCCGGGGTTTCCGATTTCAGAGACAAACCGGGAAAAACTTAGGGAAGGAATTCATGGGCGTGGAAGACGCTGTTACCGGCACGGGAAAGCGCCGGTAATATCTCCAGGACGTTTGGAATAGGTATCAGAATACGTCTTCGGGAGCAGCGTTGTATTGTTTTAGCTCAGCGCGGTTGCGACCGCCACGTTTGGCTTTATAGAGGGACTGGTCAGCGAATTCCAGTAGTTGGTTTGGCTGGGTTAAACCGTCTGGCTCGCACACCACACCGCCAATACTGATGGTGACAATACCACTGTTCTGGCTGCCTTGGTGGGGAATACATAGGTCGCGCACGGATTGGCAAAGCTGCCAGGTAACCTCCTGTGCCAGCGCCAAATTGCTTTTCGGCAACAACAGTGCGAACTCTTCTCCGCCAAAACGCGCCAGCGGTGCATTGAACTGACGGGCGACATTGGCCATTGCACGCGCCACATACTTCAGTACTTTGTCACCTTGAAGGTGTCCGTAGATATCGTTGTAGGCTTTGAAATGGTCGATATCCACCATCATGACAGTCAGTGAATCACCTTCTTCGACGGCTTGATAAAGGGCATTGCTGAGTTGACGGCTGAAAGGACGTCGGTTCAACAGGCGCGTCAGTTCATCGGTTTCCGCTTCCAGACGCAGGCGCTCGTTTGCCATGATCAGCTCTTCCTGCAACTCTGTCATCGCCTGATGGTCGCGCTCGCGGATGGTCAATTCGCTGAGCATGGTCGCGTAGCGTTTAAGGAGCAGGCTCTTATTCTCATTCCACTGCAGGGATTGGTTGTTACGGGTGACCGCCAACAGGCCAAAGCTCTTGCGCCCGTCAGACAGTGGGAACATAGCTAGGCTGTGAATGCCCATTTCTTTCAGGAAGTGTGGCTCGATAATCGCGTTTTCATTGGCTGTATTCAAATCCAGCAGCGCCACTTCCTGCGCTTCCATCAACCAGCGTTTCACCAGATACATGTCGCTGATGTCGATGGTCGGCTCGTCACTGTTTTCCGGATAAGAGACGCGGTAGAGAACCTTTTCCTGATCGAGAGACAGCCAGAAAATGTGGTCAGCTTCGAACAGCTTTGCCAACTCCGGCATACACAGGCGAACATCAAACTCGACGCTGGCTTTGTGTCCTTTGATCAGGCGAAGTGACAACGCGGCCAGCAGTTTATTGGAGCGGTTTTGCCATTCCAGTTCCTTGGCACGTAGTGAGACCTCTTCCGCCAACAAGGATTTGTGTTGCTTCAGCGTGCGCTCTTTGAGTTTGTTATGGACACAATCAGCTCGGATCCGCATATACAGCTCTTGAATCGAGCGCGCGACCTGTCCAATTTCATCCTTGCTGTTGGTCAGCTCATCCGGAATCGCGAATTTGCTGACTTTGTTCAGGTCAATACGATCGACACTGTCAACCAAATCAGAAATCCGGCGGGTAAACGTCTTTTTAAGCAGTAGCAGAATAAGCAGTGCGACCAGAATGGCTTCGGTCAGGAAGAACAGCGCAGAAGGAATCGCACTTTCAAGTGCCGTCATTTCAACGGACGTGTAGTCCAGGTATACCTCTAACGTACCGAGCGTTTCACCTTGGGATGTCAGAGATTGTGTGATGATTCGCTCAGCGCGCCGCGGAAGGGTGATGTTATCAGCCCATAGGTGCGAATTGCCTTCATAGGTGAGGTGCACATTGCTGATATGGGGCATACCCGCCAGACTTTTCAACTGACGAACCATCAGGGACAGATCATCATGTTGAATCGCGTGCACCAGGTTATCGCTGGCCGCGTCGATACGTTTTTCCAGCGACTGGGTCGTCCATCTTACGGTATTGGCGTAGTTGACACCCAATTGCATGCAGACTGACACCCCAGCGAAGAGCAAACTAACGCCAAGAACCAGTACAGAAAGCTTGGTTTGTAGTCGATGACCGGATTGAAGAAAACGTTTCAGCATGCAAGGCTCATTATCATTCTGGTGCTGTCTTGTTGTTGGTTTTCTGGCGACAGCACACCGCAGTTTTAGGGATATAGCGAAATCGCCATTTTCATGTTCCAGTAAATTGACTGGCTTTCCCTCTGCCTGCGTCAAAAATCCGTGCCTCTGGGGCTTTTCACATCATGTGAACCGGTCTTTCTTGGCCGCACGTTATTGCTTTGAGTGCTGTTCTAAGTCCGCCACCTCCGTCTTATTGTTATATTTTTTAGACGGTTAGCGTTCTTTTTTCAGCGGTTCTTCGCGTCAAACTGGCTGTGTAGGGGGGCCTGTTATTGAGGTATAAGCAAATTCTAGGCCGAGAGCTAATTTATAGTGTGCAGTGTACCGCAAAAAAATCAGAGTAATGGTTCATAAAGTAACCACTTAGGTGTAATTTGCACCGTTCGGTTAGAAAGGCAGCAACTCCGTGGTGAATGTTATCAAAGCGTAGTGTTCACCGGATTGATTAGTGGGTTTTCTGTTGAAAATTAATATACCTAAACAACCTGAAGACGCGGTATTCAGCGAGCAACTCCTGGTCGTTTGGGTAAATCCCCAAACAAGGGGAAATTGTCAGTTTTCTGGGGATATAGCCGAGGCAGGGTATTGTGCCGGGATAAGAGCGGTATCAACGCATTATCAAAAAAAGGTCAAGGGTCAATTTTCTTTGCTGACGCAAATGCGGTGGTCGCCGATGGTTGTTTCCTTACCCACTTCAAGGCATGCATCGAAATAGGTGAACTTTTGGTACTCGATGCCCAATAAAAATGCGCCGATCACCAGCACGACGACGATAACCCATCGGAAAAGCTGCAATTTCATGTAAACTGCCTGACCTTTAAAAATGAAGGTGCGATATTCACGCAAACCCAAAGTGTTGAACCCATTGATACCCGCTGAATGCGAGCATATTCAGGTTGTTTGGATATAAGTAAAAACGCATCTAACGCTTGGGTCAAATACTGAACCTTTGGATAGCGACAAAATAATATTCTGGCGAACGCCTATATGTTTGTGATTGCATACTTCCACTTAGACCGGGATTGCTAAAAAAGAAAGCACTGAATGCAGTAAAAACAATCATTTATTTGTATTTGTTTTTTGTGGCGGCGCTGAAAACTGCCTCTATACTGAAAGCTGTATGCATCGTGTTTTCACATCGAAGAAGAGTAACGACATTGAAAACGATTAAACGACTCCGCAAGTTCTTCCCTCTCGACTTTTATGGCGAAGACAGAGGCTGGCGGTTTGTCATCAGAGCGTACAATGCCACAGAAGTGTTTGATGCCTTAATGTGGCGCTCTTATCTCTCTGTACGCAGACAAGACTTTAATCTGCTCCATTTGGCCATTGAAACCTTCCAGTATGAAAGTGACTATTCAGAAGGGCGGTTTGCGGAAGTTGCTGGCTCTCACGGCACACTGATGCGCGTCAAAATGTTGGGGCCAGTGGTTGAAGTTGAAGCATTGAATAAAGCGTATTTAGAGAAAAAGCTGCTTGCTGACAACCTTTGTTCTGTTGCCTGAAATTCAATGAAAAGAAAAGCCGGAGCGTGACGCCCCGGCTTTTTTGTGTCCGGCCCCCGGTTTTTCTACCCCTTCCTGAAAGTGCATTGTGAGCCCCACCTTTTATCCCCATGATTCAACCCAATGCGCCATTACTCAGGGCGAATCTGGATTGCTGGTGGGGATTTGATGACATGGGTGATTTGGGAAAAGACGGAAAATACGTGCCAGCGTTAAAAAATATGATTTCCATTGAATAATTTGCACGCACATTCGTAACAAAATGTTTCCATTTGTAATCATATAACAGGAAATTAACACCGCTGGAATCAGGTAAGTTACGGGATTCATGATAAAATCGGCACAATAAACCCATGAATTAACGATTTAATGTTTTCAAATTGTTAAATTATCGTGTTTAGCACTCGCCAATGAATTGTGCAAAAATAGCTCCATTAGAGCAATTAATGCTCGTAACGTTGGTTTAACCTTAGTTAATGAGGTAGAAATGGCCTTTTTCGTGGTTGTTTTTCTTTCTGTTGTTGGTGGCATCCTGGCGGGTGATCATTTCCATTCCTACATGGTTGGATTTTCATTGGCAACGGTTGCTGTTGGTTGTTGTTACTGGCTGAGCTTCCGCCACACAAAATACCCACAGCTCGCACTGCTACTGCTGATCTCTGGCTTTGCAGTAAAACTCGGCATCACTGTATTTGGTGTGATGTGGAGTATGGAACGTGAATTGATTACATCGCCGTTTGTGTTTGCGCTGTCGTATCTGTTCTTTTCCATTGCATCTACTTACGCATACTTCAAATACCGCGAGTTTTGGAACAAACGCATTGATGCGGTAAAAGCACGCCTTCAGGTGAGCTGATAGAAAACCCTTCCAGATTTTTTACAAAGGCGGCATATGCCGCCTTTGTCGTCTTTCACGCCGACCTCGCCAGTCTCAACTACAATACATAGTGACTGTAAATTCGTATACGAGTGGCGGCAATGTCTCACAGATTTCTCAATATTATTCTGGCGATACTTTGCGTATCGGTGCTTGCTATTTCTGTTCTGGTCAATGTGTGGCAGGCGGACTACGTTAAGAAGCTCAATGAAGAGTGGAACCGCAAATCGCTGGAGAGTGTTAAGGTCGCGTTGGATTTGGCGGCGCTAGAGCGCTCTTTCGGTTATGTCGGTTTTATCCACCATTTCAAAAACTATGTTCTGAGAAGAAAAGAAACGGACTTTATCGATGCCACGGCCGCCTATTGGGAAGCAAACAACGCGTTGCTGAACCTACTGGTGGCAGAGCTCGATGATAAGGACATGAAGCAGATCCTTGTGGTGCAGGAAACACTCAACGAATACTTCCGTAACCTTAACAGGGCGAAACTGGAATTCTACAACTTGCCGGTACTGGAACTTGACGCCCTAGTGAAGGTGGATGACAGATCCGCACGCGAAGCACTAATCTCACTGAGAAAAAACCTGCTCCCCAGCATAGAAGGTCAATATTTCGACACCAGCTTCAGCAACCGTAGTAACGGGCTGTTGATGGCAGTTGGCAGCTCCTATCCCGCATTCATCATCATCGCGTTTGCTTTGGCAATTTCTATTATTACCCGCAGACTGTTCAAGCGCGCCAATGAGGTCAACGTGTTGTTTGATGCATCGCCAGATGCGTTTATCTATAGCGATCCTAAGGGCAGGATCCTTCGCACCAACAAAACCGTTTCTTCCATCTTTGGTTATAACCAGACTGAACTGAGAAATATGACCGTCGAAGATCTGATTGAAGACGGGTTAAAGAGCAAACACCAACAGCTGCGTAAAAATTTTATCAAAACACGCGGCTCCCGCTTGATGCTGAGTGACAACACTGAAATCCGCGGCGTGACCAAAGCGGGTGGGCTGGTGCCTTTGAGTATCGCGATCACCACCACCAAAGAGGGTGTGATTGCCATTGTCCGGGATATCTCCCAGTACAAACGGCTGCAGACGGAATCTACCCATGATGGTTTGACCAAACTACTTAACCACAAGGCCATTAAAGAGCGTCTGGATGAAGAGGTGAAACGCGCCAAGCGCTATAACCGCCAGCTTTCGGTGTTGCTGATAGATTTGGACCACTTTAAAGCGCTGAACGATTCAGAAGGCCATGCTGCCGGGGATCAGGGACTGTTGATGGCTGCTGAACACCTCAATGCTGAATTACGCAAACATGACCATATAGGGCGCTGGGGTGGTGACGAGTTTCTTGTGGTATGTCCGGAGTTGGGTATCGAGGATTCGCTGGAACTGGCTGACCGCATCCGTCGACGGTTTGCCAGCTTGCCGTTCCCTTGGCCTCAGCAACTGACCATGAGCATTGGAATCTCGTCCCTAGTTGTTTCTTCTGGCTATTCTTCATCACAGAATATGTTTGAAGAAGCAGACGGTGCCTTGTACCTCGCAAAAGAACTAGGGCGAAACCGTCATGAGCACTACATCAACACCAAGCGTCCACGCCGGGTAAAATAGCCTTTACTGCCTGGCGCTGTTATCAGGGTTTAAGGTGGGATCCGGGGCAACTACCGCTTTGCCGTCATCCCTGAAAAATGGTGTGGGCAGATTGGCGCCTTTCAGCTTGTTCTTGAGCACAAAGCCCAACACGATAACCAAAGACTTGAGGGAAAACTTCGGGTGCGGGTGTGTTGGCGGCTGCCCTTTGGCATAAGTCCCCATGACATAGCAGCGCACAGGCCCAAGTGCCGCTTCTTTGTCGTTGCCATGGATAATGTGGCTTGGAATGCCGGCAAAGGGCATTTTCCGGCTCACCGTATTGGCAATCGGGGTACGACAGCAGGATGAATAAAAGCGGAATATACCGCCGGGTTTGACTCTGACACAGCGCAGCTTGTCGCCGCCTTTCAGGAAAGTAATACTCGCGGGCGTTACCTGAAAGATATCCGTGCCACCCCACTCATCCAGCCATTTATCTTCATCGCCCAAATAAGCAGCATAAGCCTGGCAGTCATCGCAGTAGCAGACCATGTGATTGCCTGTGTGTGGAGAAGCATTTGTCAGCGAGCCTTCTACCTGACCGCATTCGCATCGAAAAGTGAGGTTTGTCATGCGCCTTTCCCTCAAAAGTGGGCTGACGTTATCTTTTAAGCGTAGCGTCGGTTAATGTTTCCCGGGGCTTAGATTTGTTTGAAAGGAAGATGATTCAGGGCGTCAGCATGGTATTGCTCAATCAGGGAATGCTCGCGCATTAGGTAGTCGGCAATGGCCTGATGAAAGCCTTGATGGCGCAACAGGTGGGCAGAGTAAGTAAAAACGGGCTCAAACCCACGCAACAGTTTGTGTTCGCCCTGTGCGCCCGCATCAAACTTTGCAATTCGGTGGTGGATGCAATACTCAATGCCCTGATAGTAACAAAGTTCAAAATGCAGCTTTTCGTATTCTCCTAGACAACCCCAGAACCGCCCGAACAGGGTCTCTTTCGAACGGAAATAGAGCGATCCCGCCACATATTGTCCGTTGTCTTTAGCGAGAATGAGTACCAGCTGCGCGTTTTGTTTCGCGAGGGAGAGGAAGAAATCCCGGTTGAGGTATCCCAAGTGGCCAGAACGCTTCAGGTAAGTTCGCTGATAAAACTTGTACATAAGGGCAAGGTGTTCGGAAGTCACCGCTTTACCTTCAAGAACCTCAACCTGCAGGGATTGCTGCTCAATACACACCCGCTCTTTTCTGAGCGTTTTGCGCTTTCGCGCTGTCAGCGTGGCAAGGAAATCATCGAATGATGCGTAGCCACGGTTAAACCAGTGAAACTGCACCGCGCGGCGTTCCAGAAAACTATGCTTTGTAAGAGGTCGCATACCTGTTTTGTCCGGAAACAAAACGTGGGCACCGGAACAATCCAGTTGCGCAGCCAGGGATTGAAGCCCCCCGATTAGATAATCCGTGACCGCTTCGACATGGTCTGTATCCCTGACCAGCAGGCGTGGGCCCGTTGCCGGGGTAAAGGGTATGGCGCAAACCAGCTTGGGGTAATAATCCAGATCAGCATCTTCGTAGGCTTCTGCCCAAGACCAGTCAAACACGTATTCGCCGTAAGGGTGGAGTTTGAGAAAGCAGGGTGCTGCCCCCAACAGCGTTTCGCCATCAAATACCGCCAGATATTGGGGAAGCCAGCCACTTTTGCCTCCCACGGCGCCGCTTTGTTCCAAAGCATGCAAAAACGCATACCGGACAAACGGGTTATCGTCCGGCAGCAGGGCATTCCAGGCGGGCTCGCCTAATTCTTCAATGGTTGCCACCACGCGGCATTCCAGCGTCATTGCTGATCTTCCCCAATCCGTTTGTCTGTCTGGGTATATAGTGGCTGACCATAGGTAAAGATCAACCTGCAAAGCGTGGGGAATACATCAAGAGGAAGCAGCGCAATCCACTCATCAGTGATTTGAGCGAGGTTGAATACTCCGTGATCGAAACCTAAACCAATCGAATGTTTCAGAGTTTAACTTTGGCGAGATTAAATACTGGAATAAGAATCTTTATTGGTTTTTTGCTGTTGCTGAAAGCAAATATTATGGCATAAGATTTCATTAACAATCTGCTAACAGATTGCGTTTTGTATGACTCAACAGCTTACAGCGTTTGCCCGCTGGTTCCGTGAGGAATCCCCGGGTGGGCAGGCGGGTATCGGTTCAAAAGGAATGAAAGATGCAAAACAAGTTTCTGATTGAAGCCTTTCAAACGCCGGACAGTGTGGCAAATACACTGCTGCCATACTTCTCTGTCCTCCCTCAAGATCCCTACGTAGACAGCGATGTCCGATTTCGGAGTTATGCCCGTTTTTCCATTAATCAAACTGGGGAGATTACCCGCCTGGAACACCGCCCCTTTATGCAGTCTTCCGAGGTAAACCGCGTGGTGGGTGATGTGGAACGCCACTTTGCCCCTATGTCTGAAGAGATGGTGGCATTGCCGGAATTTGACCACCTGATCCGCTCATTCGCGAGTGCGACAGGGCTGGATGTGACAGGCGGCCAGATTGATGTTCATCAAATCCGGGTAACCTGCTCTGAAAGCGACACCAGTGCGCCGGCACCGGAAGGCATTCATCAGGACGGTTTTCGCTTTGTGGGGATCTTTTGCGTTCAGCGCAGGAACATTGCCGGAGGCTTTACACAGATTTTTTCATCGCCTGTGGATCAACATCCGCACTTGAACACGGTACTGGAACCCAACCAATTCATCATCCTGGATGATCAGCGCTACTACCACCACATATCAGAAACGCTTTCGAGCAAAGCCGGCGAGGAGGGCGTGCGCGATGTCTTCGTATTTACCGCTTAACAGTGACAATGTGGACCAATTACGGGCGCAATTTCCGGCGCTTCAAAGGTCGGTGAATGGGCAACTGCCCCTCTACCTTGACGGTCCTGGCGGCACTCAGTTACCAGACAATGTGATTGACGCATTCAGCACCTACCTGAAAAACGGCAATTCAAATCTCGGTGGAAAATTTGCCGTGAGCCAGGAAACGGTCGATTTGGTGGGGGATGCCCGCAGGCACGCTGCCGCGATGTTGGGCGCTGCGCCTGAAGAGATCTTCTTTGGCGCAAACATGACGTCAGTGACCTTTTCATTCAGCCGTGCACTGAGTCAGCAATGGCAGGAAGGGGATGAAGTGATCGTCACCCAGGCGGATCACGGTGCGAATCGATCGAGCTGGATCATGGCTGCGAAAGATCGCGGCGTCACAGTTCACTATCTGCCTGTCAAAGATCATACCGGTGCATTGGATCTGGATGCGCTCGACAGTCTCCTCAATGAAAAGACCCAGCTGGTGGCCGTCACCGGTGCCAGCAATATCACTGGCACAATCACAGACCTTTCCATTGTTGTCGCTAAAAGCCACGCTGTCGGTGCCAAAGTCTTCGTGGATGCTGTGCACTTGCTTCCCCACCAACTGGTAGACGTAAAAGCGCTGGATGTGGACTTTCTTGCGGGCTCCGCTTACAAGTTTTATGGCCCGCATCTTGGCTTCCTCTATGGGAAAAAAGCGTATCTGTCGACAATCACGCCTTACAAAGTGGAACCCGCACCCTCTGCGGCTCCAAATTGCTGGGAAACGGGGACGCTGAATTTCGAAGCGCTGAGTGCGTTTGTTGCCGCAGTGGAATATCTGGCTTCTCTGGGTGAGGGTGATAATCTGCGCACGTGCCTGGCGAGCAGTTACGACAATATCCACCAGTATGAAACCACCTTGTCGGCATACTTTCTCGACAAATTGAAAGCTGTCGAAAATGTACAGCTATACGGTGTGGAAAGTGTGGAGGGGAGGACTGCGACATTCGCATTGCGATTTGGTGAGCGTGATCCGTCAGAAATCGCTACCGCTCTGGGCAAGCAGCAAATCTACGTCTGGAGTGGCCATTTGTATGCAGACAAACTGACCGATGCATTCGGTGTGACCGACAAGGGCGGCATTTTGCGTGTTGGTCTGATGCACTACAACACGCGGGAAGAGATCGACCGCTTTTTCAGTGCGCTGGAAATTATCCTTTAAAAACAAAAGCCCGCAGCAAGGTGCTGCGGGCTTTCTTCTGTTCGGCAAATCGCTTTGCGATGCTCGCGGTTTACTTGGCTGAGCCTTCAACCAGCGAATAGCTGATCACATAGAAATCTTCATCGTTAGGATAAATTTCGCGGATCAGTGGTTTCAGCTCTTCCAGTGGGATGAACTCCTGCGCGGCGTGTTCTTCATTGATATCGTCAAAGCCAATCTTTTCAACAGCAAGGATATCAATCTGACACACATAAGTGTCTTGCTCCAGGGTGTGAACATCTACGCGCGTTCCCGGCACGTAGTGGCTTTCAGACTCGTCACGGATAGTGATCACTTTCTTGCCTGAAGCAACCAGCGGTGTCAGCCATTCGAAAAAGGTAATTTTGGTTGGTGCGGTTTGCATGGGAATACCCCAATATTTGAAGCTTGGAATCAGCGCGCATTAAAGCACAGTTTTCACATTCAGCATCATATTTCTGTCGCGAGAGCGACCAATTCAATTGATGCAAATGATCTCATAAACCGTACATCGACCGGCAAAACTGTTTCTCATACTTTCGACTCCAGTGGTCAAGTAAGGAAGACAACATGAAATCGAAACTGCTGCTTTGTGCCTCGCTGTTGATGGCTGCACAGGTTTCAGCAATGAATCTGGAAAGCCCCCAGGTCGTAGAAGGTGAATCGTTCAACAAAGGACAGATCTTTAACTCGTGGGGATGCGAAGGCGACAATGTTTCACCGGAACTGAAATGGGACGACGTTCCAGAAGGCACGAAAAGTTTTGCGGTGACCATGTACGACCCTGATGCACCCACAGGCAGTGGCTGGTGGCACTGGGTGATGATTGATATCCCAGCGGATGTTCGCCATCTGTCGCTGAATGCTGGCGAAAAAGGCGGTGAGAAGATGCCCAAAGGCGCGCAAATGCAGCGCAATGACTTCGGCTATATCGGCTTTGGCGGCGCTTGTCCTCCACCAGATGCACCGAAGCACAATTATGAAATCACCGTTTATGCCTTGGATGTTGAAAGCTTAGGCGTACCTGCCGATGGCGCCCCTGCTCTAGCAGGCTACTACATTCTGCAACACCGTATCGGTGAAGCGCAGTTGATTGCACCCACCAACGCACGTAAATAACCTTTTCATTGTCTACTTCAGCGCCCTAGAAAGGGGCGCTGCTTTTGTTTCATATCAGTTTGCTCACGGCATTTTAATGTCACAGAACCGGATAAGCGGGTATTTACACTCAATCTGAATGCGCTACCTTTTAGCTTCATTGCGCTTTCAGGAAGAAACCAAGGGTATGGAAATCCAATTCAACCAGCTTAAAACAGCAGGCAGCAGCACGCCGCTCACTATCGATAATTGGCAAATCGCCCCGCACCAGTCCTGGGCGGTATTCAGCACGGAAGGGGATGTTGGCTCCCTGATTGGCGCTGTGCTATGCGATACCTTGCCATTTGAAGGAACGCTGAATAAGGGGGACGGCAGGATTGTGCTGGTTTCCCTGCGCGAACAGCAAAAACTGCTGGAGCAGGAGCTTGCCAATGACGACACGGATTTCCTCGACCGCATTGATACCGGCACCACGGTGCATGACCTCATCTTTGACATGTGCAGCGATGACACCCTGTGCGATACCCTGATCGCCGAGCTTGATCTCGACCACTTGAAAAACAGTGGATTCCGCGTGCTTTCAACCGGGGAAACCCGCCGTTTGATGCTGGCGCGCGCCCTGGCTACCCAACCGGATTATCTGGTGTTGGACAACCCGTATGAAGGGATGGACGTTGCACACCGCCAGTCACTTTCTGCCTACCTTGGCAAACTGGCAGAAACCGTTCAGATGCTGGTGGTGCTTTCCCGTGAAGCAGACATGCCGGATTGGGTGGATAACGTTGCCCTGTTCAGCCAGGGCGAGCTGGTTGAGGTGATGAACAAGGCGCGTTGGGATGCCCACCCCGTGATTGCACAAATCGCTGCCCAATCCGAGCAGCAAAGTGACGAAATGATGGCTTTGCTTCGTCGTTACCAACATTCCACGCCGTTCGAGAATCCGATTTTTGCGCTAACAGACGGGCGGGTGGAATACACTGAAAAAACCATCTTTACCGGCGTTAACTGGCGTATCAACAAAGGCGAGCACTGGCAAATCAAAGGCCCTAATGGCGCAGGGAAAAGTACCTTACTGGGGATGATCTTTGGCGATCACCCACAATGCTATAGCAACAATATCCATATCTTTGGCAAACAACGCGGCAGCGGCGAAACCGTTTGGGAAATCAAAAAGCATATCGGCATGGTTTCCTCGGCGCTGCACCTGCAATACCGTGTTAACTGCAAAGCACTGGATGTGATTATTTCCGGCTTCCATGATTCCATTGGACTTTACACCCAGCCCAGCATTCAGGAGCGGAAAATCGCCAATGAATGGCTTGATATCCTCCACATGCGCCAATATGCCAACACCCCGTTCCGTCGTCTCGACTATGGACAACAACGCTTGCTGTTGATTGCCCGCGCGATTGTTAAACAGCCGACGCTATTGATCCTCGATGAACCGTATCAAGGGTTGGATTTCCTCGGCCGCAGGCTGATGAAACGTACACTGGAAATGATCGCCCGCGAAAACCTCAGCCAGCTTCTCTACGTTTCTCATTACCAGGATGACGAGCTGGAAAGCATCAAAAATACCCTGACGCTGGTGTTTGATGATAGGCAGGGATGTTATGTGGCAGAGGTGACAAGAGCGGCTGTTTAGCATCTACCAATAACACCAAGGCCAGCTTCAACGCTGGCCTTGGTGTTTCAAATTCAGACAAATCACTTATCCGTTAACGCAATTTTTCCTGCCAAACCT
Organism: Enterovibrio paralichthyis; assembly: GCF_019209835.1. Classification (NCBI taxonomy): domain Bacteria; kingdom Pseudomonadati; phylum Pseudomonadota; class Gammaproteobacteria; order Vibrionales; family Vibrionaceae; genus Enterovibrio; species Enterovibrio paralichthyis. The sequence continues at coordinate 30,949 of NZ_JAHUTS010000026.1, read as the reverse complement.
ACCAGCAATATGCCTGACGACGCCTCCAAGCCGCGCGCAAAACGTTGGGATGAAGATGACGCAAAGAGCCAGCTTCCTGCAATGGCGTAAGAAAGGTTACAGACTGTCGCCGTCACACTGAACAGCACACCCAGCATCAGCAGCTGTATTTCTGGTGCCGCAGTATTGGCATCAATAAACTGTGGCAAGAAGGAGAGGAAGAACAGGGCAATTTTCGGGTTGAGTACCGCCACCATCACACCTTGTTTGAATACGTTTTTGGTTTTGGCGTCTGTGGCACTCACAGATATAGCCAATTTCCCTTCGTAAGCATTTTTCAGTGCGCAAATGCCAAGGTAGAGCAGATAAGCCGCGCCAAGATATTTCACCACAGAAAAAGCAAACGCAGAGCTGACAATAATCGCGGAAAGGCCAAATACGGCGGCCAGCGTGTGAATAAAGTAGCCAACACCCAGCCCCATTGCAGCGCGCAGTCCCATTTTGAGTTTCCCCCCATGGTGTTGGAGACGATGTAAATCACATCCGGCCCCGGGATAAGGTTGATGGACAGTGAAGCAATCACAAAGAGTAAGAGGGTCTGAAGTTCCATTTCTGTTCCTGTGGCGGTTTAGCGTCAATATTGGTCGAATATCCTGAACAACACTATCAAAAATGCTCAGTTATTAAACGCTAAAGATATCCCTATAGTCTGTTTAACAAAAATGGACACCGATAAATGTGGTGGCGTTTGGATAGTTCAGGAGATAGATAAATGGAAAACTCAACCCAGCCCGTGCTGTTTGTTTCCCACGGCGCCCCGACCATTGCACTCAGCAACAGCCCAGCGGCGCAGTTTTTATCAACTTTGGGCGATACGCTTCAAAAGCCGAAAGCGATTGTGGTGTTTTCCGCTCACCTTGATACCCGCGACAACATTGAGATTTCAGCGGGGCCGTTACCAGAGTTGGTGTATGACTTTTATGGTTTTCCACAAAAGCTGTATGAAATCGAATATCCAGCAAAGGGAGCACCTGAGCTGGCGGGAAAAATCGCGGGCATGCTGGAAAGCGCCGGGATTGCAGCATCACAAAAACCTGATCTAGGCTGGGATCATGGCGTCTGGATCCCGCTTTCATTGATGTACCCTGATGCGGATATTCCTGTTGTTGAAGTTTCTATCAGCAGCCGTCTTGGTGCGGCATTCAACTTCAAACTCGGTGAGGTGCTGGCACCTTTGCGTGAAGAAGGCGTGTTGATGATAGGATCCGGCGGGATCAGCCACAACCTGCGGGAAATCTTTGCTTCGCCCCGCGATCCGTCTGGCGTGCAAAAAGTGGAAGTCTTTACCGAATGGGTGGCTGAAAAGCTCATCAGTGGAGATTACCAATCCGTCGTTGAATATGAATCTTTAGCGCCACACGCCAGTTACAATCACCCGACGTCAGAGCATTTCTACCCCTTGATGACTGTATTGGGGGCGAGCGGGAATGCGAAGGCAGAGCGTTTACACCACAGTGTGGAATACGATCTATTAGCGATGGATGCGTATCGTTTTGGCTAATGGATTGCAGAACAACAGGACGCTAAGACGCATCCACAAAATGTGACTGGTAGTATTTTGGTGTGACAGCCAGTTTTTTCTTAAAGTGGCGTTGAAAGTGGGCTTGGTCAGAAAAGCCCAGCGTCATCGCCACGTCTGCTATCTCTAAACCTTCTCTCAGCAATACTTTGGCGCGTTTGATTTTCTCATCCATCAAATACGCGTGCGGCGGCAGGCCAAAGCTTTGCCTGAATGCACGGATAAGCTGGTAGCGGCTCATGCCTGCTTCGTTGGCGAGGTCGTCAAGATGGTGGAGTTGGGTCAATTCATCGAGCATCTTGTCACGCACGCGCAGTACATTGGTATCTTTCGCAGTGTCAGAGGTGTTTGTCGTTTCCCGTTGCCAGAAACAAGCCTCGACAAAATCATAGAATGCTACCTGCGCCTGAAGCGGGCTTGTGTCTGAAACCAGTGCATTGAACAGAGTGATAAAGCGCGACTTAATATGCGGGTTGCGTTCTACATCATGCCTGAATGGGGTGTAATCCTGACTGTATCCGCGCACTTTATCGCTCAAGATATCCCGCTGGATTTCGCCCATCCGGACAGTGTCCGCAAACAACATGCTGTAAGACCAGGTTTCGCCTGTTGGGTTACAGGAATGCACATCAGCAGGATTTATTGTGACAACGTCACCGATTTGAATGGGGTAGTGCCTATTACGGTTTTTATATTCAGACTGACCTTGTTCGATAATGCCGAAGGAAAACTCATCGTGCGAATGTGCTTCGTAACAGGCGCGGCTTTGGCAGGCGACACGCATTTCCACCCAGGGTAGCAAGGTGCTTTGTTTGAAGTGCGTAGACGTATCCTTTTTCATCGCGTGCCTTATATCCAGATGATGGCCACGGACAGCGCTAAAACCGTCGCCATGAACCTATTAAACTGGCGCTGTTTTGCGGGATTTTCAAGCTTGCTGGACAAAATATGCCCAAGTACAGCCCAAAGCCCAATGCTGAAAAGGCACACCAGCAAAGAAACCACGGTGTAAATCACCAGCCAGCCTGATTCATCCTCTTTGCCAATCACGTAAATACTTACGCCGGAAAGGGCATAGAGCCATGCTTTGGGGTTGAGCAGTTGGGTTACGGAACCCGTCAGCCAGCCCGATTTTGCCTGCTGGCCTTTTTCGAATTTGGACACAGGGGCAGTGAAAATTTTATACGCAAGGTAAAGCAAAAATGCGCTGCCCAACACCTGCATGGTGGTTTCAAGGGAAGGGATTAAGGCCAACAGGGATTGCATCACCCCGCCGCACAGAACTACTACTAACGCATAAGCAAAGGATGCCGCGACCACATGTTTAATCGCTTCGCGCAACCCTTGATTGACGGCGGTGCTGGTCGCCAGCAGGTTCACCGGCCCCGGCGTTACCGCACCCACAAAAGCAAACGTGACCATGGCTAGAAACACACTGTTCATGACTTTCTCCTATGTAACACGGAGAAATTAGCGCAGGGCAGAGTGGAAGTATTGAATGATATTGCGCCCCTTTGAAGGGTGGAGGGGATTTTTTGTCTTCAAGGCAGAAGCGGGCTACGTGCTCTTGGTCCTTCCCCTTTGTTAAGGGGAAGTTAGATGGGGTTGCTTGTGATCTTTGGGACATAAACAGCTTAGAGTCGGTGCTCAAAAGCGTCTATTCCGTATAACTTCAGATTGGGGAAAGCCAAGTAGACGGCTTTGTTTTTTGAGTATTGGAGAGTCTGTCCCTGCAAGCGCACTAAAACTTATACGCCCCGCCTACGCTGATTTGCCAAGCAAGGTCGTTTTGAATCAGAGGGCTATTCGAATCGTGATGTTCAAACTCTACTTTTGCAATGGCTAGCCACTGCTCGGTGATGTCGTAGAGTGAAATTAAACCAGCCTTGTAAACCCAAGTCTCATCAGCATCAAATTGTGCCAAACCGGAAGCGGCAGCTTCTTGCGCAGAAACGCTGTAAAGATGCTGCGAGAGTTTTTTGGAGCGGTAATCCACTTCAACGTAAGGGGAGAGCACCCACTGATCAAACGGGGTATCAAAAGCGCGACCAAGGTGAAGTTGAATCTCGTAACCGTCGTGAACATTGGTGACATCTTGTAGGTAGGTGAGGCGTGCGCCAACTGTGCCCACGGTGATGCCAAGATCGGCATTGCCATCACGGTTGTTGATGCCGCGGGGGATGTCATCAAAATCGTCCGATACTTCGGCAAAACGCAGGTTGCCCGACAAACCCAGCCAAGGGGTGAGTGAGTAATTGGCTAAGCTTCCATCAATAAAGCCGTATTTTCCGTTGTAAAACAAAGAGGGCTCAATGCCAACTTTGGCCCCGTCCGTTGAAAATGCGGATTCGCCGTAGGTCACACCTGCGCCAACAAACGCATAATCTTGGTATTGCTCTTGTGCCAACACAGGAGAAGACAACACCAGCAGGGGAATGGACACGCGCATGTCGCGCACAAGATTTTTCATGGCTAACTTCCTTTTTCTTTTCGTTTTATAAAAGAACGGTTAAGTAGCGGTTTTTTTACGTCAGGGTGGGGTTGATTCGTTGTTTTTGGTTTTGTTCGCTGAAGGGGTTTGTGTTGATGGCGAACAAAACAGATTGAAAACAGAGAATTACTTTTGAAACGTTCTCCCTGCCGCGATGGGCTGGGCGGTGTTTTTGATGTGGTTTGATGATTATTTTTTAAGTACCTGTCCCATGTTTTTATGTTTTTCACCTCATCAAACTCACCATCATGGCTAATCAAAATAACCCCACCGCAATAGTTATTCAGCGACTGTTCTTCTACCCTAAGGTGAGTGACGAATAGCGAACTGTACATTGTAAAAAACGTTCTATTACGATTCACCCTAACAATAATTAGCTATTAAACGATGAGTTAATAACAAGCCTTTGTTTGTGCTTTGAAACGCAATCATACGGAATTTGAATGTAATCAGTCATGGTTATATTGAGAGGGTCGGTGATTGTGTCATTCCAATTGGTTTTGCTTTACAAAATGTTGTTTCTTGGGCTGCATTTTAACAACGTTAAGGCTAACCATGAATCTAAACCAGTATCTCGTGGCGGCATCAATACTGCTACCGAGTGTTTCAGTGGCATCGATTGATTTGCCCCACCCAACTCTAAAGTTATCGGAATCCCGATCATTGATCCCAGGGAAATATGTCGATTTTTCTGGTAACCCGGATGGCTACCCATACCACGACTATGTGCCCATGGATGCATCATCAATCCTGGAAAGTGGAAGTATTTTGAATGAATACATTTTCACGCCGGATTACAAGCTTTCATCAGCAAAAGCGAATGCAGCACTGGGTAAAGAAAGATTTACCACTTCAGAGGTAGGGATTCATGAATTCTATCCTCCGTACTTTGTGAAAGCTGATCTGAAGCCCACCGTGTATTTCCAAGACTTCTACAATCCATTTTGGAACAAAACACCTCACGCCAGACAATACTGGCTCTACTACATCAATAACATTTGGCTAGGTACTCATATCTCTGACTGGGAATCGGTCGCCTATTTCTTTGATAGAGATTCAAGGCCAATTGATGCTGTTTACTCCACTCACTATGAGGCGAATAAATATAGCTGGGGTAAGGTAAACAAAGTGGGTGGGTCACCGCTCATTTACGTGTCTAACGGTGGCCATGGCAGCTATGCGCACAGCGGAGAAACTAAGTTTGGCTCGCCATTCTCGGCAACTGATTACCATCGAGGTGAGAAAGAAACGGTAAGTATTTCGAGCGCAGTGGCTTTGAACTCCCCATTGGGAGCTTCTGTATTGAACTTCTCTGCCCCATGGGGAGCGAGTGACGACAGCAAAGCGCCACATGGGCCGAGACTGCGTGTGGATAAAGCACAAAATGGCGTCTTTATTAAAGATTCCTATCTCGCGAGAAATCCCTACAAAAATTGTGAGCTGTACCCGAACGTAGAGATGTACGGCACGTCGGTAAATTTGCCTGAATATGGTGTTCCTATCGTCGAAAGCCAGGATCGAGCGCGTTCCAAAGAGCGGATTGAAGAACTCTTAAACTTCGGTCCACACCGTTGGGCTTCTGGCTACAGTGAAGATGACAAGTGTGACCCAATCGCCTTACCTCAACCAGTGAGAGAGCTTGAGCTTACTGCGGTTGACCAAATTTCAGTGAAATGGGAAGACAATGCTTCATCAGAGAAACCTTTTGGCTACCGCCTGTCGTTCTATCACGACACTGAACAAGGATTCCGCATGGTCTCCACCGTTTTGCCATGGCTGGAAGCCTGTACAGACGGGATTTGTTCGTTTGATGCCGCGTTTGAGGACTATGTTTCAGCGTCATCATCAGAGGCGCTTTGTGTTGATGTAGAAGCCTTTCACCCTGGCGGCACCAGTGACGTAGTTTCAACCTGTGAAAAACCTTCGGTTGTGTTGGTCGTTGATGATACTGGCAGCATGAGCGGTGAAATCAATCTGGTTAAAAACCAATTGACGACCTTCCTGCAAGGCTATGAAGATGGCGAAGCAATGTATCAGCTGATCACATTTAAAGACAGTGTGGTCAACCGTATGATTACCCGACAGCGTGCAGATATCATCAGTGCTGTAGGCAATATCTATGCGAGCGGTGGTGGTGATTGCCCTGAAAGTTCTGGCGCAGCACTAATCAAAGCGGCTGAAACAATGGCAGAAGGTGCATCAGTCATTTTTGTCACCGATGCATCATCAAACTCGTTAGCTGATCTGGCTCGGGCAAAAAATGAAATTCTCAAAAAGCGCGGAAAACTGACTACATTACTCTCGCGTACCTGCGACGGTTCAAGTGCAAGTCCTCGTGTGGCATCTATGCAGGTAGAACCCCGTGTGCTCCGTGCTGAAGCTCGAGCGGTGACAGCCACATCAACCTTTGATGGCCTAGACTGGGAATCTGACTTTGGGCTAGAAAATGGACGAGTCTTGATTGAGAACGATGCTAATCAACTTCGTTACATCGGATTTGTACAGGATGACAGCCATACCGACCGTGTAGATAACTTCCGCGTACTGGTAAGTGCAGGCAAAAAAACTATCAACGTTAAACAGCTCAATAACTTCGGTGTTGGCTTGAATGTACGTGTTGTCGAAGCTGACACTGTGACTAACAGAGCGCAAGGAAGAGTGGGTGCGAATTACAACAATGTCCGTCAATGGATGTGGAACTTTGAACAACCAACGACTGATAACCTGTATATCGAAATCACTGCGAGTTCGGTCAATTCAACACCAACGGAATATGTCATCGAAGTCATTGATAACCCATATGTTGGCCTGAATGACTATGAGGTTTATTCAACGTTCACCAATGATGTTAATGGCAACTTCTACTACGTGCCTGAAATAAAATACGGTGACAGTACACGTTTCGCCGAGGCATTGGACGAAGCGCTTAAAGCGGCACTGACGCCAGTGATATCATCAGTATCGCCAAATACCTTGGTTGCAAACAACAAAGACCAGACGGTTGATGTGAAGTTGCTGAATATCAGTTGGACAGGAAGCGAGTTTGTAGAGTTTGGTGATGAAACAGGTTTTCGCGTTGCAGGCACAATTGGAGAGTTCAGCGGGCAATTGGCCACTGTCAATTTCAATGTTGCGCGAGCGGTTGAATCAAAGTGTTACAACCTCTACGTCTCAGGTGCAGACTACATGATCCAGTCTGACTGTGCGCTAGTGATAGAAGAAAGCCCAGTAGATATCTTTGGCTTGATGCTAGAACTGCGGGATCTCGTGAAAGCAGCGGATATCTATGACTCAATTGAAAGTATGTTGCTGTATCGTTTGGATATCATCGATACCCATATCGCAAACAGTGACTTTCCTGTTGCGCAGAGCTATTTGGCTGATTTTAATCAATGGATTGCAGCGTTGAGTGGCTTCCTTATCCCGACTGATGACGTCGAAGCAATGACAGCTAAAGCCAATGAAGCGATTGAAGAGCTTAATGCGATGTAAGCAATATCTGCATTGCCTTTAGGCGCGTAATCTCAGGGAGACCGGTTGTGGTGAAAATGAAAGAAAGCCAATGGATGCTGCTTTTTATGTCACTGCTACTGGTCTCTTTTCTTTATTGGTTTGGGCTTCAATCCAAAGTGGGCGAAATCATTCTGTTGACCATACTTGGTTGCGGCACCTCGGCTTACCTTTGTTACTACCTTAAACGACTCCACCCCCAACGGTCGCAATCCTTTATGCTGGCAATCGCAGCAGGGGCAGTGATTAGCCTGCAGGCGTTGATGGCGATATTTTACGGAAGGGGAGGCGATACCATTGGAGTATTGACGGCTTTTACTTTCTTGGCGGTTTTACTGTTGTTGGGGATGGTCTTCGCAGCCACATCTAAAGATCTCTATCCTGTCATTATCAAACATCCCGTTTTCTCTGTGGCTGCGCTGACTGTCGGTGCCATTTTGGTGGTTATCTTTAAAATCCCTCACACCATTGGCAGCATCATTCTTATGGCTGTGCAAGATCAATCGATTTCGCTGCAGTGGTATGAGCCTCTCTCGCTTATTTTTCTGGTTCAACTATTACTGGCGGGTTTCCTCTTGCCTTGGCGGGTGGGAATGGCGTGGATAGCCAAACAGCGGGAAACGAATATGTCGCTATCCGTTCTCACTGCCATGGGGATTAATGGTTTAGTCGGTGCCATGACAGTGTTCGCACTGTATTTCCAATGAATGGTTTGTGGTACTGAAATACCGCAAAACCAAGCCAGACTTTCATCCAGCTTGGCTTGCTTACGTCCTCAAATCTCAATCTGTCTCACTACCCCTGATTCTTCCGCAAATTCGCCATCGTGGCTAATCAAAATAAACCCGCCCCGATAGGTATTCAGCGCCTGAGCGAGCATGATTTTTGAATCAAGATCCAGATGGTTATCGGGTTCATCGAGCAGCAGGAGAGGTTGGGTTGGCTGGTGGCTGACGATCAGCATTGCGAGTTTCATTTTCTCGCCGCCGCTGAGCATGCAGCCAATCAGGAATACGCTGTCCCGGCGAAAACCGATGCCTGCCAACAGCGTTCTTGCATCGCTTTCGATCATGCCTTTGCAGTGGCGCAGTAAGTTCTCCAAGGCTGATAGGTTGGGGTTAATTGCGCCAAAATGTTGATCGAGGTAGCAAAGCGGTGTGTTGACCTGCAATTCGCCACTGTTGAGCGTTAATTCCCCAAGAATGGTTTTGAGCAGGGTAGATTTTCCGCTGCCGTTTTTGCCCGTCAGGTGCACTTTGTCGTTGGCGAAAATCTGGAGCGTGATGGGCGCTTTGCATCCAAACGGCAACACGCCATCCAGTATGGAAATCACTTTGCGCGAACGGCTTTGGCTGTCTGGCAGATGAATTTTCGGGTTTTTGAGCTCTTCTTTTCTCGACTTGAGCGCCTGTTCTTTCTCGTTCAAGTGAGCTTGCCGGAGTTGCTCATTTTTGTTGCGGTTTGATGCGCGGGCGGTCGCTTTGTCTTTCATTGCATCCATCAGGATTTTGGGTTGCGCCCCTGTTTTGCGCAGTTTGTTGCCTTGGGCGGCGCGCTGCTCGGCTTTCTCGCGGTTCCGTTGGGCTTGCTCTTCAAGCTGCTTTTTCTGCTTGTCGATGTGGTTTAACTGACGCTCGACAGCCTGCAGTTCAGTACGCTTTCTCTCTGCATAGAAGTCGTAGTTCCCGCCAAAGACTTGTAGCCCGAGGCTGGATAACTCCCATATCTCCTCGACTTCACGAAGCAGTTCCCTGTCGTGGCTGATAAGGAGGATTGCGCCGGAATATGCCCGCATGGACGCTGTCAGCCACTGTTTGCCTTCTGCATCTAGGTGGTTGGAGGGTTCATCGAGGATCAGGAGTTCTGTGTCCGTTTCGAACAGCTGCCAAAGCTGTAAGCGGGTCAATTGACCGCCGCTGAGTTTGGCGCAGGGGAAGTCCGGCTCTGGTGGCAACCCCATGTCTGTAAGTTGCTGCGCTAAGCGGGTTGTAAAGTCCCAGTTATCGCCCACTGTCTGAAACCAGTGCTCGGCACAATCGCCGGATTCAATGTGTTTGAGGGCTTCCAGAATGCGGTCTTTTCCCAGGTACTGGGCGATGGTGTGTTGGCTCTCAAGCAGGTGAGAGGGCTGCTGGCGATATACAGCGACGGATGTTGGCGGCGTGACGGAACCGCTCGATGGTGTCAGCTCGCCACTCAAGATTGAAGCAAGAATGGATTTGCCCGCGCCATTTCTGCCTACCAAACCCACCCGTTTCTTGGTCATGGTGCAGGAAAGGTGCTGGAACAGTGTCTCGCCATTGTCGAATTGATAACTGATGTGATATGCGCGTAAAACTGGCATAAATTGCCTCCTGTGTAACAGGGACAACAGCCGTAGCCGGGGAATATTCTATGATGCGTTCAATGCTGACCGTTACGTCACAATGGCACGAGTTGACTTGATTGTGGTTGCCAGCAAAGAATGATCGGAAAGTGAGCTACGCCTACTAACCCTGTGTATCCAAAAACAAAATGAAATATGGATGACAGGCTTAGTTGTTCATTTCGGCGTAATCTCCTGGGGAAGTGATGGCCAATGTTAGTCGGCGGAACGTGAGAAAGTCAATTTCAGGGTGTGCATTATGCCGCGTACACCACCTCAAAGCGCTCTAATACCAACAAGATATCTTCGCGCATCTCAATGCCTAGCTCTTCGCATTCCCTGCTGAAAAACGCCCAATGGGCTTCGCGCCACCATTCGTAGCTTTTATCACCTTCACCTTCAGCGGCTGCAAATTCGGCGGTCACTTCATTGAAAGGGCAGGTTGAGACGTCGGTGATTTCAATAATGCAATGGGGTGTGCCGTGCCAGTCGGTGACAACGTGCAGGTGGCCGGTTTCTGGTCGTTCTTCGCCTTCCTGGCTGTACCAAATGTCCATGCTGCAACTGGCGCGTTTTTCGCCCTGTTTGATGAGCTGGGCACAAAGGTTGGCATTGTATTCGTCCGCGCAGAAATAGTCGGCGGAAAAGCGGGTGTATTGTTGGCGCTGTTCAGGCGACAGGGTATTGAGAAAGGTATCGAGGTACTGTTGGGCGCGGGCATCCATGCGTTTCTATCCTGATAATGAGTCGCCGCGCAGTATATCGACTCATCTGTTTTTTCGTCGTTAGAAGGGACTTTCTTTGTTAAGTTCGTTGCAGATTTCGACAATGGCGAGGGAGAGACCAGAGGCAATCATTTGCTGCTGGCGTTTAAGTTGGAGCTGGTAAAACTCCAAATCCACGTCATCGTCCGGTTGCATTACTTCAAGTTTGACCATGCCCATTTTTTCCACCAGATTAAGGTTCTTAATCGCACTGATGATAAAAGGGTCGGTGAAGGTGTATTCTTCGCCATCGCTGTTGAGCTGGTTGCGAAGCTTGATGATGTCGTTGATGTCTTGATAAATCGGGTCTGGCAAGACGCCAAGGCCATAAAGCAGTTTGAGACGGACGGAAAGATCGCCCAGCGGACCCGTAGAATCGAGAAGGGGACCCACGACGGATTTCACCGCGAAATCGTCTTTGCGGAAAATGCGTTGGATCAGCTGATCAATCGCATCGTTAAAAACGTCAACCGAGGCAATAAAGAACCCTCGCACAGTCGGTGCGGCGTTCAACTTTTCCAATATGAGTGTTTCGTTTACCGGCGCTACCATTTTTGCCTTAGTTGATTTTCTCATCAGGGAGGGCTTTCGCCCTCCGTTTGTGCTGCCTTCTTCAAGCAGAAGGGGCTTATAGCTGGCTGTAGATTGACTCAATGCTCTGCGCCTCTTTGCTGGTTTCTGCCAAGCCGCAATAGTGCGCCAGCGTTTTCGTCACGCCATGTTGTTGCAAATAGTCCTGCAGTTCAGTGGCTTGCGGGTCTGTCGCATTTTTATACTTCAGGGCTGCCGCAATCCCTTTGAGCAGGGCGTCATTTGCTGTGCCGTACTCGATTGTACCGAGTAACGGTCTGATTAATCTATCATTCTTACCCAGTTTTCTGATGGGTTCGCGCCCAACGCGTGAAACTTCATCAATCAGATACGGGTTAGCAAAGCGTTCAATGATCTTGTCGATATAGGCGTAGTGCGCATCACGGTCGAAACCATAACGCTGGATCAGCACTTCGCCGCTTTCCATCATCGCTTGCATCACATCGGTGCGGATCACCGGATCACCAATGGCTTCACGAATGGTGCGATATCCTGCCAGACAACCTAGATAGGCGGTAATGCAATGTCCGGTGTTGAGCGTGAAAAGCTTACGCTCTACATAGGCCATCAGGTTACTGGTGCGCTCCATGCCGTTAATGGCAGGGATTTCACCTTTGAATTGCTGGTCATCCACAATCCATTCGCTGAAGCGTTCTACCGTTACTTCAAGTGGGTCGTCGTTCGCCGCATCCATTGGGGGAACAATACGGTCTACGGCGGAATCGACGAACCCGACTAGCGTATCAGCCTTGGCCTGCTCATCTTCGGTAAGATGCTTGTAAACCTCGGCTTTGAGGTGCGTGCTGCCGCGCACCATGTTCTCACAGGCAATGATGTTCAGTGACGCTTCATTACCTTGTTCAAAACGTTTTTGCAGCCCCTGCGCGATGGTGCGCGCAATTTTATCCAGTACGTTAGGGCCAACGGCGGTAGTCACCAAATCCGTGGTGGCGATGCGCTCAATCACGTCTTCACTGAGGGCATTCACCGCCGAAATGTGGCGGACTTCATCCACGGTACTTTCCGTACCGACCACCCGCACTTTGTATTTCTGTTCGTGGCTCAATTGGTCAATCAGTGGGCCGTTAACGTCGGCAAATGTGACGGCAACGTCTGAATCTGCCAGTAATTTACCGATAAAACCGCGGCCGATATTGCCTGCGCCAAAATGGACAGCTTTTTTCATCATCTATTCCTCACCAACTTTGTTTAGGTGGAGCCAGAAACACTCTGGCTCCAATCTTCCGGGGCTTACGCGGCCTCGGTCGCAGACAGAATTTCCAGAACTTCATCGATGCTTCCCGTCGAGGCGAGGCGGTCAATGGCGTCCGGGTCGTCCAGCGCGTTAGTGATGGCGGTGATGACCTGAATGTGCTCGTCGTTTTTGGCGGCAATGCCGATAACCAGTTTTGCAACGTCGTCATCGTCTTCGGTGAACTGCACGCCTTCTGGGTATTGGCAGATCACGATACCGGTTTTCTTCACTTTGTCTTTTGCTTCGATGGTGCCGTGCGGAACCGCGATGGATTCACCCAGGTAGGTGGAAACCAGCTTTTCGCGTTCAAACATGGCATCAACGTATTCTGGCTCGACGTAACCCAGCGCCACCAGTTGTTCACCGGCGTAGCGGATTGCATCTTGCTTGCTGCCAGCTTGCAGGCCAAGGTGAACGTTTTTGCGGTCTAGCTGGAATACCGGTGTTGGTTTTGGTTTCAGTGACTCGTCATTCGCTGCCAACAGTGGCTTTTTGATGTACTCAGGGTCGTTAGCGGCCTTTGGGCCTTGCGCTGCCATGAGTTGTGCAACCAGCGAGCTGTAAACTTCGCCGTCGAGGAAGTTTTTTAGCGAAATGTGGTGTGCATGCTCGGCGTGCTTGCGGGCACGGTCAGTCAGATCTGAGTGGGTGATCACGATATCAACGTCCTGTGGCAGGTTGTTGATAGCCACATTGGTCACTTTGATGTCTAAACCTGCATCCTGCACTTTTTTGCGCAGCAGGCCAGCACCCATGGCGCTTGAGCCCATACCAGCGTCACACGCTACGATGATGCTTTTCACGTTCGCCATGTCGATGCGTTTGTTTTGCTTTTCAGCGACCATGCCTTTTGAGGCAGCTTTCATGTCTTTCATTTGCGAGGTGGCTTTGGTCAGCGCATCGCTGTCGCCTTCTTCATCTTCTGTGCGTTGTGCTTTCAGCAGCAGGGAAGCGACGAAGAATGACACGCCGGTTGCACCTGCGACAGAGAGCAGCACACCCACCAGAGAGCTTTTCGGTGTCATCAGCAGGATAGCGAAGATAGAGCCTGGAGATGCTGGAGAGACCAGACCTGCGTTAAAGAGAGTCAGGATAAACACGCCAGTCATACCGCCTGCGATGGTCGCCAGCAACAAGCGCGGGTTCATCAGCACGTACGGGAAGTAGATTTCGTGGATACCACCGAAGATCTGGATGATAGACGCGCCACCCGCAGTTTGTTTCGCGGTGCCTTTACCGAAGAACATGTACGCCAGCAGTACACCAAGACCTGGACCCGGGTTCGCTTCAATCAGGAAGAAGATAGATTTGCCGGTTTCCGCTGCCTGTTGGATACCCAGCGGCGAGAAGATGCCGTGGTTGATCGCGTTGTTCAGGAACAGGATTTTCGCTGGTTCAACAAGGATAGAGGTCAATGGCAGCAAGTGCGCTTCAACCAGGAAGTTAACGCCGGAAGCCAGCACGTTGGAGACGATTTTGACAAATGGGCCAATCAGGAAGAAGGCAACAATCGCACACAACATACCAATGATGCCGGAGGAGAAGTTGTTAACCAGCATCTCGAAGCCGCTTTTAACGCGACCTTCCATGTATTTGTCGAAGGTTTTGATGGCGAGGCCACCCATTGGGCCAACAATCATGGCACCCATAAACATAGGAATGTCGGAGCCGACAATCACACCCATGGTGGTGACTGCGCCCACAACCGCGCCACGCTCGCCGCCAACAAGGCGTCCGCCGGTGTAACCGATAAGCAGTGGCAGTAGGTAGGTGATCATAGGGCCAACCAGTGCTGCCAGCGTTTCGTTAGGCCACCAACCGGTTGGAATGAAAAGGGCTGTGATTATCCCCCAGGCGATAAACGCGCCAATGTTGGGCATAACCATATTTGAGAGAAAACGACCAAAATTTTGTACTTTGATCTTCGCATCTGGTGATATCATAAGTGTACCCGTCTGAAGTTTCTTTAGATTCGTGTGGAGCGGTTCGCCAAAACCGCTGGTTTGTTTTTGCACAACTACAAATTACCACACTCTTTTCTAAAGGCATTGATGACGGGTTTTTTGTGACCAATGTCACTTAAATCTCGCGCTTCCCGCCGCAAAAAGTGAGAGCAATCCCACATTTCTCGTGTAGTTTTCTTTCAAATTGCAATAATCTTAAAAGTCAATTCTTTTCTGTTAATTTAAGTTTGCTTAATGTCACGAATTTGTGATTAGCGATCGTGATATTTATTGTGATTGTGATCACTAATTGGCGTAAATGTCGCCGTTGACGGAAATTTAAAGTGATCTAAGGCACACTTAAATTGTTATTTGCTGAGGCGAATTAATTGACATCACTCGCATTGAGTCGTTGTGTAATTTTTGTACATGACAGGAGTGTGATCAGGCACGTTCTTTTTGCAGCACATCGCAACCGTGAAAGTGTGCGTTTGAATCTGTTTGAAACGTGCTTTTTGAGACCTTTTATTCCAGTGCGTTCTGCTATGCTGGCAAAAATGATGGCTGGAGTCCTTACATGAAAAAAATCAAACACGAAGCACAGTTGCTGAAGAAGGCACTGAGTATTGGTGAGCAGTATGCGAAAAAGCGTGGCTTTGCGACGTTTGATGAAGGGACGTCCAATAAGGTGAAAATTGAATGTATTTATCGCCTGTTAGTAGAGGACAAGGTGCTGACTCCATTAGCGTCTGATAAGGAGGATGGGCCAAACATGAAACACAAGCTGGTGCTTTGGATTCACAAGCAGTTGCCGGAAGGGCATCCATTGCTTCAGGACTGATCAATTCCCACACCGGTCGCGTACCGGGAACAAACGAATACAGCGAGTTGAACTATGAAAAAAACTGCGTTGATTTACGGTTGTCTGGGTCTTATCCCTTTTATTGCGTTTGGTGTTTTACTGCCGCTCTGGCCGGATGATTGGCATCACGGCTTGCTTTATGCCTTCAACAATTACAGCGCCATGATTCTGGCTTTCCTTTCCGGTGCGGTGTGGGGCATGACGATCAGCGGCGCCAAACCGGACAAATCCACTAATGGTCTGACAGTGGGGATTGTCTTTTCGCTGGTGGCCGTGGCTTCGTTAATGATGCCGCTGCCTTATTCTCTATATCTGCTTGTCGTGGCGTTTGTAGTGTTGTTGATTCTGGAAGTGGTACTGATGTTCAAGGGCATCTACCCGTTCTGGTACACCCTGATGCGGGCAGCGTTGACAGCAGTCGTGGTGATTTGTCACCTGTTTGTTCTTTACTGGCTGAACGACCTTACCACCTTTGGTATGCCCGTCGACCATATTTAACGTCAGCACCTGAAACGAAAAAACTCCCCGAGGGGAGTTTTTTTAATCGTCCAAATCACCCTGCCACGGCATTTCCGGCAGCATATCCAGATGTTCTTCGTAACGTTTCAGGTTGAACTCACCTTCGCCTTTTGCGACGTCATAAATCTCGACCATCAGCGCACAGGCAATGTACTCAAGCGCTTCTTCCTGCGTTGAACCTGTCATACGCAAGCGCATCAGCGTCTCTTTTACTTTCTTCGGGTTATTGTCTTCCAGTTGGTTCTCTACGATTTCGATGAGATTTTCACTGGTCAGGATATCGTCGTCATTCATTGCTCTGAGCCTTGCGTTTGCATGGAAATATGCGCGTTATGGTACGGCATCTTACCTACTACGCGCCACTGAGACAGCGTAATTTTATTTTCAAGTACATACTCATGTTGTAGCTCAGCAAATGGATCAGCGGATGAAAAACGAAACAACACGGATTGAAAAGGACAGCATGGGCGAAGTGGCTGTGCCACATCATATGTTGTACCAAGCGCAAACCCAGCGTGCCGTAAACAACTTCTCTGTCAGTGGCCGTCCCATGCCAGCGCCCTTTGTTCGTGCGCTGGCGATGGTGAAATACTGCGCCGCCAGCGTAAACACCAGCCTTGATTTGCTCGACCCCCAAATTGCACTGGCGATCACTGAAAGCTGCGATGAAGTGATTGGGGGCGATTATCTCGCTCAC
The DNA here is from genome assembly GCF_019209835.1 of Enterovibrio paralichthyis. NCBI lineage: Bacteria > Pseudomonadati > Pseudomonadota > Gammaproteobacteria > Vibrionales > Vibrionaceae > Enterovibrio > Enterovibrio paralichthyis. Next base: position 14,394 of record NZ_JAHUTS010000026.1, on the reverse strand, counting down.
TTTCCTGTGGATGTCTACCAGACGGGCTCCGGTACCAGCTCCAACATGAACATGAATGAGGTGATTGCGACGCTGGCGACCAGCAAGTGTGGTACGACTGTCAGCCCGAATGATCATGTCAATATGAGCCAGAGCAGCAATGATTCCGTGCCGACCGCAATTCAAATCAGCGCAGTGCTGGAATGCGAAACCCGGCTGCTTCCCGCGATTGAAGTATTGATGGAAACCCTGCGCCGTAAAGAAGGCGAGGTAGGCCACATCGTAAAAACGGGGCGTACCCATTTAATGGATGCAATGCCGGTAACCTTCGGTCAGGAAATAGAAGCGTGGCGACGCCAGTTTGAGGCTTGCTCGCTGGGAATCACTTTTAGCCTTCATGGGCTAAAAAAGCTGGCACAGGGTGGCACAGCAGTCGGGACAGGTATTAACGCCCATCCCCAGTTTGCTTCTCTGTTTGCCACTGAGATTTCTGCCCTGACCGGCATCAGTTTTGAAGCCAACCCGCATCCGTTCAATGCCATGGGCAGTCAGGATGCGGTGCTGGCGTTATCTGGGCAGCTGAGAAACCTGGCAGTAGCCCTGATGAAAATCAGCAATGATTTACGTTGGATGAACTCCGGGCCACTGGCGGGGCTGGGGGAGATTGAACTGGAAGGGTTGCAACCGGGGTCGTCAATTATGCCGGTAAAAGTGAACCCGGTTATTCCTGAGTCAACGGCGATGATTGCCGCACAGGTGATGGGCAATGACGCCACCATTGGTATTGCGGCACAATCCGGTAACTTTGAGCTGAACGTGATGCTTCCGCTGCTTGCAGACAAACTGCTCGAAAGCATTAACCTGCTCAGCAATGGACTGGTGATGCTGGCTGAAAAAGCAGTTTCCAGCTTCACCGTCCGGGAAGACAGGGTTCAGGATGCTCTGGCGCGTAACCCGATTCTGGTGACGGCGCTCAACCCAGTGATTGGTTATTTGGAAGCGGCTCGGATCGCAAAGAAAGCCTATGCAGAAAACCGCGCCATCATTGATGTGGCGGAGGAAGAAACGGATATCCCCCGCGCTAAACTGGAAGCCCTGTTAAACCCTGGGCTGCTGACCCAGGGCGGCATTGCAGAATAAATGAATCTAGCCGATCAGGGTGCGGTTTCGCCCCTGTTCCTTGGCCTGATAGAGCAAGCTGTCGGCACGCCCCATCAGGGCATCTTTTGATTCTATGGGTTGGTATACCGCTGCGCCGATACTGAGGGTGACCGTTATATCGATCTCCCCAAAATGGAATACGTGTTTTTCACACTCCATCCTCAGCCTTTCAAGCGCGCGTTCAGCCTGCAGCTTATTTCCCCCGGGGAAGATAATGGCAAATTCCTCGCCGCCAACCCGGGCAACAATATCTGAATCTCTTACCGCTTCCTGCATCAGCACGGCAATTTGTGCCAGCACTCTGTCACCGGTAGCATGACCATAGTTGTCGTTCACGGACTTAAAGTGGTCGACGTCAATCATAGCAACCACCAGTCTCTGATCTCCGATTTCTGTATGGTGGAAGATCCTGGCGAGTTCGGGGAAAAAGGCGTAGCGGTTGGGGAGGCCGGTGAGTTGGTCGGTACGTGCCTTGGACTGCCAGATATCCCGTGAGCGGGAAACCATGTGTAATCGCCTGACATGCAAACCGATGGAAAGCGGTGTGATGATGCTGACCAATACAAAGGTAAGCAGAGAAGTGTGTCCTTCCAGTTTATCGGGCAGATCAAACGGGCCCAGATTGTAGGGAGCGATAAAGGACACAATCAGCCCCATACCAAACAGCGCCGCCAGTGCCGCCAGTTCTTCGCCTCTAAATGCCAATAACACCGGAATAATGGGGCCGACAAAGATAAGGCCGGGAACAAACACAAACGCCACAAACGTCAGCAGCAAATAAAGCGTAATGAGTAACAGGTTTCGTGCTGAGAAATACTGCAACGGTTTTTCTGTCGCAATCCAGAGGTGATAAAAGGGCACAACCAAAAGAATACTGAGCGTGTAAATAGAGGTCAGCTCATAGACATCATATAGATAGCCGTCGATACCGTTGTAGAAGCCGTAAAGTGAATCGGAGGCTGCTATCAAGGCAAACAGCAAACCGGGGAAAATGCCGATCAGGAGAACAAACTGAATGAGGCTTTCGAACGTGAGGCCGCCAGGGTTAAACAGTTGGCGCCAAAGGTAGGCGGAAAGGTAGCTGGCAAATGGCACCAATGCCCCCGTGATGAAAGCGGGCAGTAGCGGCATATCCGGTTCCCAACGGTAGATAGCGGCGGTGTAGGCAATGGAAGAGGCGGCAATCAATGTAAACAGCGCATGCTTGCCACCATAGAGGCAGCCTATCATGCCAATGCCGGAAGCGACGCTGATTTGGACGATATTGGTTTCATGAAAGCTGAACGGTGCAGATCCCAGATAGGAAACCAGAAAATACAAAGTAACGAGTGCAGTTATCCAGAGGTTAGAACCACGAACCATACGTTGGTAAACCTCCAAATATTTTTAGATTGAACACATTTATCTCCCAAGTATTGTGTCGGCGGGTACAAAATTCACGGAATAGGGGGAATTTGTTTGCTGTCAGACGGGGTTTGTCGGGGTTGTCATACAACGATGAGGAAAAGGCCAGCAGTCTTTATGTCGGGTGCGCCGGCACCCGACATAAAGTGGCTATTTCTGTTTAGCCAGCGCGATAGCGTTAATGCAGTAACGCAGTTTTGTGGGTAGCGGCCCGTCAGGAAAAACATGTCCCAGGTGGGCGTCACACACATTGCAGGTCACTTCCACGCGCGTCATGCCGTGGGAAATATCCATGTTGTAGGCGACGACGTTGTCTTCCAATGGCGCAGTAAACGATGGCCAGCCAGTCCCTGAATCAAACTTTTCCTGTGCGTTGAAAAGAGGTGTGTGGCAACAGACGCAGGCGTAAATGCCGGGCTCAAACAGCGCACACATTTCAGAGCTGAAAGGACGCTCGGTGCCATGCTTGCGCGTCACGTAAAATTCTTCGCTGCTCAGCTCGGCCTGCCATTGCGCCTCAGATTTTTCAACCCGACGCGGAGGTTCAGGGTTACCTTTTTTGGCTGTATTCAGAACAGTTTCCCAGTTAAGCATGGTGTTCACCTTATGGTTATTAACATCGGCCAGTGACCAATTTGTCTCCAGCGGGGTAATTGACCGACCAACCTTGGTTTCCCTTTCACTGTGTTTGCATGATTAACCTAACTATCGGGAACCCATACAGTTTATGTACTAAGGTTGAGGCATGAGATTGCAAAACTTCTGCCAAAATAGACATTCTGGTCTTCCACCGGGACGTGTTCTCCGCGCACTGCGAGGTGGCGTGCTGTTGCTGTGTCTGACTATTGTGGTGGGCTGTTCACGTTCCGGATCAGGATCTGATACGCCATCGGATATGTCCGAGATCAATGCCGATCAAGTGTTGTTGGTGGGATCCATCTCCCGCCTGAAAGCCGTCACGGCTTCAGCGCTGAAAGAAGAAACGGACAACTTCATCCCTTTTGACCGTGAACGGGTGCTGCTTTGGCTGAAACCGTTAAAGCAGCAAGCCAAGGAAGGGGAGCGTCTGGGGCTTTTGGTGGACTGGGGGCGCGTATACTTCTTTGCGGTACCCAAAACCTCCATGCGGCTGACTGAACTGGAAAGGGCGTATTACGAGGATGAAGCGCTGCAATACCGCCCCTTGGGCTTACCTGAGCCGATGCGGTATCTGGTGCGGGTGGATGACAGGGTGGTTTACATTGGCCATTTACGGCTGTATGTGAATGAGTTTGATGATGTGGTGGCAGTGGAAGTCGTGGACGATGCCAAGTCTGCAAAACAGACCATTGAAACGCAGTTTGGCGAAGGGTTGAGATTCCGGGTTTCCCTGCTTACTCCTGAAGAATATTTACGCTGACGTCCCACTTCGCAGGGATGTGTCATGAAACTGCGGTAATGCTGTGACAAGATACGTCTTTCACCTGTGGAAAGGACATCCCATGGCTTCACACCTCGCCGTATTTGACCTTGATGAAACGCTTGTCGCGGGTGATTCAATGTCGCGCTGGCACCAATATTTGGCTGATAAAGGATTTGCCGATTCTTCGTTTGTCACCCGTGATATCGAATACATGCATGATTACACCGCCGGTACTCTCAATCTGGATGACTACCTCGCATTCAGTCTCTCACCCTTATCTACCCACTCATACAAAGATGTGAAAACGCTGGCGTCACATTGTGTGAAAAGCCGTATGCTTCAGCATGTTTTCCCCCAGGCCCGTGAGCGCATTGCCGAGTTGAAAAAGGAAAAAGCCACGGTTGTGATTGTCTCTGCGTCACTGTCGTTTCTGGTGATTCCGCTGGCAAAACAGCTGGGGGCCGATTTTGCTATGGGTATCGATTTGGTGGTCGAGAACGATCATTTCCAGCCTGTGACGGACGGGATCCCAACGTTCAGGGAAGGCAAAGTGCAGCGGCTGGCACAGTGGATAGCCGCACAACCCCATGATTTTGACCACGTCAGTTTTTACACAGACTCTATCAATGATTTGCCGATGTGCCTGTTTGCCGATGAAGTGTTGGTGGTAAATCCTTGTCCTCAGCTTTTCAAAAAAGCGGGGGAGTACCAGTGGCCTGTACTGCGTTGGGGGCGATAGAAAACAAAAAAAGCACCCTGAGCAGGGTGCCTTGAATTCGCGAGAGAAGCGCAATTAGTGCTGAACTGGTGTGCTGATATGCAGTGTTTTGTTCAACGTAGTGGTGTTTGGCTCCAGCTCAAAGTTCCAGTTGCCTACGATTGGCGTGTGGTAACCACCTTCAACAATAAACTCGACCGTTTTGCTGGTCTTGTTCCAAATCTTCACCAAACCGGAAATATTGCTGGTGCGAATAATGCTGTGTGCGATTGGGTCTGAACAGCCTGGTAAGAACTCACCGTCATTCAGTGTGATCTTGTAAAGCGTACGGTTTGAGTCGATCAGGAAATCTTCAGTTTTCACGCTATTCACGTTCAGGCTGGCGATTTTGTTTGCCTCTGGATCTGGCGTGTCTGGCGGTGTTACGTCAATTTCTACAGGGATACGGATAGTCATATCGTGATCAGTAGAAAGCACGCTTTTATCAAGTGTGAAGTCAATGAAGTTCACTGCGCGGTGGTCGAGTTCACCGGAAATGCGATAGCTAATGGTGTTTGCACTTGCGCGGTAAGGGCGGACAACATTGTGCGTAGAAAGGGTAGTCGCGTCGCGCAGTGTGTTTACGTTCGTGGTGTTTAACGTAGCGCCTTGCAGCTCAACATGCAGTTGGAAGCCGTAAAGAATGTGCTGGTAAGGCAGAATATCATAGTTCACTTTGATGCTTGGTACGCTGATGCCGTAACGCTCGGCGTCTTGCACAGAAAGCGTATATTCGTGAGCCATCGCTGGCTGAGCCACACCGAGAGACAACGCAGAAGCAATAAATACGGCCGTAAGCGACTTATTGATTTTCATGATCACACCTTTGTTTGGGATTGATTATTTTAATTGGAGAATCCGATCGGGAAATTGCGGTAAAACCCTTGATTTGGCAAGGTTTTATAGTGGTGTGATCTTAGATATGAGACGTTGCTGCAAGATGTTGTCAGGCAGTGGCTGCGCTACCCAAATTGCCATTGAAGCAATCTCATACACTTTGGTGTGGTGGGTGTTACCCGAAGCGGTGTTTGTAAAATCCATGGCTAGCTTTTTGTTTGTGTCAGCTGCATTGCATCCAGGGCTTCGACCCGGCGATGTTGATCCTCGCCGAAGTAACTTTTCCGCAGCGTCTGAAGGGCGTCTTCGCGCTCGTGATCGGTGAGATGGTCTTGCCCTAATAATGTTTCCCGCTCTATCAGGTAGCTGGAATAGCCTTGCTGGAAGGCGGCTTCTTCCTGCTCATAAGCTTGTAAGCGCAGGGCTGCTTCTTCCCCGATCAAAGCAACAACCTGCGAATGACTTGCCGGTTCTTCTCTGTTTTTGAGCGTATTCAGGTGACTGATGAGCGCGGCATTGCGGTAACTCTCTTTCGTGTCTGGCGGTAACCTGTCGAGCTCTGCCTGCCAGAGTGCCTGTTTGCTTTCCGGATCCAGTCCCAGATCGTCAAGTTCCAGCTTTCGGATGGCCATTTCCCTTGTCAGGTTTTCCTCGTAAAACAGGCGTTGCTGTTCACCTTCCGTGAAATGGGCAGATTGAAGCGCTTTCTTTTGCCCGTGCAGGGTGGTGAGAAGATCGACATTGATCTCTTCGTAGGAAGGTGTGGGCAATTCACTGAGTGCCTGGCGGTATTTTTGGTATTTCTCAAACAGCGTCTGTTGCTGTTCGCCGAAACTGAGCGTGTTGGCAAAGCGGGCATACTGCACTTGAATATCATCCAATGAACGTTCACCCAAGGTGGAAAGGAAATACTCAAAAGTATCGCGGTCTGAAGCGATATCGACCTGCGTTCCCTGCTGGGATTGGACGTTTGGCGTAGAAGGGGACGGCTTGCCTTCCAACAGATAAACCGTAGCGGCGAACAACACACCAGCAGCCAAAACTGTCGCAACTTTTAGGTGGGAAAGATGGATTAGCATGTGTTCGCCTCCTTGCTTTAAAGTCCCTGACGCTTTAGACGGTTGGCGTGCTGGCGGTAAAGTGTCACCGGATCAGTCTCAAACAGATCATGCAGGCCGAACACTTGGTTCACCTCATCCAGATGGTTCATGCGGTAGTCACTGCGGATCACTTTACCTAAATGAGTCGAGCAGCGGCCAACCAGTCCATCGTTCGGCTCAGAAAAGAACAGGCCGGTGGCAAACAGCACTGGATCACTGATATCCGCCACGTTGGTCACTGTCTGGGAGCCCGACCATGAATAGTAATAGACCCCATTGGCTGCGCGGTAATCGCCTTCGCCACAGCGGGTGGCAGGCACTCCCTCAGGATATTTTTGGTTAAATTTGCGCAAACCCTCTGTAGTTAGGGATGTCAGAGACGCTAAAGGATCCTGCGCAAGCTGGCTGCCGCCTGAAAGGACACTGATCAAGCCGGAAAGTGCGTTGGCAGCGCTCACGGCCAGTGCCTCACCGGCAGAGCCCGGTGGGAAGGTACTTCTTACCGTGTCGGCAAACTCAGAGCCTTTGTTTACGCCGCCCACACTGGTGACAGATGCAATGTACTGCGGTGCAACTGAAGCAACATAGCGCGCTGTCGGGCTGCCATGGCTGTGACCAATCAGGTTCACTTTTTGTGCGCCGGTAACGGCCAACACCCACCGTACCTGCTGTAAAAGCTGTTCTCCGCGCAGTTCAGAGCTGTTGGTTGCCGACACTTGCGCAACAAAGACTTTTGCGCCGCTTCGTGTCAGCGCCTGGGGGATGCCATAGAAGTAATCAAGGCCAGCAATGCTGTCGAAACCAAATAGGCCGTGGACGAGCACGATAGGGTATTTGGTTTCCGTGTAGCCAGTGGTGGTAATGCCGGATGTGGTCGAGCTAGCCAGTGCCGAAAAGGGTGCTGTTATCGTCACTAGAAGCGCAAAAATGATTCCTTTCATCTCGATATCCTTCTGGTCAGTCCTCTGATGTCGATTTGATTCTAGACAGCGAGATCCTAAAAGAAGAGTGTCAAAAATGAGATTGTAATATTTGTGTTTCTGAAAGGTTAAATAATGTGTGAGCGATCAAAAAAAGAGCGCAACGCGCTCCTTTTTTGGCGGGGTGGTGGGCTTACGCCACGCCAATACCCCATTTTATTTCGTTGTTGGAATCATCCACCACTTCATCCAGGTAGTTTTCTACCTGCTGCTCAACATGCTTGTCTGGCTCTTCGAAGAACGCAATGTGATAAATCGCGTCGCCTTCGTTAACCAGTGGCAGGGTTTGCTGACCAATGATGATACCGCCTTGTGGCGCGTAGATTTGGATCTCTTCGCTGCCGACTGGACTGCTGATCGATGCCAGAGACTGGCCTTTGCTGACACGTTGGCCCAAAGACACGTGTGAACGCAGGATACCGTCCGCTTCAGCACGAACCCAACGGGTCGCGCGGGCGATAACAGGCTCTACGGCGGTCTTACGGCTGCTGCTCTTGCGGATCATGCCAAGGAATTGCATAACGCGCTTCACGCCTTTCACACCCGCGGTGATTGCGTACGGTTCAAAACGCAATGCTTCGCCCGCTTCATAGGTGATGACAGGAATACCGATCTTCTCAGCCTCTGAACGAAGCGAGCCTTCACGCAGTGCAGCATCAATAACCACAGGTGTACCAAAGGCAATGGCCATGTCATTGGTCTGTTCGTTATCAAGGTTTGCACGGATTTGCGGGAGGTTGGTGCGGTAGATGGCAGCGGTGTGCAGGTCAACAATGTGGGTACAACGGCGAACGATCTGTTCAAAGATCTGGTAAGCCATGCGGCCGGCAATTGACCCACGCTCAGAACCTGGGAAACAGCGGTTCAAGTCGCGGCGGTCAGGAAGGTAACGTGATTTGTGAATGAAGCCGAACACGTTAACCACAGGGATCGCGATAATGGTGCCTTTCAGTGTGGCCGGGTTGATGCTTTCCAGCACCTGACGCACAACTTCAACGCCATTCAGCTCGTCGCCATGGATAGCCGCGTTAATCATCATAACAGGGCCGGGCTTCTTACCGTGAAGCACTTCCGCTGTCACTGACAGCGGAGAGTGGGTGTACAGTTTTGCAACCTCAAATTCAACGCTTGCACGTTGACCTGGCGGGATGGTCACCCCGCCAATTTCGAATGCTTTATTTTTGTTGTTATTGGCTTTTGACACGTGTCCTTGTCCTCGGAGAAGAGACTATTTTCTCTATATGGTCAATGATCATCCCTGCCACGTCTTTACCGGTAGCAGTTTCGATCCCTTCTAGACCTGGTGAGGAGTTCACTTCCATCACCAGAGGCCCGCGCTCTGAGCGCAGCAAATCAACGCCTGCAACGTGAAGGCCCATCGCCTTGGCTGCTGCAATCGCTGTTTTACGTTCTGCTGGGGTAATGCGAACCAGTGACGCACTGCCACCGCGGTGTAGGTTCGAACGAAACTCACCTGGTAGCGCCTGGCGTTTCATCGCCGCGATCACTTTGTCGCCGATAACGAAACAACGAATATCCGCACCGCCAGCTTCTTTAATGTATTCCTGCACCATGATGTTGGCTTTCAAGCCCATGAATGCTTCGATAACACTTTCTGCCGCTTTGCGGGTTTCTGCCAGAACCACACCAATACCTTGAGTACCTTCAAGCAGTTTGATAACAACCGGTGTACCACCAACCATGCCCAGCAGGTCTTTAATATCACCCGGTTTGCTCGCAAAACCTGTGATTGGCATACCAATATTCTTACGGGACAGTAACTGGAGTGAACGCAGTTTGTCGCGTGAGCGTGAGATCGCAACGGAATCGTTTACAGTGTAAACACCCATCATCTCGAACTGACGCAGCACGGCACAGCCGTAGAAAGTCACTGATGCACCGATACGTGGGATCACGGCATCAAAACCCACCAGATCTTCACCCATCAGGTGAATAGACGGTTGGGTCGAGTTGATGTTCATGTAGCAACGCAGCGCATCAATGATTTTGTATTCGTGACCACGTTGCTCACAAGCTTCAATCAGGCGACGGGTGGAGTATAGGTTTGCGTTGCGAGAGAGAATTCCAATTTTCATATAAATAACCTTGTTACGCCTGAACGAGGAAAGATTGTACCGGATCGACCATCAAGCGATTTTCCATCGCAGTGCGGCCCAGCAGCATTCTAAATACCATGTTGTCTCGAGCGGTCAGCGTCATTTCAATAGGGTATGACAACTCACCGATGACAAACGTGGTCTCAATTACATATCGGAGCGTTTCGTGACCGCCAGAATCGCGCACTGTACGCATGTCGACAACTTTCGCGTGACACTCTTTCTCAGTCACACTGTCATCCTGGATTGGGTGAATCATAAACTTCACCCATTTCTCGCCGTCTTTTTCGTATTCTTTAATGCCGAAAGTGTGTAGGCAAGACGTTCTTGCGCCGGTATCGACTTTTGCTTTAATTGCTGAGATACCCAGATCTGGTAAGGCAACCCATTCCCGCCAGCCAACAAGCAATCTGTCATTTGTAGATGCTTGGATAGTCCCCTCGACTGCTGGTCGAGCTGTGTTTTTGTCAGTCATTGCTGTCAATGCCCCAGGTAGTGAATTTCGTACGGATGGAGTGAGCGCACCAATCGTTGACACTAACTCAAGTAAAACGATAGCTGTTTTGTGAGAATCTTCTGCTCACAATTATAAGAACTGATTGAATAATCAACACTATCGTTTCCGCCAACCCTCTATTTTTAAAGGCTGGTAGAGCCAACACACGGCTATTCGCATACGTTGACTTACAAACTCCGGCGGCGCACTTCATCATCCACTTACTCAGCACCGCACCAAAGAGCGCGCAAGTTACAGCTTTGAGAAGTAAGCGACAAATCAATTTATGAATTGTCACGATGAAAATTACTTATCGACTTGGAGTGGCAAACTCACAGAAATTCATGTGTTTGCTTAAAATATATGCAGGGGATGAATAGTTAACGAATGCGGCTGGAAAATTGTTTCTTCCCGGCGTTGTTAAATAAGCCGACACGCCAGTATTCCTTGATGATAGCTTCGCGATGATAGCACCTTTGGCGTGTTGGTGGGTTTTGACAACGGTTTTTGTCTGCCCGGACTAGACGGCGATAGAATGAAGCGGGTGCCAGGTGTTCTCACGCCGCCATTCACAGAGGACATCAACCATTCCTTCTTCGTTATCATGAAGGCCTGTGCGTCGTTCGACAAATCCATGTTTCTGCCAGAATTTTCGGGCAATTGCGTTCACTTCAAAGGTGTATAACGTCAAGCTGTCGCCCGCCGTATCCTTTACGATTTCCACCAGGGAAGAACCTATCCCTTGATGTTGGTACCCAGGGTGGACATAGAGCTGGCTGATCTGTGTGTCGTCAGCGGCGATCATCCCCAACACCATTTCAGAGCGACGTTCTACGGCAAGATAAATGCGGTGGGTGGCGGCAAGTATACGGTTGAGGAAGTACCGGTGTGCTTCAATATCATGCATCTCAGGCATGCCGAGGGCGAGCTCTTTGCTGGCTCGCCACATGGCAATTGTCTGTTCTGTGTAGCGTGGATGGTAATCGATTATTTCTATTCTATTGTTCATAAGCACGGCGTAATCAACGTTTTCCTTAACGTGGGATCAGAGAGCCGGACTGAACTGTTGCAATACACGTGTATAGAAGATGCTGTTAGGGTCTTCTACATAATCGGCAAACGGCGCACAAGCTTCGAAGCCAAAACGCTCATAAAGACGATGCGCTGGCTGAAATTCTGGTTCAGTTCCTGTCTCTAAACTTAGACGTGCATATTGTCGTCTGCGTGATTCTTGTAAAATATGTGCGAGCAAGTTCGCAGCTACGCCACGTCGTATGAATTTTTCCGCCGTTCTCATTGACTTTATTTCGCCATGGTTATTGCTAAGTTGCTTTAACGCACCGCATCCTGCCAATTCTCCTTCGATCCAGGCGCTCCAAATAGTGACATCCGGCGCACGCAACGCGCTGATATCCAGAGCGTGAACACTTTCAGGCGGGCTAATCTCATGCATATTGCTCAAGTGATTCAGCAAGAACTGTTGGATTTCTTTTCCGCTAAGGTCATCGATACGTATTTCCATGATCTCTCCCTCGAAACAAAGGCAACCTCGTGCCTGAACGCCATATCCGGATTGAATGGGCAATTCATCATTAAGCACACAGTTTCGGTGCTCTTCAAGATGTCGCAATTTTGTTAAAAGGAATGCTGTGCGCTTTGCTTTTGGATGAATTGACTGGAAGTGTTGGATAGCTCAGTAGGGGAGCGAGGTCAGAAAACTTCGGGGGAGCATTATCAGTTGGTCAGGGGGAATGTGACAATTCAGGTTTGTGACTTCAAATATTAGATTTGCTTCATAGTTTCGATAACAAAAAGCCCCTCAGAGGGGCTTTAAAGCGGGTGAATAGTGGGCGGTGCGTTTTGCTTTGCGTTTCACCTTCATCATCAAAAGAAGGCTTAGCAGCACAAGGCCAATCCCAATCCACTGGTATAAACCCAGGCTTTCGTTGACCAGCCATATCCCCAGTGCGACGGCAGCGACAGGGTTGAGCATGCTGATCATCGCCATGCTGTCAGGCCCGATACGTTTGATTGAACGTGAGAATGCCCAGTAAGCGAATGCAGTGTTCAGCAAGCATATCCACACCAGACCCGGGATTTCATTTGCCGTGATGGCTTTGGGTGCACCTTCCATCCAGTAGGCGACCGGTAACAGCATCAAGCCGCCCAGGGTCAGTTGCCAGGCTGTCAGGCGGAATATGTCTGTCACTGGCCAGTTTTTCAGCCACAGGGATGCGCGTGCAACTAACGCGGTTGCCAGTAGTGCAGCCCCGGCGCCGACAGGGTCGATATCCGCGCTCGGATTAAGCAGCATCACAATACCGACAAGCCCCAGTATCGCCAGAAGCAACAGTTTCGGGTCTGGTCTTTTCCCTTCTACCAACCATTGAACAAACATCAGTTGCAGGGGCAGGGTTGCGCCCAGCGTACCCGCTACTGAGCCTGGAAGCCGGTAGGCAGCAATAAACAGAAGCGGGAAAAAGAGGGCAATGTTCAGGGTGCTCAACAACGTCATTTTTCCCCAAGGCAGCGGAGGGCGACCCGGTTTGAGCATCAACAGTAACAGACCCGCTGGCAGTGCGCGGAACACAGCAACCCAGAATGGCGTCATATCATGCAGAAACAGGCTGACGGCAGAGTAAGTGCTCCCCCACAAGATAGGTACCAGCGCTGCAATAAAATAGTTAGCCATAGCGAGCCTTTGTCTTTCATGAAAGTATCTTTTCTAAAAGATAAAATATTCGCATTCTATCTTTTGATCAAGTATCTTTCTGAAAAGATATTTTCTGATGAGTTAGCAGACCGGATGAAAGCAGACCATGTCGATAGCATTCTGGCGCAGTGGAAAGAGCGGCGCCCGGATTTAGATTGTTCACCAATGGGCGTTATTGGCCGGTTGGGAAGAGCGACCCAGCTGATCACGCCCAGGCTTGAAAAAGCCTTTAAGGCCTATGACCTCAGCAATATAGAGTTTGATATTCTTGCCTCACTACGCCGCGCAGGCGTTGCCGTAACCCCAACGGATTTGTACCAGACCCTGATGCTCTCATCCGGTGCGATGAGCACGCGCCTTGATGGTCTGGTGAAGCGGGGACTGGTAGAGCGTCACGCCAGCGAAACCGACCGCCGCAGTTGTCTGGTCACGTTGACGGAAAAAGGTATCGCCGTGATTGACGAAGCCGTAGAAGCCCACGTTGAGAATGAACGCCAAATCCTCAAAGCCTTAAATGAAGATGAACAGGCACAGCTCGCTGCTTTACTTAGGAAATGGTTGGCAGCTAACGAGTAGCTGCAGAGCAGAAGGGCTGGTTTGGGGCAATGGCACGAACTTGTACATGGCTTTCTCAAGAAAACTCAAAAATGAGACTAATTCTCATCCTTCATCTATAACTAAATGAATACCCAAACAGCACGGACAATGTCATTACAGTTAGTGGAGGATTGAATCATGATTCGAGTGATTTATGCGAGTTCTGCAACCGCTGAATTTGGAGAGTCAGAGTTGATGAAAATCTTGGGCAAAGCACGCGCCAACAATGAACCTTCTGGGATCACGGGGTTGCTGCTGTATTCAAAGGGAAACTTTTTCCAAGTATTGGAAGGAGAGGAAAGCGATATCGACCAGATTTGGCCAAAAATCAATGCCGATGAAAGGCATACTGGCGTCATCGTGCTGGATAAGTCCGAGATTGATGAGCGCGCTTTTTCAGGCTGGTCGATGGGGTTCAGGAACCTGGAAACATTTGACAAGTCTGTGTTGCGTGGATACAGCGATATTCTGGACAACCCACTTTCGCCCGAGCAATTCAAATCGAAAGGGAGTGAAATCGTCGGACTCATTGAGCAATTTCGCTCGCTTTAAAAGTGTTCTTGCTAACAGCAAAAATTTCCCTCACCAAATCAACCACAAATAAGAAACCTTTTGCATGTCTTAATTACGATGCAAAAGGTTTCTTCTGTTAAACAGTACTATCTAAGTACCACCTCATTTGGCACAACCATTTCAGATGCTTGATCATTTTGTCGGTTCTATGTCTAGGGGCTGTTGACCTTTGGTGATGATTTTTGCAGCAGTTTGTGGGGATTTTATGCAAGGCAGAAGCTTCGATGTGTAGCTAGCCTACATGAGACGCTGATAACGCAGCAGAAATTCCCCACAAA
>NZ_JAHUTS010000025.1:0-63115 GCF_019209835.1 Enterovibrio paralichthyis | reverse complement strand
GGAGGCGATACATCATGTGTTGCCCATTAAGCGAGAAGAGCGAATATACCCGAGAGCCGTGAAGCCTAAGGCAAAGAAATACCCCAATAAAAAGAAAGCCAGTCAGCTTAACTGACTGGCATTAGGCTAAAGCCTGCAAAATCATGATGGTCTGCGAAAAGAAAATGGATGAGGCTACAAGCGCGGCCCCCGTTTCAGGAGAAGACGGCGAGAGCAAAAAGCGCCGTGTGGTGAAAAATTTATGTGTGTTTAACTTTGAACACACCGAGCCGGTAGAAGATTGATTTACCCAACCCGCCCTGTAGGGCGGGTTATTGGCGACGGCCATCACTGATAGAGGTACAGAACATGACTCATATTGATGCGCGAACGGCTTTTATGTTTACCCTGGCGAACCAGGAGCGGCTAGAACGTGAAGCAATACGTCAGGGCTTCTCTGATCCCCGTTGGGCTTCTGCGCTCGATTGGCGGCGTTGCAGCCGCCAAATCAAACCAGATTCGAAAGGGTGTCTGGTGTGTGATGAACTATTCAATCATGGCGGGCCAGTCAGCCTCCGAAATGGTCATATTGTCTTTAACTTTGAACAAACGATCCCCCTCTATTAATCCTCTCCTTAGTGTTTAGCCCGCATTCACGCGGGCATTTTTTTGCGCCTTGTTTGTATTCTGTATTTTATCTTTTTGGATATTCTGAGATTGTTGGTTTATACTTAATATTATATTGAGGCGCTAGGCCATTACTGATTGAGGTGATTATGCACTATCAAATTATCCAACTCTGCGATCTTGAATTGTCATTAATGGCAACTAGTAACCTCTCAGATTTTATCATCGAAGTTATAAAAAGCATCAAAACAATAAATCCAGAAATTGGAATTGGATTCTATTTTGGTTTTTGTAATGGTCTCTTGCAGAATGATATTCTAGATGACTTACTTTGCAGCACTGCAATTTCTTCTTTTTTTTGGGGGTAATGATGGCCTGTCCAACATGTGATCATGGAATATGCACCAACGGTTGTCAGCGACGCAAAGCGCCAACCCCGACGCCAAAAAATCGGGAAGAATTGATCTTTGAAACCAGGGATGGGAAAAATCAGGATGGTGAAAAAATATCCAGGGACGCAGGATAAAAAGACAAGGCATCGAACCTTGTCTTTTTATAGGTTAACCTCCGCAGTTTTGAAAGCCTACTGCGTTGAATTTAAGTCTTGCCAAAAAACGGCAGCGCAGTCTGCAACCTCTCATTTCATTCGAGCTTGTGCGTTTCATTTTTTCTTGCTGCCAGTTTTTAACATGGCCCCTGTAGTTACAGGGAAATTTTTTCACCTCCCTGAATAAAGTAAACACAGACGCAAGCGCTGCGTGTTGACTTTATTCAGTCCGGTGAATTTCCCTTGATGTAACTACAGGAGAATCGCCATGTTAAAAACTAAACGTCACCAAGAAGAAATGAAACGCCTTGAGCGCCGTAAACTTGAATTGGAAATTGAGAAGTTAGAGGAGGAAATTATTGCAATTAAAATGCGCCGCCGTCTTTTGGCAATCGGTACCTTCTTCACTGGCATTGGTTTGTTCGCTGGTCTCCTAAAAAGATAGGAGGCTTGCGCCTCCTATCTTTTTTTGCTCCCCTTCCACTTTGGGATTATATATTCGTCATCCGTAACAATGATTGTTACGCCTTGCGTTATTTCGTTATCCTCATAGTTGGGTTCACCACTCTTAATCTCTACACTCTGCCCATTATTGAAAAAATGCTTAACCACATCATCTAGAGCATTAAGGGTTATATCACCAATCTGACAATTGTTGTTTTTGTTCTCTCCGTCCACTGTCTTACTCCTTGTATAGTCAGTGTTGAAATATTAGACGCTGAACTATTAATCAGCAATGACAAACCACTCAACTACGCACCGATTTCCCATACTTTTCTCATACTGTGGATCGCCGCACATTTCCTACATTTCAGTTACGCTTTCGCTCATCGTTTTCAACAATGGCGCTCAAAAAATGTGCAAACCCATCCGCCTTGTCGCATAATAGTCCCAAGAGCAGGGTAGGGACACACCCTACGCAACGGTTGTTGCACGGGTTATTCCAGTACTGGCGGTGTGTATAGACCACTACCAGTGTATGACATGGTTTGTTAGTGAGCACTACTTCTACACTACGTTGCAGCCCTACACTTGCTTATATCTTTAACCATATCCTTTATTTTTAGGAGCTTGGAGGGCACTACCATGAATGCAAAAAAGCCGATAAGTGTTAAGTTGCTAGATGAGGTTAGGGCTCGCGGATTGGCTGATTCCATGAAGCGATGCGGTGATGAAAATGCCAGCAGTTGGATACGAGAAGCAATCGACATCCGCTTAATGTTGGAGGGGCGTGGATTTACAAAGAGGGAATTACTTTCGGGCTCTGTAACTAGCTCCCTGGAAAATGCCAGTAATACACATACACCACAGTCAAGCATGTCTCTTTTTTCAGACAGCGCTCTAATTGAATTGACTAAGGTTATTCTTAGGAATCATGCAATGTCTAAAAGACTTTTGGAGGAAGTATTATCTAATCCCAACCTCAACAGTTCGGGTTTAGAGTTCGATGATGTTTATCGAGATTTGAGGGATAGTGCGAATAGACTTGTGAATGATAAGCTACTTTCATCTGGGGGTTGATATGACTGGTGGAGTGAAAGACTTTATTCGTGGCGGTCAGGTTGCCAAAAATCAAGTTATTATGTTTAGCCAGAACATTAAGATGTCACTTATTCCAACTTTGACAATAGTTACGGTGTTGTCGTTGTGTTGCTTCTTTATTTTCACTGATAACTATGAGCGTTATTTATGGTGGGAGTATATTTCTGCGGAGGTGGCTGTTGAATCTAACGCGGCGCATATTCCAGTTGATTTTAAATATCCTGACGGAACAGCATATAAAGTTTTTCCGCAAGATATTATTTCCAGTGTAAACGTCAGAGGCGCACATGAGAAAGTTAGTACGCTGATTGATATGATTCTATTGGTCGCCTTATTAATTTCGGTGGTATCTGTTTTTTCCGTTAATGCCTATTTAACTAGGAAAGGAGAAAAGCTAGCAGAAGAAAGAGTAATTGACGGTTTGAGGCCATTTGATAATCAGCAGCAATTGATTGATATGGTCAGAAGTGAAAATAAGCGTATTGGATATACTGAACGTTATCATATATTTGATATCCCCCTATATAATGGGTCTGAGTTGCAGCATATTGGTATAAGCGGAAATACAGGCCAGGGGAAAACACAAACAATATTGCCGCTTGTCAAAGAGATTAGGGGGTATAATGACAAGGCAATTATCTATGATAAAGCCCGTGCGTTTGTTAGTTATTTCTATAACGCAGATAATGACATTATTCTAAACCCTCTCGATAGCCGGTCTCCTGATTGGAATATTCACGCTGAGGCTACCGATGCAACTCATTATGATGCTATTGCGGAAGCGATGATACCTTTACCTAAAGGTCAAGAACCTTATTGGTCACTGGCAGCGAGAACTATTTTTTCTAAAACGGCCTTGCGCTTTGCACAAGCGCGTGAATATCGCATGAGACCATTGCTCTTGAAACTCTATAGTACAACGTTGGAAGAAATGGCCGCGATGTTACAAGGAACTGAGGCCGGTGCATTATTAGATATGAACAACCCTAAAACGGGTGAAAGCATTCGCTCTGTCATGTCTACATATATAAAGTGCCTCGGTTATTGTAAGGATAACGGCGTACTGGTTGATCCAGACACGGGCATTCAGGATAAGTCGCGGCTGTTTAGTATCACTGAGTGGGTTAAGAACGATGAGCGTCGTGGGTTTATCTTTATCACGGTGAAAGGAGAGCACAGCGCAACGCTTAAACCTCTGATCACAACTTTCTATAACGTCGCTATCGTTGCCGGTATGAGTTTGTCGCCCTCTAAAACACGGCGGTTATTCGTCATGATGGATGAGCTACCGTCGATCAATAAACTGCCAGCACTAACAAGCGGTGCGGCTGAACTTCGTCAGTTTGGTTTTTCTTTTGTGTTGGGGTGGCAGCTTTACTCGCAGTTAGAAGAAGTGTGGGGAACATCGGGGGCGCAGACTGTTTCTGGTTTGTTGAATACACGCATTCAGTTCAACCCTGGCACTGAGCCGGCCAATGTAAAACATGCGTCTGAACAGTTTGGTTCTTACACGGTTTTGATGCCTGATGAGGGGTATTCGTTCGGTGTGGGTGTCTACCGTGATGGCGCTAACTTGAAATATAAGGAAGACAAAAGAGCCTGCGTAACCCCTTCGGCTATCTCAATCGTACCGCCACTTAACGGCTTTATACGGTTAGCTGGCGGGATGTTCCCAGTTTCTCCCTTCTCCGTTCCATACCATGAGCCTGACACTATTGCCAAAGACCTTATCGATAGACCATTGGAAGAACTGGCGCTTGGCGACATGCTAGTTATCTCTGACATGCCGTTAGATCTCGACAAGATGATTCAAGATAACATTGCTGCAAATAATGCTCGCCAAGGTGCGTTGGAGAAACAGCGGCGAGATAGTAAAGATGCAACCACTAAGAAGTC
This sequence comes from Enterovibrio paralichthyis, assembly GCF_019209835.1. Lineage (NCBI taxonomy): Bacteria > Pseudomonadati > Pseudomonadota > Gammaproteobacteria > Vibrionales > Vibrionaceae > Enterovibrio > Enterovibrio paralichthyis. Next base: position 58,524 of record NZ_JAHUTS010000025.1, on the reverse strand, counting down.
ACCTAAACCACTCGTAAAGAATAAAGTTCCTGTTGTTGATAGCGCGAAACCTGGTTCTGAATGCGAACAACCAAAATTATTGCCGTCGCCGGAAGCGATGGATCAAGCGATAAAGCCTGTCAAAACACTTTCTCGGGGGGTGGTTGATGTGGAAGCGGCGAAAGGGGCAGCAAATGCAGCGAAGCGGGAACAGCGCAAGCCGTCAGCAATCGATGACTTTGATCTTGATTTGTAAGGGGTGCAGCTATGATGTCAATCAATTCAATCGGCAGCAGCGGTGCGGCGTCGAGTTACTATGAAGTGGATGATTACTACAACGAAAGCAACCGCGAAGGCCATGAAAAACTGTCTGAATGGCATGGAAAGGGTGCAGTGCTGCAAGGTTTGTCTGGGCCGGTAAAAGGTGAGGATTTTACCCGCGTTCTGGATGGCAGGGCCCCTGACGGCACCCAGCTTGGCCGCGTTGTCGATGGGGAAATAAAACACCGTCCTGGCATTGACCTAACGTTTTCGCCGCCTAAAAGTGTGGCGATTATGGCTCAAGTCTTTGGCGATACGAGAATCATTGAAGCGCATAAAGCTGCAGTTAAAGAGACTCTTGATTTGGTTGAACGGGTTGCAGCAGAAACGCGCATATCTCAAGCTGGCGTTAAAGTCAGAGAAAACACCGGCAATATGACGATTGCTACGTTCTTTCATACATCAACTCGCGCTCAAGATCCTGGTATGCACACTCATGCCGTGATTGCCAATATGACTATGACTGATTCTGGGCAATGGCGGTCTATCGCCAATGAAAATATCTGGGCCGACAGCAAAGCAAGGTTTGGTGAACATTACTCTATGCTGCTTGCTAACAAGCTATCTAATGAGCTTGGTTACAACATAGTGTCACGCGGTCAAAATGCAGAGTACGAAATTGCTGGGGTACCTGATCATCTTATTCAGGAATTCAGTACCCGTTCCAGGGCAATTAAAGACTTGCTTGAAGAACGTAATTTGCACGGGCCAAAGAACAAAGAGTGGGCTGCATTGCAAACGCGTGACAAGAAGGTTCCGATGGATAAAGCGCTGGAAACCGAAGTCTGGAAGGAGCGTGCCGCGAACATAGGGGTGGATTTGTCGAAGCTGGTAGATGAATCCATAGCCATCAAAGCCAATGGGATCACTGATGTCAGTGAATTGAAAGCCTTGGAAGCAGTGCAATCTGCCGCAGAAGGATTGGCCCAGCGAGAAAGTAGTTTTAGCCGCAAAGAGTTGGTGCAGGAGGCGAGAAACTACTGTGTGGGATATGCGCTTGATAAAGACATTGCAGCAGCGGTTAAAGTGCTTGAAAAAAATGAATTCTTAATTGCTCCGAATCAGGCTGAGCGTGGGATGTTAACCACAAGGGAAACGGTGGCTTTTGAGAATGACAACCTTTTGCGAATGGAGTTAGGCCGTAATTCCTTTGGCCCATTTTTGCCCTCAGAAAGGACAGCCGAGATCGCAAAAACGTTCACCCTCAACAATAGCCAGGCTGACACTTTGCTGAAAGTAAGTAATTCCAATGACAGGTATGTCGGGAACCAAGGCTGGGCGGGCGTGGGTAAAACTCACTGGGCCAAAGCTGCTAAAGTCGTGTTCGAGGAAGCCGGTTATAAAACGGTTGGTCTCTCTGCATCGGCCCAGGCCGCGAAAGAGCTTCAAACTCAATCGGGTATTGATTCCAATACCCTTGCCTCATTTATTGGTCAATATCGTGACAGGCTGGATGTGACACAGGGAGAGCGATTAAAGCAAGAAACCATTGCTGATATTCGGTCTGGTAAAACCCAACGTCAAATGTTGGTGGTTGATGAAAGTTCTTTCATTTCATCGGCTGACATGAACAAATTAATGCGGATTGCTGAGTCACTTGATGCCAGGGTAGTGAAGATGGGGGATTACCGTCAGTTAGGTGCGGTTGATGCGGGGGCCCCGTTTGAACAAATGCTCAACAGAAACATTGAGCATGGCAATATGACTGACATTATTCGTCAACGGAATGAGTCTCTAAAAACTGCAGTCTATGACGCGATCAGTGGCCGAATTGGAAAATCGATGGCCGGTGTGAATGTCAAAACCAACGCTCTTTGTACTGATACTTACGCAAAAATGGATGATGCAAAACAAAGTAATAAGCCTTTTGATTATGTGGGCGCGAGGCAAGATATGCGCGAATCACTGGCGAAGCAGGCTGTTGATGAGTATCGCAACCTATCTACTGAGAAGCGAGAGAATACGCTGTTAGTGGTGCCATCTAACGAACTTAGGGAGGCTGTTAACGTAGGGGTAAGGGAGTTTTTGAAAGAAGAAGGGGTGGTTTCCCTTGATGGTGTAAAAGTGTCTACGTTTAAGGGGGCTGGGCTTACCAATGCGGCTATGCGGTATGCTCATAACTATGAAATCGGAAACGTTTTGCGCTTCAATACGCCAAGTGAGCATCATGGTATCGCTCGTAACACCTACTTCACGGTGTCGGAAAACAGAGCAATGGTAGACGGCGAACGCTACCTGATTTTGACCGGTACCGACGATCCCGATAAGCGGATAATGATACACCCAAAAGAGATTTCATCACGGGGTGAACGTGCTGTGGAGGTGTTTAAAGAAACAGTGCGAGAACTGGCGGTGGGGGATGAGATCCGATGGGTGCGTAACGATAAGCCAAGAGGGATTATTAACTCGCAAAATGCAGAGGTTATAGGGGTAGATAAATCCAGTGGGGCCATTACTTTTAAAATGGAAGATGGTTCAGAAAAACAACTTGATATGGCCGATCCAAAGAATCGTCACCTAGATTACAGCCATGCGATCACCACTCATGCTGCGCAAGGTGCGACAGTTGATAACGTTATTACAGTCGCAGAGTCTTGGCACAAACTTCTTACCACACAACGTAGCTTCTATGTGCAGATTTCACGGGCCCGTGACGATGTAACGCTTATTACTGACAATCCAGTGAAACTTGAACAACAGATCCAAAAAGAGCCAGGTCATATCGTCAAGGCCCTAGATCTCTATGAAATATCGGATAAGCCATTGGATCATGATTTGATTGTTGAAGTTCAACAGTCATTAGATAACGGTACCGATATGCGGGAGGTGTATTTGGATTTGATCGTTGCGTGTGAGGGGGATGTCTATCAGGCTCAACAGCATTTGCAGCAAATTGGTGTTGATGTGGCTGATATTGAAAAGGGAATTGACCTTGAGCATGCGATAGATGATGCGCATTCCCGTATCAGTGGCGAAAAGTCTTCCTCATTGACTGGTACCCAGTCGCATTCAATGACGGAGGGTGATTTTCCTTTTCTGGGAGATAGCTCGGAGCGCTTGCATGCCATTTGTCAGCAGTTTGCAGACGGTGATCTACGCCTAGCCGATGCGAAGGATATGTTGAGTGATTTAGGTATTGGTGAGAAGGATGCAACCATGCTTTTGAGTAGCTTTAACGAATGGGATGAACTGAGTGTCGATAACATTAATAACGATAGAGTGATGGACGACTCACTCAATGATGAACACTCACATGACATTGGCGACAGTGACACTTTGCATGACCATGACCATGACCAAAAGCTGAATGATTTCGATTTGGATATATAGAATTGCAGTACTGCAATTTCGTGGTTAAGTTTTACTCATTAGCGGTTTTGTGTATACTGTATATATAGACAGATATTCACAGGGGGTGTTATGAAAAATACAGCTACTAAAAGTGCAAATGGCCTCGCTTGTTTTTTGTTGGTCTTAGCTTGCTTGTTGTTTCTGGTTGCATTGCTGACTGTAAGCGCCTTACCCGCTCTTATGGGGGGGGTTGTCTCTTTATGTTGTTATCAGTCATTTAAAAAGCCTAATAAAGATTGGAATGCCACTTCAAGCAATGGCGGTGAAAAGTCGTTTACGATGGAATATTTTGAAGCGCCTATTTCATCCGCTGCAGTGTCTTTAGATCTGTCTAATGCAAATAAACATGATTCTTAGTTTATGTTGTTGAAAAAAAAGCCCGCTTATGCGGGCTTTTTGTTGTCTTAGTTTTAGCTTCTCTTTAATCCGTCTGTGTTGATTTCTGGTTTTGGCAGATCTTCTACTGGTGCGGGTTGTTCAGGCGTTTGCTGTTCTAGCGGAGCGAACACATCAAATTTTTCTCCCCTGTTTGAGTCTATCTGCATTTGCAGGTTAGCGACTTTACTAACCAAATCTTGTGAAAGATGAATCTGTGCGGAAGGCTGCTCAGTCATGGCCGTGCGGGTGGTCTGCGCCTGATTCACTTCGCTGGTGCCGGAAGGCTGCTCAGTCATGGCCGTGCGGGTGGTCTGCGCCTGGTTCACTTCGCTGCTGCCGGAAGGCTGCTCAGTCATGGCCGTGCGGGTGGTCTGCGCCTGGTTCACTTCGCTGGTGCCGGAAGGCTGCTCAGTCATGGCCGTGCGGGTGGTCTGAGTATTACTTAATTGTTCATACAACTGATCTCGCAGCGTCTTGGTTTCTGGCTCCACTTTCTGCTGCTCTGTACTCCTATCCTGCGATTCAGATGTTACAACGGCAGTACGGGTTACTGTGCTTGCGCCGCTTGAACCCGTTAAATAGCCAGCAACTTTATGTTCTTCTTGAATAACCTTAGTGTCTGCTGTAGGTGGCTTTTCATCTTCTATAGGGGTTGGTTTTTGAGCGGATATTTCTGTTTGTGACGTAGTAATTACTGATTCCACAACTTTCTTTGTGTCTGTTGTGTCCACCTCATCCATATCACGTGCGTCGGCTGTTAATGCGCGAGCTGTCATTAGCTTTCCTGATGGGTCACCATTGTTAATTCCTTCTTTGTCGTCCTGATGCTGACTTTCAACAGCGCCTCTGCTCGTTGGGATGTATTTATCATCCAGTCCTTGGTATTTTTCCTTCCATTCTTGGAATAGGGACTCTGATTCCTGCCGTAGATATTGAGCTGCCAACGGCCTGATCTCATCGAGCTTTTCAGGTGTAAACAATTGGTTTAATTGTGTGCTGCTGTAGCCTTGGTCTTGTAGCCAATTAACAAAATCTTGTTGACGGTTCTGTCCTAGTTCGAAGTTGGATGTTTCGATCTGTGCTGCAGCCTGCTTGTAGCTTTCACCTTGCGTTATTCTTGCGTTTGCCTCATCAATTCGGGCATTTGCCATGTCATAGTTTTCTGCAAACGATGTACGTTCATCTAGACCCGTGCCTTTGCTTTCTGATGCGCTGCTATCTTTACCAACATTAAATAGAGTCTCCATTGATTTTGAGAATTCTTCACTCTGCAAGCGCTTCTCTATCCAGTTTTGTGATTCTGTCTCTGCGGTGCGTGATGATTGCGATCCTTCTGCTCTCCCTCCGGTTTCGGCTCCTATTGGGCCAATACTTCCACCTACTTTAAATGAGGCATAGGCAGACAGCACTTGAGACCTTGCTTCTTCTTCTGATACTCCAAATTGTTTGGAGTATTCTTTTGCGACGTTGTTAAGGTTGCGCACTGCCGTTGATTCTTTAGAATCATCACCGTAACGCCAGTTGTTCCCTGTATTTCTGTTTTCATACTGGTTCACCGCATTGGTGATCGAACCTTGCAGTGCTGCACCTTTTCTCTCTTGCCATTGAGCTGACTCTGATTTGCCAGCGTCGATCATCCGTTGACCTTCTGCAGATAACGTATTTGACACTGCATTTCGGCTGAACAGGTTTGCGCTTTCGAGGCGGCTATAAGCATTCGATGTGTCAAAAGCCGTGGTGCCATTACCAAACTGCGTTTGTTGGATGCCGTTTGTTCCCATACCGGTGAACATGCTCGACCCGCGATAACTGCCGCTTGTGTCCCAGGTATTCCCCGTCATTGAGTTGAAAGCGTGTGTGCCCTGAGTTGTGTTTCCTAGACTGATGTTACCCGTCGTGATTTCTTGAGCCACACTACTCGCGGCATTAGTGGCTGGGCCTAAACTGGATTGGATCATGTGGCCGATAGCGCCACCAATTCCAGTGAGAACCATTGCAATATACGGAATGTAACCCGCGTATTGGGCGGCTTGGGTGGCAATTCTTGCTTGCACATTGACAATGCCTGGTTGGGTTAACGCAGAAAGGCCACTTGCAATCGCTTGAGTTTCTGCAACTGCATTGTTTGTCATCATGCTATTTAAAATGGCATACATCGGCCCCCACAAGCTGATCATAAAAAAGAGGCCAGCATACGTTTTTACAAACTTACTCATTCCCCCTGGCAGAGTGGCAAAAGGGGCTATTAGGACGAAAGAGCCTGATAGAAACAGCACAAATACAACTCGTGAATACGACAGCCATTTTCCAGTTTGAGCGCCGGTGATTGAGTTGGTGTACATCGTTTGCAAGTCTGCTCTTGCACTAATGTAGGAACTCATTGCTGCGTCAGAGTCTGTTTTGGCGCTGTAGTTCTCAACTGCATCGTACATCAAGTTGATGACCATGTTTTGTTTGAGAATATCAGTGGCACTTCTGCTGATTCCGATAATATGTTCGTGGGTGATAGGGAGCATGCTGAACACTAATGCTCGGGCCTTGTTTGCGTCTTGTTCTGGAAATGCACGACGAGCAAATTGCAGTACTGCACTGTCTGTTTCTTGCGTCAGGGCAGTGTCCAGGTCAAGGGTGCCTGAAAAACAGGTTTTCCAATCCCCTCTGTACTGGAATGCACGGCTTTTACTGTTGGCATTGGTCTTCATAAATTGCCATATATCTTCGGCATTCATGAGATCATTAAGGGAATAGTGACCCAGTTGAACATCATACATAACGCATTGTTGTACAAACGCGCTCAATGCGTCTCTAAGTTCACTGTCTACAATGGTTTCGCGGCTGGCCCTGATTATCATATCTTGCGCGAAAATCATGCCTGTTTGCGTGTATTTGAGATCGCCAACTGTGGAGAATACGGCTTCTGTGCCTCGTGTGGCCGCATATTCCATTTTTGTTGTAATGGAGAGTATGGCGGCTAAACCAAGGGGAACATTGTCTACACGAATGCCGTTATAACCGGCATGCACTTCGTCATATACCTTTGCGGTCACCCTTGTGTTAATGGCTACTGAGGTAAAGACAAAAACGCCCAACACATAGATAAATATGTCGGTCATTTTTGCTTTTTGAATGGCGGCTAACGCCATCATATAAAGACAGCCAACGGCCAGGGCTATTTTAACTGCAAGTCCTAATCCATTTGCGTTTGCATACATGGCGACGGCGTTAAGGTAATAGACCATATCTCTGCCGCCACCTGGGATGAAAATATCAAACTCCATCGTGATTCCCCTTACAGTGAGCGAGTAAATTGAAACGCGGATGTGACTTGATTCGTTAGCTGTCCGGCAAGCATTCGCTCAAGCTGCATGGTGCGATCCATCATTTCGACATGCTTACTGACGTTATCTTTTGTTTTCGACTGCATCTGGGTAATAAACGTCCGTAGCGTGTTCAGTTCATTGCGCCAAGTTTCTACTTGCGGCAATGTTGTTGCGGAGTACCTTTGTGTTACGGCTTGTTGTGTGGCATTTATCAGGCCCGTCACGTAGCTATGCAAGTAGTCGATAGCAACAACCTCTGCGTAGGCTTCTGGGTTTAATGCTGATGTGGTTGCGCCACGTGAGTACGCGGTATCAACCAAGATCATCTTGTAAATAGGTACCGTGATTGAGTTGAGGAATTTGATGTGTTCAGGTCTGAGTTCTTCATCCTTACTTGCGGCAATCTGACGCATTTCAGTGATCATCTTCTCGACCTGACCTTTGAAACTTTCTTCTTCACTGATGGTGATTTTATCTGCTAACTGGTTGACGTTAAGGCAACCCTGGCCGGTATCACATGAATGAATTTTCAAATCACCACCACGCAAAAAGGTAGAAAGCCAGTTATCGTTTATCCCTTGCGGGCTTATCATTTCAATCCACGGAGATTCATTCGCGCCTGTCGGTGTTTTGTTGATGATGGTGCCTGTCAGCGTCATTACCATTCGGCGCATTTTTATATCGTTGAACACATTGCTCGAACTTAGCGCTGTCCAGACCAAGTTTTGGTTCATCGTGAGAACGTCAGCAAATTCGTTCTCTGCAGCGGCTTGCCCTGCGATAGATGGCGCTTTACCCATGTTGTCGCATTCGTATTTTGCGGCGGCGCTATCGGTGAAGAACCCGCGCTTTTGGCCCAGTGTTTGGCAAACACTTCGCTGTACGTTTTTGTTCCCTTCATTGGGCCAGATATTGGCGACAACGGCTGCTGCCTGTTCACATGAGTTGATCTGGAATTGGTTGATCATGTTCGCCACTTCACGAAGTTTTTGATATTGCTCTGCGATAAGGGGGGATAGGGTGCCAACGGCAAGGTCAAAGGCGAAACCAGGTGCGTTACTGGCAATAGCTTTCCCGAGTGCCACCAATTGTTCGCTGGATATAAACGAAAAGGCCCCCATAAACGCATCGATACCATTACAGCCCCCGCTAAATGACGGCAAGCTGACCTGAAAGGGGGTCACATTTCTCACTGGGGTTCGCATGTATGCGCTACCGCCTGAGAAGTTCCCCCCCATTTGGCTATATGAAACGTTGGGGTCTGTCGTGTTCATCGTGCCCGAAAAAAAATCTGACATGTCTGATTTAATGTCTGCATTGGCGACGGGGATCAGCGTCAATGTACTTATTAACACCGCACTGCTTATAACGACAATGGCCTTTCTCATATACTCAAGAAAGGCCGTATGGTTACGGTTAGGATTTACTTTCGTCATGTTCAATAGTCCTCTCCAACGGGTATTTCTGTGAGTACATGTATCCTTTTTGCCAGTTCATCGTGAGCCATCACGCCCACGCCGATAGGGATTGGTTTTCCTGTTTCTGAGTCGAATAAAACAGTGATTGGGCTTGGGTATTCTTCCACTCCCATTCGATAGATAGCGCCGTTCTCATCCCGCTTCCAATCGCCTGTCCAGGTGCGTAGTGGCTTTCCATCACGCGATATACCTTCTACGTGTAAACCATGCTTTTGCGCGAAACTGTCCAACACGGGGGCATACTTGAGGCAGCTTGAACAAGTGGACTCAAAGACAAAGAAAAGCCCATAGCGCTCGTTTAGTTTCTTCAATGTGTCTTCTTGGGCTTTCTCTCGCTGTATGTCGAATTCGCGTTTTCCAAGAAAATTGGCAGGTCTGACTGCGGTGTAATCCAGATCGGGGTTTGTCCATGCAATGCGTCGCCAGTAATCAGATACCAGGGTGCCTCTGTCCATCGTGTCTTCAAAATAGTCTCGACGGTATGCTTCAACGGTTTCCATGCTGGGTTCCATAAGCATACGTGCGCGGGCCCGTTGTTCTTCTTCTTGGTATTTTTCAAGCCAAACAAGCGGGTCGTTTGGGTCTTTCTTGGGGGGTTCTGGCGCAGCTTGCTGGATGACGACAATTTGAGGGAGGTCTTTTTTGGCTTTCGGTTTTGATTCTTCGGTTAGCACTGTTGGTTGGCAGTCCCAGGCCCAGCCGATCTCTATGTCGCATTGGTTGTCTGCGTCGATTTCTATATATGAATTTCCGGCTTGCGCCGTGAATGACACCACCAAAGCGATTGCCGTGCTGAATAGTCTACTTTTCATATTAGCGCCTAGTTATTAACGTTGTTTTATATTGGAATAGTAACAACATTATATGCATTATTGATAATTTCAGCGCAAGTTAAAGGCGGTTTTTTAACCGCCTTTTGAGAGTCTACTTTTGAATGTATTGACAGGTTTCTTGCCATGTATCAGTGATCGTTGCATCCTCGGGGGCCCAAACATGTAGGCATTTCTCCCTGTCTGGGTCATACGTTGTTTCTGGGGGGCAGCTATATGTGGGGGTGCTTACTGTAGGTGAGCCTAGTTGGGCTGATATGTAGTAATGCATTGATGGGAACCAACCATTGACTTGACCGTAGTAAGCCGCTCTTTTGACTTTTAAGGCGTTTGACTTGATGACAACTGGTTGCCAACTGCTGTTAACCTGCATTAAATCAAGCCATATCTCCCCGCTGTGATTTCCGCTTACTCGCTTATAGTAGTATTGTCTGCCAATAGGAGTGTTATTGCCTGGGTCGGTACTTATTGCCCAGTAGTAATCTGTTTTGTTTGAAGAAGGAATGTATTGCACTAGCCTGAGTGTCCAGTACAGTTGTGAATAGACGTATGTTGTAACCCAGGATGGTTGACCAATACATTGTGTACCACTCAATGTTTCTCCTGGCTTACAACTCATAAGCAATGGGTATTCAATGTCTGGTGGAAAGGTGACTTCAACGGTAAGAGTCTCGGTACATTGCTTCCATCTGGCTTGCTCCCCTTGTTCACACTTATAGTTATGGTGCTGGGTTACATCAATGTTGCGGCCAACATTGCAGTACTGCAACTCTGTTTGCTTGTCCTTGTTGCACTGATAGAGGTAAGTGGAATCGACTTCTATCACCTTATTTTCGTTACAGGCGATGGTTTCTGGTAGCTCTGATTCTGTGCAGGTTTGTACGGTTTCCCACTCATTCCCTGGTGTTTCTACTTCCACACAATCTGAGTAATCCATATCGAGATCGCCGGTAACGCTGGTTGGGTCTCGGGTAATGGCGTTGGCATCGTCTAACCAGTCTTCACCGCTCAGATCTGGCTGGGCCAACATACCATTGATAAGCTGTGCGCCTTCGTCGTCAGGGGCCTGGCTGAAACCATCGGTTTTGAGTGCGTCGGAATCGCCATAGTACTTGCTGTTGTCCGGCGCTTCTTCATATCCAGGTACTGTTTCTGGCGTGGCGTTTTTGAAGTCATTGATTGACTTGGCCTGTACGCCACTACTGCTTAACCAAGAGCGGGCATCTTGCTGACTGGCAAGGGCTAAATTGGTTACTGTCGCACACAATATGGCTATAGCAATTCTATTCATTGAGCCCCCATTTGGTCATTTACCGCTTCTTCAACGCGATCAACCAGTTCGTCATTTTCGATAATACCGGCTGTGAATTGGTCGATGTATTCTGAAAAATCTATGAGATCAAACCTTACGTTTTGCAATTGCTCGGGGGTTATGCCTACACACTCAGGACTTTCCGCCGTTCCCCAACTTAGGTTTAACTGTTCTTTGGCTCCTTCCATAACAATGCGCGAAAGCATGCTGTTGTATGCGCAGTAGACTTGTTTATGAACGACGCAGGTGCCAATAACAGGAATTTCCTGACTGCAATACGTGCCTATGTAGTGGGTAAGGCTATCCGCTCTTTGCTCAATGAGTACCTTGTCTTCATTGGCGCAACCGCCTAAAGAACCATTAGCCCATCCACTATCATCACAACAATCGACGGTGGATAGCGCGTACTGTTTACAGGTACTTACTTCGCCTGAAAACACATTCAGAGAATCAGGGTTAAACTCGTTTCCGGCTTCCATTGCGGCATTCAGGTATGCAGCGGCAACACCAAAATCGCTGTTGGGTTCATAGCCTGTTTCATAACAATCAGGGCCGATGCAGAAAATTTGATCCGCGCAGTTTATCTGTGTGCTGTCATCGCCTTTGTTGGTGCAGGTATAATTTTTGGCCCATGAGGTACATTCCCCATTCGGAGCAGTCAAAATGCAGCGTGTTTCGGTCAGCTTGCAACGTTCCTGGTCAATGGTTTCGCAGGTGGAAACAACATCCCCAGAGTTGCAGGTGTATTCGTAGTCATAACGCCAGCATTCCTTATAAACAGGGAGGCCGTTAATGATGCGGGTTTCTGCGGGCTCGCCACATGTCTTTGAATTGAGCAAACAAGAATCCGCTAACGGGTCGCATTCTTCGGTGTCCCATTCATCTTTAATGATCGACAGGTGCGAATCGATGAAGATAATGCCGTCTTTCTCTGTCTGTGGTGCGTAACAATCATAGGTGAATCGACTCTTTGCACATTCGCCATTCGCCAATGTTTTTTCACAGACTTCTTCGACTACCTCACAAATGGTTTCCAGCGGTTTACAGTAGTTGTCTACCGATGCGAGGTAGCAGGTATATTGCTTTTCCCATTTCCAACAATCTTTGTAGATGGGTTTTCCATTGATGTTTCGGGTTTCAGGCCCTTCGGTGCAGACATTGCTTGTAACCTCACAGGTGGGGTTGTCATCCAGATCCTGACACTGTTCGTTATTCAATTCGTCTTTGTCTACGGTGTAGGTGGTATCAATGAAGATGGCAGGGTCATTGGCGGGCACTTTGTCACCACACGTATAGAACTTTTCCCAAAGCACACAATCACCGTTCGGGTTACTGACCTTACACTGGCTGCTTGTATTAATACATGCAGTAGCCAATCCTGCGCATGTATCGACAGAGGTTCCCGTCCGGCAGTAGTACTCTGCGGTGTATTCCCAGCAGGGCCGATATATATCTACCCCGTTGATATTTTTTGTCGCAGCACCCTGGGTACATACCCGCTCTTGTACCTGGCATTTTTCGTTGATGTCCTCATTGGCGTTGCTTGGTAAGGCCATCACAACCAGGAGATATAAAAAGAAGGTCATTAGTCGATTCATGCGCTGGCCTTATTCGTTCCAGTCTGCGGATTGGAGGCGTGTTAAATGCTTCATGGCAATGTCTGAGCTATCGCCGCGCCAGGTGAATTGTTCCAATGCGTAGTGAAGGGAGGTATTGCCCGTCATTCGATCATGCAGAGGCAAATCCCGACGACATAATTGATCTTTTGCGTCGCATGGCTTTACGCCTTCAACAGCCATAATGATGGTTGGTACTCGGGTAACTTCGAATAGCTCAAACATGGTGGGGTCAATGGCAAGGGTTACGCCGCTTTCTTTCGAAAGCCATTCCATAAACGTAACCGTCTCTTTTAGGCTGTTATTGTGAAAGCCTCGGATGTAGATCTCGCCTCCCGCCCGTGCGGTTTGCTTTGCCAGTTGCACCAGTGCCTGTTCTGGCATAGATAACGTGACAAAGACCATTAATTCAGGAAGCGGATCGGTCACTTCTGAGTTGGCCTTTTGTATCGATGGCGCTCTTAACTCTTGAAGCATGGCGGCAATATCAACATTTCCTGCGCTTGCGGGTGTTGGCCCATTACCAAAATCTGTTTGGGTCGCCAAGTATGCTTCTGATTCTTTCACCAATTGAGCGGCGGCAGCTTTCACATCCTCGCTTTCACTTCGGCGCTGCACATCTGTAATCAGTGATTGTGCGGCGCTTACCTCGCGGCTGATGGCCTGGTTCAGTTCCTGTTGCAGTACTGCAATGTTTTCATCTGCTTGCGGGGCGGTGTCGATTTGTGAGACCAAGTGATTAGCTTGGTCTCTGTAGCTTTCAATTTCGGCATTGGCTAGCAAAGGTATGAGTACCAATGCGGCTACAAGTCTTTTCATGCTGCTCTCTCCAATTACCAGGCACTAACGCAACAGTTGCGTTTGCGCCAAACTAGCCATCCAAAATGTTCGCCAGCAACGGGGAATTCTTTAGCTTCTTCATAGAGCGCGGTAGAACGTCCGTAAGGGTTACAACAGAAATAACTCGTTGTGGTGGGGATGGGATAGGTAAGCTGGCTGCGATACTGACTCTTTCGCATGATCGGCATTGGGTAGGTTCCACAAAGCCCCTGATCGCCCAGCGAGCCCCACAACTGACCTTGCCGATGCAGTTTATATGTCATCTTTTCTAACAGGTTCAACGAAGCGCTGATGCCGCCATGATAGGAATCAATGCGGCCATCCATAGGGTATGCAGTCCCTGAACACCCTAAACACCAAAACATAGGGTCGAGAGGAAGACCGGCTGTTGCTGCAACGCAATCGGCGGCGCAAGCGGTAATGGCGACGGGATTATTGAATATGACCGCTTCGGGGTTTAACAGAAATGTCAGCTCATCGTTGTGCCAAAGTGGGTCGAGTTCCGTCATGTAAGCCAGATCAAAGCCCTGTGTTTCTTTACAAGCGACATCGGTAATGAGGTTGATAAGATTGATCAGCGGGAAGATGTACCAGTGAGCGTGGAAAAACGCGTCACCTTCATCACCGCGTGGTAAATCTCCTTGGGTTGGCATGATCGATCCGAGATTCAACGTGCCCCCGCCAAGGTTCACCATGCAACCAGGGGTGCGGGTAACGTCTACTAACCGCGTGGGCTCCCAGAAAGACACCCTTAAACCAATACGCTGATAGGGGGGGTAAGGTATGGGACAGGTACAGATTGGATTGGGTGAGCCTGGTAAGTCAGGTTTATCGGAGGGAACAACGGGCAATTCCCCTATTTTGATGGGAAATATACAGGCCCAACACACATCGGTAATAGGGTTGGGGAATCGCCCCGTACAGGTTGCGCCGCCAATTGGGATGCTGGCATTGGCCTTGGGTATTATTGCGATAAGCGTTGCAAGTAGTAGCAATATTCTAATCATAGGGCCACCTCTGTTACCTTCATCAAAAGCCTTTCCATGTCAGCGGTGACGACAGAGGGCAATGCACGGAGGTTGAAGCGGCTACTTAATGAGCCACCTTGATCAAAGTAAAACCAGACCCCTTTCTCTCTAGATAGAGATAGGGGGGCCCCCTTGGTCAATATGATCTTTGTTGGGCCCTTTTGGTTTTCTGAAACTGCAAAGTCAACCTGTTCAGGGTTGTCACCGTCGATGAAAATCAGCGTTGTGGTTATCTTTCTGTGCTTCAATGGGTTAACCATTGTCCCTGCCTTTGCCAATACCTGGTCATCAACCACCACGTCTGCTTCCAACGGGCGGGACATGTCAACGTAGAACACCTGATCTGTTGTGGCGTTAACCAAGCCGTTTACCGGAGGCGGGCGCTCGGCTGTTCGGTAGACGTTTTCTTTAAATTCCTGATTCATTGCGTCTAATGTGCCATTGGCCTCAAGTTTTGTTAGTTCCTGCTCGATGAGCGTGAGGGCACTGAGTTCAGTGATCTCAAATGTCGGCCCTTCTTTTCCAAAGTCCTTTGCTGCGCACGTAGCACTAAAACAGAGGAATACTGCCGCCAAGGATATTCGTTTCATTGATCAGCCCCATTGAGAAATAACGAGAGTCGTAGCTATCAGGATGTGTGCCAAACGCGAAAAAATATCCGTCAGGAATCGTCGTTGGCTCGATGGGAAATAGTGGTTCACCGAAATAGGTCAGCTCTTTTGCCCGCCCAACCAGTTCGTCATTGATGTAAATGTTTCGATCCTTCACAGAAACAACATCACCTGGTAGACCGCGAACAATTTTCGTCAGCTTGCGCCCTGCAGCCCACTTGTTGTCGTCAGGAACTTTGAATTTCACCAGTTCACCAACTTGAAAAGAACGTTGGTGTATGTCCGTCAACGCCATGCGGTAGGGCAGTGATTCTGATGAAAGAAAGTCGATCCGGTATTTGGAGGTGAAGGCAGCTAGCGCGATGACAAACAGAAAGCACACCGCAATGAACTTTGTGGATGCACTGTTCACTTTGCACCCCCCAACTGGCCTATAAGCGCGGTGATGTCTCTTTCTGCCCCTGCTATCACAGCCTGTTTAGGTAGCACGATAACGCCAGCATGCTCTGATACTTGCACCAATTTTTCCTGAATTTGCTCGGTATATTCGATCAGTGATTTTCGTTCGCTGTCGGTGATCTCTCCGTTGCCGCTACGGGCGATTTCGTCACTTCGGGTTCTGATAAGTTGTTCAATATCAACCGTCACAATAGAAGGTGGTTGGGGTGGGGTGGGTTTCAGCGTTTGAATGATGGCCGTGGTAGCCGCACTAGCTATCACCGCGAGTACGATTGTCACAAGGCCATTTTTGGTTTGTTCTAGGGTGAGTTTCATTCCGGTCTTTCCTCGCTTGCACTGAATGGTGTAAACACAATAATATAACTATTGTTGTTTTAACGTAAACTTATCACATCAATAGATAGAAAGGGTGGAGAAATGGAAAACGAAAAAACAGGTTTTGCTAAGGCGTGGGCGACTCTGGGCGAGAAAACCCGTTGGATGAACTCAGAGGGGGGTCAAAAAATCACTATGATTCTTGCGGTGATCCTGGTTGGTTGGTCTCTGTACAGTGCGTTTGTACCAAGTGATGAGGGTAAAGCTGCGCCGTCAGCCCCCGCGCAAAACTACACACTCTCAGAATAAGATTGCAGTACTGCAATAAAAAAACCGCTCACTTGAGCGGTTTTTTTGTTAGGCCGTTTCCATTAACTCTGTGTCGTCGGGTACCTTGGGCTGCTCCTTGTATTCCAGAATAGTAAGTTGCGCCAACTCACGCGCCTGTGCTTCCGGCAAGTGTTGAAACAGGGCTTCCAAACGAGCGTCACTGTCTGACATGCCTTTCTCGATTAATTCACGTTCTGTCATGCGAATATCCAGCGCTTGCTCCATGTTATTAAGCTGCTTGTCGAGCCAGGTTACACGGCTGTAGTCCGGCCCTTTTGTCGAGAACGCTGACACAGAGTAAGGGTCGAGAATTAGCCGGCCAACCGCTTTCACACCATTAGGAGCAATAATTAATGCCTCAGAGTAGTATTCACCGTTGCGTTTCACGCTTTTTAGCAACCGCTCAAAATGGCTGTCCACGTCTGATACAGTTTGGCGCTTGTATTCGGCAATGCTTTCTGATTTCTGGCTCAACATGACGGTATAGTCAGATTGTTCCCAACAGGCTTTCGCGGCTGGGTTCTTGAAGTAATCTCCCACCGATTGTGTGCCGGTCACTAGCGATCCTTGGTACTTACGCACTCGGCGGGAAGCGTCTTCGATAAATGTTGCATCCCGTGAATCAAGCATCTTCCACCCTTCATCAATTTTGATGAGGGTAGGGGTTTTGCGGTCACCGTGATACAAGGCTTCGGTGATGTGATACATCAACAACTTGATCACCACTTGCATCATACGCTTACCCATCGACTCAAACTTTTCAGTTTCCAGGACAACGTAGCGGTTGTTGAAGTTCACATTACACTGGCCGCTAAAGTACTTGCCGTACTCACCGTGCAGGGTGTAAGGCTTAATCATGGCGGCAATTTCATAGAGTGTGGCGCGGGATTGTTCGGGGATGGTGCTTTTGCCGTTGGCATCATCGGTTGCGGCCAGTGCGACAAAATGGTCATAAATGAGCGTAAAGGTCGTCTCTTGTTTGTATTTTTCAATAACGTCTGCTGTGACCGTCAGAATGACTGATTCCTCAAAATCTGAGGCATCGGATTTTTGTCGGCACATGGACATGATGATACTTGAGATCATTGCCTTAACTTCGGCCCAATACTCTGCCACCTCTGAACTGGGGGCCCCAGGCGCAGGGCCCAGGTTTGAGAATGGATTGAGAGACAGTTCATGATCAACATCGATATAGGTACCACCGAAAAGGTGACACGCATGACGGTAGCTGCCGCCAATATCAATGGTGTAGTCGCGCCCACCAATCCCGAGCACAGCATAGGAAAGTTCGTTCATGAAGACGGATTTACCTGAACCGGATTTGCCGACTACCGCAACATTGAAATTACCGTCATTGTTAAGAAAAGGATTGAAGTTAAGCGGCTGACCACGCCGCCCTATCATCATCATGAGCGGGTGCGACCAATCGTCACCTTTCCATTCTCCTTGCATTTGTGCCAGGTTCGCAATTGACCAGCAAAGCTGCTGTTTCAAGCGTTTCATGCTATGCAAGTCCTGTCCGAGACCTTCTGCGAGTGTGAAGGGCAAGCAGACAAGCAGGCTTTGTAACTGCAGGAAGGGAACACGGGATAGTTTCCAACCGCATGAATCATAAATACCTTTGATTTGTTGTTCGCAGGTATTGCCTTTGCCATCCGGCGCGAAGATCACAACATGTTGGTACATTTGTACCAATTTTTCCCCGTCGTTCAGCTTTGCAGCAACAAAGTTGAGTTCTTGGGCCTGTTGCTTTGTGTGGGGGGTCAGGTTAGCAACAAAGCCACGCTGCTCGGCTTTTTTATTGGCACTGAGGGCTTGTGTAAGGATTTTGTTTTGCGCGGAATCTTGTTTAAGTACCTGGAACGCAGTAACAAACAAAGTCGGACAGGTAAGGCGTTGTGCATCATTGTACATATCACCGATTAAACGCTGATTTTCCCACTGGGGCCAGATACGTTTTCGCTTGCTTATCGATAGTACCCTGACATCCGTTGCAGATCCGGTTCCTTCATTGATCACGAGGCGGCCAGGACGAACGCGTATTTTTTGGTTATCCTCAACCGCTTGTGTGTTGAGCATTTCGTATGGATTGTATTGCACTTCGGGTCGGGTTGTTTCCCCGTTGTTCCCCAGGATTTCTCGGGTAAAGGCCAACAACTGTTCAGGCTTGACCAGAATGTTATCAATGTATGCCTGATGAAAGCTGGCTGACAGGGCATCACGAATACCGAGCAAGGTGTCAATGTCACGTTGAGAAGGTTTACCTTCAAGCGAAACTGTGACTAACACTCGATAATCAAACAGCCTTAAATTCAGCTTGTCATATAAGCTGCCGTATATCCCTTTTTCGAGGTGGCCCACTCGATATTTCGCCACCTTCTCGATAAGTGTGTCATGCCCCTCTCGTGGGCCTTTCCAGGTGTTCAATTGGCCCCCAACACGGTTACTGGCGTAATCCATGATTGTTACCCAGGCTTTTTCAGGGAGCTGTGCGGCCAGTGATTTACTGAGTATTTGAACCATTTCATCGGTGGCCCCTACCATCGGGGCTAACTCGAAAATGAACCCATAACTGTTGTCGTTTAGGTACAAATCCGTTTCTGTGTCATACAGACGAAACGGGACGAGATCGCGGATTGACCCGCCATCATACGTTGTGTGCGTCGATGCGGATGCATACTGGCTGACGGGGCTGTCGTGCCCGTCAACCGAGAGGTCAAACTGATTCGCTATCACGTTGATATAGCGTTTGCTTGTCTCTATAAAGCTACTCATGAGTCCCATATTAGTACTCCATATTTCGCCACTGGCCTTTCTCTGTCCAGTAGATGAACTGCTGATCTATGAATAGGTCATTTTCGGTGTCCAACCATGCTTTAAACCACATCCTTTCTGTGTTGCCATGTTTGCGCAGAGGATTACTTAACGCCGGTTTCACCGGATACGTCATGTCTTGTGCAATCTCGATAACTTTCTCTCTGCTACCAGTTGGCGACACGACGGTCTTTTCGGATGTGGAGGCGCTAACAGTTGGTGTGGATTCACTGACAGCGCCTGGGCCCTTTGGGATGTCGCCTGGTACGTCAACATCTGCTGTGGTGAGACAAGGCGATACGCCGTCTGTCAATGGACAATCGAATTCACTGACTGTGGTTGATTTGGCGCAGCCCACCATGTTCAGTGCCGCGATGATCAATGCGAAAAACGTGATTTTTTTCATGGTCAAAATCCTCAGTTAGTGATCGCTTTTTCGATGTCAGCCCAACGTTGTACGCTTTGTGCGCCTGATACGATTTGGCCCGTCTTCGCAATAATGGTGTGTGGAGTGGAAAGAGGAACGCCGTTATTTCGCAACCACTGCTTTATTGATGCCAGATCATTGACATTGCAGTTGGCACGGCTGGTTCCATCCGTAACAATGGTGTTACTGCTCAACAGTGACTTGATGGCCGCAGCAGGATCGGTTGAGCAATATACTTGCTCGTTAATCTCTTGACTGCCCGCAGTGACTAACAGCAGTCGTTTGATTGTGAGTTGTGTTTTTTCGAGTCCTTCGTCATTTTTTCTACATGCACCACACATCGGATCAAACACCTCGTAAACGACGGGGGCACCTTCAACGTACTGTGTGGTGATAGCGAATTTGTCTACTTCTGCCAAGGCTTCTGTTTTGACAAAGGATGCAGGGCGTTGCGGGGGCGATTGAGTGCTGGCGGCTTCCTGAGTTGGAGTATCAACCATACCTAACTCTGTTTTTCGCGCTTTAATGAGATCTGTATTTGTCGCAGGGTCATAAATGCCACCGACAAACAAATATTTCCCGCTTTCATCGGTGTAAAGAAGATTATTGGCCGTTTGCACTTCGTATATGCCGGTGATCGGTGAAGGGCTAACGGCACGGATCGGTGTTTGTGGAAAACTCGCTGCCACCGTTTTTCGAATGGTTTCAAGGTTGGCGATTGAGGTACCTTGAGTGTCCATTGCTGCGTTTTTGGTGTCCACAATAGGTGAATTAGTCAGGGTCAACAGGGTCAATACTTGCAGTACTGCAATCAAGATTACTGCGCCGTAAAACTGTGATTTGCTCGTGATCATGTGGTTTGCTTCCTTTTTTTACTGGTACAGCTCGGTATTCCAATCAGTGCGGGTCGCTTCTGTTTGGCCTGTGCGTTTAAGTAAGTCAATCAGTTGTCCATTAACAGCATCTGGTGCTATGTCTGAGCCTTTTTCATCCAAGGGGATGCGAGATTTGTTTGCGGTTTTAACGTCCTTTTCGTCAGTGCCATCCAGGTAAACCCCTTTCATAAAGACAATCGTGACATCGGTACCTGCTTTTAGTGGAATGACCGGCTGTATCTGCTCCAAACGCTTCATGTAGTAGCGGCCCAATTGTTCACCGCTGCCTTTCAATCCACCGGCTACCAGTTCCCGTGCTGCGTCAGCCGCGCCACCTGAACTGTTCACCGTGCCGAATGCAGATTGCGAAGAAGTACCAACTAATGTGTCAACGGCGGTACCGCTAGACGTTAGGAGGGAGGCCCAAAATGCGCGTTCTACCAAGTCGCCTTCGCGCATCACCACTTTTCCGTGTATGCCATACATACCTTTGTGGGCCAGGTAGCCATATACGCGTGTGGTTGTGACCTCGTTTGGCCCCACCGCACAACTCATTTCATGTAGCTTTGCGTGACCTTGCTCTGATGAAATATCCCCGTATGCTGACCCTGTGATCGTACATCCGTCAGTGTCGGCTTCCAGATTGTCATTGCGCCACACTGGGCCTCTTGCTTTGCCGCGTACTCGAATTGTGATTGGACGTGGATCATTTTGTGCATCAACGGCTGCAGAGGCTTTTACCCCCACAATGATCCGACCTTCTGCATAGCTGCCCGCTGGGAGATAGTTATCGACACTCATCACCTTCTTGGCTGCGTTAAAATTGGCCTCTACCAATTGAAACTGCTTGCGAGTAAGTCCCTTTTGGGTGGGGGGCGCTGTGGTTGTGGTGCCCTGGTTTCGTGTACGGCTATCACGTGGACTGCCAACCGGTTGCTGCGGCGGTGCTTTTGTGGGCCATCCCGTTGCGGTCACACCGGAAGCGGGCGACTTTGATTGGTTTATTTGCGCTTCCAATTGAGTTCGCGCTTCTGCATCCGCATCTAGACGTGTAAGCAAGTCGAGATCCCTGGCTTCTCGCTGAGCCTGATCCTGAGCGTAAAGATCCAAAAATTTCTGGAACTGTGTTTGTAGACCAGCAACGGTTTCTTCTTTTTGCTGTACTTCTTGTTGCAGTGCTGCAATTTCACTCTTTAAACGATCCTGTTCGACTTCGTTTTGCATCTGATAGTCGCGGTCATAATCTCTGCGTCCAGTAAGCGAAGGGTGACGGTTTTGTCCTGTTGCGGCCTCAAGGCGTTTGTCCAAGTCAGTTTTTTCCGACCTGGTGGTTTGCGTTTGCGGGGCAGCAGACACCCAGATATAGCCACCGCCGCCAACAATCGCTACAAACAGAAACAGCAACATGAAATTCCTGTTTTGTTTGCTCTTGTTCTTTTCAACGCTCTCCGAGGGGGCTACGTCATTATTTTTTTCAATGTCTGACATGATTACCTCTACTCAGTAGATGAAGTTACGGAACACACGAATCGCGGTCATGGTTTCGCCTGGTGCCAGAATGATGTCTTCTACACCCGTGGCTGTCTTTTCAGCAGCACCAACAAGCCATACGCCAATCAGGTACTTGTCATTGAGCATTCGCTCGTTTAACACCTGGGGTACCGCTGTTGTGTTTGTGATCAGCATTTTGTCTGCACGGTACTCACTGCCGATGGCGATATAGTGAATTCGTGCTGTCAATGGGCCCAGTGAGGGTGATCTGTATTCAATCCCCTTTTTCATTGATTCCGCTTTAAAGCCAGGTAAGGCCATGCCGGATTCCACCGCTTTTGCTAGATTCCAGGTGGTCAGGTTTTCATTTCTGAATTGGCGTTCCCAACTGGTTGCCAGTTTTGAGCTGTGATCTGCAACGCGCAGATTGATTTCAGTGTTTGTTGTGGGGATTTTTTGGGGTTGCATACGGATTTGTATAGTGTTGCCGCTTTCTGTGGTCAGGAACCCACTGATGAGCCTGGTGCCATTCACTTCTGATGGTGACACAAAAAGGTCGCCGGATTGCGGGTCATTTGTTTCTACCGTTGCCCCTTCCATGCCAATGAATGATGTAATGCGATCACCGTTGATGGCTATTCTGTTGGGTTCTGCGATGCTGATAGCAATGTTGACCATGCCACCAGGTTGAACATACTTTGTCGCCGCTGCCTGCACTGTTGCTGTAAACATGAGCGCGGTGATAAGGAATGCACGAATCATAATGTTGCTCCTTTTTCCGTGGGGCGTTCCTTTTCATAGAAGCGCGTGATCAATGCTTCGCCATTCACTGAGGTGTACCGAAACGCCAGTGTCACAGCTTCGTCAGGCAGGTCAGTAGCGCCTTTTTTTGCACTAAGGACACCTTTGACGTATACGGTCTGGGTGGGTTCGTCTGCGATCACATCATTCACATACAGCGCAAAAACGTAGTTCTTTTCGCGTATGTCTTTCACTTGCTGAAATACCCACCTTTTCATTTCGTTGTGAAACGAAGGATGGGTGCGACGTAGTATGCGGGTTTGTACCAGCTTGCCATTACTGGGTGTTAGGTTGTAAAGCGCCAGCGCGTCGCCCATTGCCAATCCTTCCAGGTAACATTCACTCGCGCCAAATGATGTGACCCAGGCATGGCAGTTATCTGAGATAAACTGCGGTTGAACGACGATCTTTTCTTTTCCGGCGATTTGATACATCACGATCAGGCACACAATGAGACCTATCTGTGCCAGTGCGCACAGTACAAAAAAGGCATTACGCGCAACTTTTGTACGGCGAGCGTCTTGGTTGGTGTGGTTTGCGTCCATTGGAATTTCCTAATGGTTTAGCTATAGAACGTGCGTAGGTACGAGCGGGGGGTGTAACGCATGCCGCTTGTGACGTTCGGGAATATCCAGTACTTCGAGTAGATGAGATAATCATCATTCCCTTGCCTGATTTTCCGAAGGCCAAAGAACAGACATAACCCGAGAAACAGACCTTGCAGCCAGAGATCGAAGGTGTAACCGATCATTGTTGGAGCAAAGACCATTACCGCTTCTTCGACGGTGAAAATCATGAAACGGTAGGGTTCGTCTAAGCGTTCCGGTACCAAATATTGCTCGGGATTTTCAACTGACATAATGACCGTCCAATAAAAAGCCCTACCCCATGTGGCAGCGGGTAGGGCGGGTGGGTTAGATAGTCATGGTGACAGTGAAATCGACTGCGTTATCGATCCCAGCTCCGGTAAAGCCCACGCCCAACGTTGATGCAATCAACTGAGGCTGGAACTTAAACACCGAACCGATCATGGCAAAAGCACCGGCGACGCCAGTTGCCAATTTCGCGCCATAACCTTGAATGACGCCAATAGTTGAATCGTAGGTGTCCTGCAGCAGTACGTCACCACCGGTACCAGCTTGGGCGGTTGATGTTGCGGCAAGGCCGATAGCCAGGCAGCTTGCGATGGCAGTTTTTGTACCTACAGAAGTGGGTTTTGAAACGCCACCGCTAGCGCCTACTTGGAACGATACCGCGCATGCCAGAGGCAATTCGCGGATAGAGCGTGGAATGATGTTCTTCATCGGAAGATCCTCTTTGTGCAGACTTTGCAGTACTGCAAACCAACTGAACAGGACGCGATACGATGAAGAACGGAAGGTGAAAGGTGATTACTGACTTAGTTCTAGTGTGTCTAACTGCTCGTTATAGGCATTTTCAAGTTTTCGCAGTATTGCTATCTGCTCAAACTCACTATCACTAAACTCATCCTCTAACATTTCCAATGCCTTATTTGGGTTAGCAAAGCGTCTCAGGGGGCCGCGTGATGTGGCTAGCGCAACGCGCTGATTCTCACCACCCACCTTCACCTCGAACACTATGCGGTACCAAATGGCCGCTTCACCGTTCGCTGTAGTCCTACTTTCATGTCTAAATGGCACCAAATACGCGGAGACTAATTCGAACTCGCTAGCGAGCTGTCGTAGCTCTTTGATTGCCATACTTGCAAACGCCATGTAACTACTCCTTTGGCGCTCTGAACAAAAATATATGTTTTGTTGTGATGAAACACAAGTCAGAACGCGTTTTATGATTTTTGTTTAATTTGGTTTATGATCTGCGCAAACATTTATATTATTGTTGTTGTATTCGTTTTTACATAGACAGAATGATGGATTTTGAACAGATAACGCCTGTCGCAAGGCAACAGTTTACTTTTATGAAATCGACTTCAAACTTTGTGCCTGTGGTTGTTTACCTGCAGGAACGGAAAGTGTTTTTCGTCGGTTTACGTAATGTTGAAGATGGCACGGTTTTGCATGCATTGAGTTATACACAACGTGCGGCCACGGGAAGAACGCCGGAGGTGAAAACCTTTAATAGCTTCCCTATCCAGGCTTTGAACCAGGTGAATGTCAACGAGTGCGTCATGCTGATCTGTTGATCTTCATTTGATCCTTTACGCGTGTGTATTGTCTGATGTAGACTCGTTTTAATTCCGTTATTTTATGGTGAGTTACATGCGCAAGGATCAATTAGACTACAACCGCAATTTTAAGCAAAAGGCTCAAGCTGAGGGTCGCTGCGAAGTGCGCGTGATGCTTGATCCTGAAAGCAGTAAAACCTATGCGGAAATGAAAGACGCATTGACGAAAAAAGAAATTGGCAATCTATTCAAAGCGCTTGTTCAGTTAGGTGAGGAAGCGAAAGAGACGGGTAGATTGAAATTCGAAAACGGGAAAGTAATTTTTCACTGATGAAAGGAAGTCGGTCAACGGGGAGAATCGCCAAACCCTTTCCCGCTGACCGAGCAAACCACATGAATAATACTAATAGCTCAATCACAGTTTTTCAACAAAATTTGTCCACTGCGGCTTGTCGTGCAGGGTGCGCCAACACCTTTGCTAAATCTATCGACAGTCGTTGGGGAACTGAAAACAAAAAACCCCAAACAGCGCCAACTGTTTGGGGTTTTTCTTTGAAAGTGGTCTGTCATCTGAATCGCGCCAACGAACTAGAGATGACAGAGAGGCAAGCAGTAACGCTAACAACACCAACAACACCACCAACAACAACAACAACAAGGAGATTGCTAAGGAGATTGCTAAGGAGATTGCTTATGTAGTTAATCGTGCAGCACTGCAACTTTTAGGTTGCCACATACACCGCGTACACTGATTGCTTTGCTAATGTAGGAGGTTTACCACCGCCTACACCGCTCAGGTGCCTAAATTATGGCTTATCCCTGGCTTGCTGGCAAGAGAGTGTGTGCGCCCGCACACGTTTTTTTACCGGTTTAGGGATAAATGTCGAATACAGCTATAGCAAAAGGCCCGCAATTCAATCGTTTTTCGATTGAAAACACGCCATTTCATCGCCTGTTGGAGCATGCACCTTTCGTTTCCAGGTGTAGTGACAATAAAACGGCCACCAATTTGCGTCGCCGTGATTTCGCAATCCGTTGGCCTTACATGCAGGTCAATTCGCAAGTGATGAAATCATGGCTTGTCTTTGATCTTGACCATGCCAATTCGTGGATCTGGAAAGACAAGGGTTTTCCTGAACCCAACTTGATTGTAACGAATCCGGCCAATGGCAAATCGCACCTCTTTTACGCGATAACCCCTGTTTGTATATCGAATAAGGCAAGGCAAAAACCGATAGATTTTATGCAAAAAGTGTATCGAGCAATGGTCGATGCTTTTGATGCTGATCCTGATTACAGTGGCCCAGTAGCGAAAACGCCTGGTCATCCTTGGTGGCTGACCACTGAGTTTCACGCTCAAGAATATGAACTGAGTGAACTGGCTGACTATTGTGATTTCCCAGAGATTGAACCGTGGGGAAGGAGCGCACCGGATTTAGACGGCGTTTCGCATTCGCGCCATTGTACGTTGTTCGAGCAACTTCGTTTCTACGCTTATTCCATCGTGAACGGTATGCGTCAGACTGCGCGTTA
The DNA here is from genome assembly GCF_019209835.1 of Enterovibrio paralichthyis. NCBI lineage: Bacteria > Pseudomonadati > Pseudomonadota > Gammaproteobacteria > Vibrionales > Vibrionaceae > Enterovibrio > Enterovibrio paralichthyis. The sequence continues at coordinate 32,269 of NZ_JAHUTS010000025.1, read as the reverse complement.
CGTTGACTTTTTAACGCACCTCGAAAGCTATGCATTCAACTTAAACAATTTTCAAAAACGTGGTTTTGACTACGACCTGCCTTATTCCTCTGTTCGAGCAACGGCAAAATCCGTTGCTCGTTGGACATGGCATAAATACACAGGCGATGGGCGGTGTCATCGAGGCGTGATGGCACTTGATAGCTCATTGCCTCTTTCGGTCAAACAGAAATTGGCCGCGAAGCGAACTCACCAAAAAAGAACTGAGAGAACAGAGCGTCGTATTAGAGCCGCTGCAAAGCAGTTGAAAGAAGCGGGTAAGGAGATCACGGCCAGCGCAGTGAGTCGTGCTGCGAACGTCTGCAGACAAACGGTGAGCAAGTATATGCACGTGTTAGAAGCCATCATTACCCTCCCTTCGGACGTATCCAATGTCATTCCGTTGAGCCAGATACTACGCAGAGTCAACGATGTTAATTATGCTACACATCAGGTAACCCCCCGCTTAGGCAAGGATCTTTTACAGGTTGATAGTTCCTCGGAGAGTGTAAGTTCACCGCCAAAGCCTGGTGATCCTCCTGACAGTAGCGATGACGGTGTTACTTAATTAGTCTTTTAATCGTAGCCAGTGTTAATAAACCAATGGTGATCATGAGAGAGAGACAAATCATTGCGATCAGTTGAGTGATTATTAATCCTTGGAGTGCATAGAGAAGGGTGTTTAGTGGGGCGGTATGGTTGAACAGTGTTGCTGCTGTGACGGACATCATCAGAACTAACACTGCTATCACACAACCTTTCCAAGCGAGCTTCAAATCAATGAGGCTTGGAAACGAAAAGGGTATTACTGCAATACAGGGTATCAGGGATATAGCCATTGTCGGTGCTATTTCCCAGTTCAACCAGGCCGCTTTTAGCGCTTCTCTGAACAACAGCCTGGATGTTGAGTCTGTCAGTTGTAGTGATTGGTGTACGGTAGGGAGTAAAGCAGTTCCCGCGAAATGGGCGACCAGATTGTAGGTTGCAATGCCTCCGATGAGTGGCGCTAACCCGACAACGCTAAGAAAGATCCAATGTGTGGCTTTGTTGGGGTTGTAACTAAACTCTACTGCACCCAGTTCACCGGCGTATTTGCCACTCCAAAAAGTGATTTTCTTTATCTGTAATCCGCACAGCAGACACGCAAGCGCATGTGATGATTCGTGGATCGCCGTTCCTGGTACTAAGAGTATTTTATAGAATGTAGGGTGAATGCTTCGCGCCAGGTCTCTTTGCAACTTTGAAAAGTAGCCAAGCAAGGGGATGGTGATCAATAGTGGGGTCAATAGGTCAATAATAATATTCATGCAGTACTGCAACTCGCAAAAGTGGCTGTTTTGATGTTATGTAATTAAGTTTGTGCTAGTATCTCGTTCGCTGTCAATCGGGCAGCAACCGTGGCCGGGTCTTGTGGCCGATAAAGGAATATTCCATGTCTGAAATCAGCTTAAAACGCTCCATCGTCTTTGCTGTCGCCAACGGAAAGGGTGGGGTCGGAAAGTCTACCTCCGCGTTTAACCTCGCTGCATTTTGCCACCATGAAAAGAAGCTGAATGTGCTTTTGCTTGATACCGAAAAGCACAAAGGTGTCAGTGATGTGGTTTATGCCGGTGATAAACAGCCTGGTCTGCGTTTTGATATTCGATATACCTTTGATAAAGATTCGCTTGCGGATGACGTTGATATGTACCTGGGCCGCTATGATGTCATCGTGATCGATACTGCAGGTGTCGGTGTTGATATTAAATCTGATGTTAGCGACAGTGCTCAAGAAGCTATGAACGAAGAAGTGCTGTATTTGGCCGACTTTGTTGTGATCCCCTTGCGTCCTGCACCACTTGATGCGAGAAAAACCATCAAATTTACGGGTATGTTGCGTAAGTTTCAAAAGGCCCGCCGTGGCAGTTCCCTGGGGGCCGCTGCGTTTCTTAGTGAAGTACGAAAAGCTGAAAACCTTTCAAAAATGGTCATCGAACAATTGCAGTTTGGCATCGACCAAAATTACGTTCATCTGCTGAAAAATCATATCCGCTACTCGCCAAAGGTGGCCGAGGCGATGGGATATGGATTGTCACCGCTTGAATACACAAAAAGCCACTGGGTTCAGAATGATATTCGTGCCGTTTGTAGTGAGATCTTTGATTTGGCTGTTGCTCACCAAAACAAGGAGGGGCATTAATTATGGCGGGTCGTAAAGGTTTTGATTTGCTGGGCTCTGTTGGCCCTGATGACAATGATAACGATAATGATGTGATTGTATCTGAACGTGTGAAAGGTCAGACATTGCGCCATGTACTGGTTTCTCACGTTTCCCCCGATCCTGGTCAGCCGCGTAAAGATGTTTCAGAAGAAGAACTTGACCAACTGCAAGCGCAGATAGAGGCGGTGGGCCAACTCAAGCCGATAGATGTTTATGTAGATCCCGATGACGATGAGCGCTTTATCTTAGAAGATGGCGAAATGCGCTGGATGGTCTTTTCACCGGATAGATTGAATCGTGAATTTATCTTGGCCCGTGTCTTTACGTCCAAACAGGAAGTAAAAACCCTTCGTTTGCGCCAGTTGCTTGCCAATATAGGCCGGATCGACATGTCTTTGATGGATGTTGTAAATGGTTTACACCAATACAAATTAGATTCCGGCCTACAGAATAAAGAGTTGGCGGTACAACTTGGTTGGAGTCCAACCAAGTTGTCACGCATGATGAAACTATATGATGCGCCGGTGGAAATTCAGGAAGAATCTAAACGCACCACTAACATCAATACGCTGGCTTACATGACTGCAGCGTATAAAAAAGATGCGGCCTTGTTTGCGCGATCATTGGAAGAAACACGGGCGGAGGACTTCTCCGGCAACCTGGAAGCGTTCTGGCGTTCTGTTAATACAGAAATGAATGATGAACCCAAGGAAGATAAATCGCTCGAAACGGTGTCTTTGTCCGAAGTCAGGACGGGGCAGTCCGTTAGTGATCCATCCGATACCCCTATTGTAAGTGACACTGTAACTGATAAAAAGGATGTCGTTTCACAGTCTGACCGTGCCGGTTTACCTGAGTATGAACACGCTTCTGATCAGACTTCGCCGCGTTTAAATGATGTATCTTTTCCTGCAGAGCAATTTGCCGCTGTGGTTGATGTGAAATCCACCTGGTCGAGTAATGATGTTGCAGTACTGCAATTATTTACGTCATTGGGGAATGCACAAACTCAGCAGTCGCTCACTATTCACTCAAAAGAAATGGTTGATCGGTTTATCGATGAACTCATGACTTTGCGGGAGCGTTTAAATGGTTGATAAGGGGGCCTTATTACAAGAAGGACGGCATTTTGGCCGGATCTTTTTGTCTTACCTGGTTAATCATGCTCGGTTTACTGATGCTGATGGCCGAGTCACCCGTCATCTACCGGATGAACTGCTTTTTGTTGGTCAGCGTTGCGGGGCGACTGAGCGTCAGCATGTTTCAGTCAATAATGTGCGTCAGTGGGCTGATGGTAGTCATAAGATCCCATTTTGGGTGAATCATGCTGCAATGCAATTGGCGACAGAGAACGGCTTTCAAGTTGAGCATGCGGCTGATGCTGTTGCGATTGCAGCGACTGTAATTAAAGAATATGTTGACCTTGATTTATCGCGGGATTTAAAGACATTTAGTGACTACGTTCTGCGCAAATACCATGTTGAAATTGGTGATGTCTACACGGATATTGTACGGAAATACTTATGCTCTAAGCGGTATCACTTTGATTAAAAAATCCGGCCAAGTTAGGCCGGATTTTTTATCTTTGCGCATGTTCTGACGAAGGGCTTTTGCTTGTGCTTTTTTAGTGGATTGTCTGAATACACCAATTCCCCCAAGAGATTTACCAGGGCGATTTTCCCATTGCGTCGCTCAATCGATACTGTGATGACAGTTCGCGTGTCCGGCCAGCGAAAGTCCAGGTGCCATCCATCCGGTAGTGCTGCTAATTCGCTGATTTGGTGAAGGCGGTACCATCGCAATTCGTTCTCTAATGTGACCATAGGGAAGCGGCTGATCTCCCTAAAGTCGAGCATGCCATTGTGATTGTCACTGACCAATTTTGTGATCGCTTTAACCGCTTCCAACTTTTGGTAGTGAATTTCCGCGTCTTGAAGTAGTTGACAGACCAACATGTATATGCCCTTTAATGATGTTATATTTTAATAATCTAACATCTTTAAAGGGCTTTTTGTATGTATCTCATGAAAGGACTGATCCCCGTTCGCTGTTTAACATCTGAGGAAAAGCGCTTAGTGTCCACGCCATTCACACCAGGTGTGGAATTGTACAACCGGCAGCAAGACCTTCTGCATAAATGGAGGGGGGAAAAACTGTGGTTGCAATGCAATTGCCAGGGCGAAAGTAAGTCCCAACCGGTGATGTCTTTGCGGCAATTGAGATCGGGCATGGTGTGTTTTGCGTTAAACCCATCCAGTACACGTCATGCAAGAAATTGTCAGTTCTATCGTACCCAGCGCGAAAGAGCATTTGAAGATGGACAGCAATTGGAAGCGCATAAGGTAAAGCGTAATTTTTGCTTTCATCGTGAAAGGCTGGTTAATGATGAAGACGATGATTCTGAAAGTCGTTCTAGCAGTTCGTCTAGGCCATCCATGCCAGGTTTACAACGATTCCTGTATGAGCTGACGTATGCTGCAAAAACGGACAGGTTCTGGCCCACCACGAAACTCGATGAGAGTCAGTATTTGTGGCGGCTGAGTAAGGCGGCTACTGAATTCACCTTAAATGGCAATTTTCGGCTCTCCGATTTTCTCTATTTTGACGTTCAAGATCGTCGGGACGCTTTAAAACTTTTGGCTGATACCGGTGCGCAGTGGATAGGTAGCGCAAAGCCGCATTGCTTGTTTGTTTTTCCGGTTGATAAAGCCGAGAAATTGGGGGCGGGTGTGAACTTGATTCGCTATCGCTATAAAGGCAGTGACAAAAGTACAGAGAAACTACCGTTGCCAAAGAGCTGCAAGCTGATCTTGCCCCCTGGCGTAAAAGCGAATGAGCAAAATCCTTGCCTTGCCATTGTGTCGTTCACTGATGTTTCTGAAACAGATAATCCGTTTTATGGCCCAGCGAAAGCGGTACTGGTACCTGTGGTGTCCAAAAGTCACCTGATGATCGTTAAAAATGATTTTGAAAGGCGCGTTGCTAAGGAGTTTCGACGCTGGCAACGTCACCTTTCTAATTTAGCCAGGACACAATACGACGTTAAGATCTCCCGTCCATTAGTGGCACTGCATTCAACATTTTCTGATCTGTCATTTTCTCCCGATTTTGTGGTTGAGCATAACAACCGCAAAGCAATTCTACAGGTCATCGACGTATCAGGTAGTGAGGCGATTGAAGACCGTCAATCTCAATATGATGTTTTCGATGAAGTAGCCCCTATCATTGAGTTTTTCGCCCTGGATGCTGAACAGCAAGATCGGTTCGACGAGGAATGCGAGGCGAGAGTTAAGCATTGCTTGGAGGTGGTGCTACAAGATTCAGAGCAGTGGTGTTCTAGCCGTTGGGATGAAAAAAGCTATATCGAGCAGGTAGAGACTTGATTTGCTGCTATTAAACAATATGTATATTATTGATGTTATGAATTTAATTCCCGCAGAGAAGTTACTGTAGATGAACGGATGACGATATGGAAAAAGAATCTCTTTTTGACAGTTCACAAGATGCAGCATTGGCTAATGAGCTTAATGAGCTGTTGTTTGTAATTCCACCGCACGAATTGTTGAGCGGTGAAGACCGTGAATTGTTCGATGTTCTACACCGTCTTCTTGTTCGTCTAGATAATCCTGATGGGCACTTTGACCTATCAACGGAACCTGGTTTGATTATTCCTCGGTTGATCCCGTTCTTGAAGTGTGTGGATGTTAGAGGCCATCAATGGACAGAAGGTACTCCCGTGACACTGCTGACCATACTCGGTGCGATTCGCCTTCTTCTTCACAGAAAAACCTCAAAAAGCTATGACTATGACAATGAATCATTGTCTGAGCTTCTTGATGCTGGATATGACAGCAGAATGAGGATTTTTACTGGGGCTAAGGAAATCATTAATTGGTTTAGAAAGGATGAGGTGAGCAATGAAAGCAATACCAATAACGGCGATATTGTTTGTGGTGATCTCTGTCAATGCCAACGCTGCGCTACCCAAAAATAAGCAACTGGAAGCGCTAGAGATCAGGAACCCTGACGCGGCTAAAATCGCATCGAATATCATTGGTTATCATGACGCGAGGTGTGATCCTATGAATGATAAAGGGGTGCGCTGGATGTTATCAGATAGTCGCTATTTTCATTCGTTAGTTGCTGTTGGCGCATACTCAGGTCATGGTGCTTTTTTGCAAGAGATTATCGACAGCACACTTCCACGTATTGAGTGTGGTAATATCGACGCTGCTATCCCTTTTCTAAACGCTAAACTCGGCCTGACGCAGTAGCAGTAGCGCTTGTTATTTCGGCAACGGCCATTTCTAAGTGAGTGAGTATGACTAATTTTGATGTACTGAATGTTTCGCAATTTGATGGTCTCCTTTCTACAGGCAAGATCGCTGCCATGTTCCGATTCATGGAGTTTGGGGCTCGACAAGAAGGAATGTCTAATGCGGCCCTAGCTGCCTTCTTAACCCAGTACGCGATTCAGAAAAATTATACCCAGCCAAGAGAGGCGCTATTCGGTGCAACCCTAAAAGATTGGAGCCAGCCAAAAGCGAAACCTGCAGCCTGGGCGGTGAATGCGGCTGTGTCTTTTCTCGTTGAAATGGAATGGGTACCTGTCACGGAACGTGAGTGGGTAATTTGGGCCTATGTGCTTTTCAGAGAGGCCGGCAAGCCAGGGTTGAACGATTTGGAATCCGTAATCCCTGTCTATATGTGTGCTGATGAATCATTAAAGCAGAATGCATTGAATGCGTTAAAAAGCGCTTATATGTCAGCCGAGGCATTTTCAAAGAAGCGTAAATAGTCAGTTGCAGTACTGCAACTGACTATTGAGGGGGGAGGGCACTTAATTGGTCTTTTGCTAAGTCGATTTGATGAGATATGTTATTGATGTCTCTATTAAATCCGCCAGCACCGCCCCCTTTTGTTCTTCCCTTCATGATTCTGTCATATAACCGCTTTTCCAGTCGTTCAATTTTGGCTTCAAGCGCATCCCTACGTGTATTCTTCCGCTTGGGTGCCTTTTCTCCGGCTAAGACTTCTTGTATCAATTTCTGCAATGCTTCTTTGCTCACTTTCCCACCTGTTGATTAATGCCAATGAGTGTTTGACGCAAACTGATGTCGGTAGTAGTAATGGGTCGCAGCAATGACCATGATACAGATTGTCAGTAGCAATATATTGAAACTCATTGAGTAGATAAACGGATAGGTGTTGATAATATCATCATTAACGATCTTAATATCAATGGGGGCGGGGCGATGACGATGAAAAGCTAATTGTTGCAACGTAATCCACCAGAGCAAAAAAGCGACACAGTGCAAACCGACTCTTAATGTTGCAACCGTTGCATTTCGCAATCGCTCCATGTCTACAACGATATAGTTAAAAACCCCAACGATGGTACCGGCTAAAGCGGCCAAGGTTACGGCTAGAAAATGGGTTCCCAGTAGTGCGAGCGCATTACCTTCTCTAAAACTGATCGGGGGCAGGAGTGCGTTTGTTGTTCCAAGAGACAAAAGCACATACGCAACAATGACAACCACCGCACAAAATAACTTTTCTCTCATACTCAACCCTCGCTATACACATCAATGCATAATTGCTTGAATAACATACAATCGCAAGCTAACTGATAATATTGTCTCATATCAAGAGGGTGTGCGGCATGGCTAGTAACGTATAGGTATACCTATACGTTGCTATGCTTTTTGAGGACAAAAATATGTTATGTTACTACCCTTACGTTACATCTATTTATGTTACTACTCTAAAGTGGAATTCTATGTTTATTCGCGCATATCTTAGGGCCTCAACCATTGATCAGGATGCTGAACGGGGTAGAGAAGTGCTTGATCGGTTTATTGATAACTATGGTCATCGAATAGCCAGCTACTATATCGAGAACATTAGTGGTACTAAGCTGGAACGTCCCGAGTTGAAACGACTATTGCGTGATTCACACCCTGGCGATGTTCTGTTGGTTGAGCAGATAGACCGGTTAACCAGGCTAAGCGACGATGATTGGAAATTATTGCGGCGTGAAATTGAAGAAAGAGGCGTGAGAATTGTCAGTATCGATGTTCAAACTTCTCTTATTGCGCTCAATCCAAATTCGTTTTTCCAGGGTGATAAAATCATTGAAACAATGCTTGATACCGTGAATCGCATGTTAATTGATCTCCTGGCTGTATTTTCACGAAAGGATTATGAAACACGGCGAAACTATCAGCGGCAAGGGATTGAGCGAGCCAAGAGAGAGGGAAAGTATTTAGGCAGAAAAGCAGATGCAGGCAGGCAGCAGAAAGTGGTCTACTTCCGACATGAAAAAAATATGAGTCTGAGTGACATAGCTGTTGCAACTGGATATAGCAGGACACATGTATGTAGAATCCTTAAAGCGCATAAGGAAAGTTGCAGTACTGCAACTTAGTGAATCACTCTTATCCCATTGTTCAATATACATATTTGTGATTTATCAACAATTTCAGTGGATAAATATCTGATTAACTGTCTAACTACAAGAACCTGACGCGCTTCGCTTGTCTGACACTTCAAAACCAAACAGGAAACCTGTTTGGCCTTTTGTGTCCTATTCAATTGCTATCGGTTTTCCGTTTTGAAGTACTACCAGGTATTGTCCATTCTTGAATATGCCTACCACACGATTGCTGTCTATGTCTTGCCATCCAGATAAACCATATTCATCAGGCGTATATGCTTCTATTCTTACTAGTTTTACTTTTTGGTAGTGTCCAATGTGATTATTATCTATGAAACCACCGAAGTTAAAAAATACCGTAGAACCATCCTTCAAAAGAGCAGGGATTGAATCACCAGTTATTGGTCTAGAGCCTGGTACAAATCCTGAACTTGTCAGTATTGTGGCTTTATAGTTGTGGCGATAGCGTATTGATGGCATAAAACGTCACTGTATATTTAAACAGTTTTATCTTATTTGCGTTGTGTGGATTGTAAAGTGCTTTTGAACGGAAAGGGTAGAAGGGCAGACATTCGAATGGGTAATGGTGAAAATTGCACTATACATAAGTAGATGTCGTGAGGAGGGAACCTATGGTGTTTTCTAAAGTGAACTATGACTCTCTCACACCAAAGTGGCAGGAAATCTATAACTTTCACAAACTCTCTGCTGTCATGGTCGAATATGGGTTCAACTGCATTAAGTTGATAGATGACTGGAAGGGGGCAGATCTACTTGCATACCAGAAAGATAGCGGAGATTGTTTGCGTATTCAGCTTAAAGGGAGGATCACGATAGACAAAAAATACATCGGTCAGTCTTTGTACATGGCGTTTCCTGTTCCCGATGTAGGATGGTGTATTGTAGAGCACGATAAACTGATAGAAATCATTGGCGTTCACACCAACTGGTTACATTCGGAATCTTGGAAAGAGAAGGGCGCGTACCACGCGAAAAAGCCAAAACGTGAGCTTATCGACGCACTCTCCCACCAGATACTGCCATATCCTTAGTTTCTATAGGTTATTTCTAACCAGAATAGCCAAATAGCCTCTATCTGAAATTCCACTCCAGACAACAAGTTGCCGATTGCCCCTCACCTTCTCATATTCAGAAAGATAAAATTCGAGCTTCGACTGTTCATCATGGATTTCAATTAACGTCGGCGCATAGCTCTGCTTTTGCGTGCTTTTAAAAGGGTTGTCAGGAGCGTCCAGCGCCGTGAGAAATATATTCCCTTCGAGAATATCAGCAACGGAGTATGTATCCGTATGGGAGTCAGGATGTTGCAGATTCGGCTCGCCAGGTAGGTAAGTGGCAATTGAAGCCATTGTCCCATCAGGATAATGCACAGTCTTGTTCTCTGGGGCATAAATAGAATCAATGGCTTGTAGTGCCTTCTTTATCGCGTTCTTTTCAGCAACCTCCTTGTTTTCGAACAGCCGCAGATCCCCGTTGGGTTCTCGGATATAGTTTTTGATATATGGTGCCGAACCACGTTCATCTTCTGGGGCTGCGAAACTATAAAAAGCCGAGAAACCGCCAGCTTGAAGCGAGGCACGGACTCGGTAGTAGACGCCATTGTGGTTGTCATCATAAGTAAAGGATTGCATGGTTACACTCCCATTAAAGTAGTTGTGGATAGATTCATTGTATTTCCTTTTGTTTTTTATAAGCATACGCAAACCTTCCGCGAAGCGCAGAGTCACTAAAAGGTGAAATGAATATCAGGAAGAAATGCGAAGTCAGAGGCGATGAGAGAATTCCCATCACTACAACAATTTTACCATTGGAAAGCCTTGCAGTCAAGCGAATGATAATTATTATCATGTATGGTGGGCTTGTCCCACTTTCCGAGCTTGCCTGTAAATGAAAGGGTTCAACGCTCACATTCCCATGCTTCCTTCTTTGTTAGTGTCGTTATATTCACCCTACACATGGAGATAACGACATTGGCCTTACCTACTTTGATAGAGAAAAAGTCGCGGGATTGGCTCTTTAAAGTGACGGCTCAGAACAGCACACAGCCAGAGCGTGATTTGTGTCTATTGGCCTTCTTTTTTGGCTCAGCTTGCACTAGCTTGGAACTCAACCGCATCCAGATACGCGATGTTGTTTTGAAGTCCGGCAAGCTGGCAAAAAGCTTTGTTGTCCGAGGTTATGAGAGGGAGATATTTCTTTCAAACGCTAGGCTTTGTGGCTACCTTTCGGACTACTTGCAGTACAGGGTTAAAAACAAAATCTGCCTTGGCAATCACCCTGATCTCTACTTAGGTCTAGACCCTGACGAGGGGCTATTCATTTCCCGTCAAAACAAACCATTCTCAATCGTGCGCAAAAAAACAAAAGCGGGGGCAGATAGTTACACTTGCGACGCTCTGAATCGACATATAAAGACACTTCTTCGAAATGCGGGGATTGAGTCGCCTAGTGTGTTATCAGGGCGAAGAACCTATGCTGTGACGCTACATAGAAAGGGTTTTGATGTCGCCCACATTCACTATCTATTGGGGAATAAGAGTCTCGAAACTACAGAGCGTTTGCTAACCACTGATCCGGTGTCAATGTCAGCTATTGCGGCAAATGCTTTCTGACTATCAATTGCATTTAGTTGGTTGGATATTAATCACTTATTTTAAGGTGTATATGCTTGACATATGCAGAGCGTTTTTTATACTGTTCATATGTTTTGCATATGTCGATGTAAGGTGAGTTCAATGAGAACGGTTTCAATCTTTAAAAACGGCAAGAATCAGGCGGTGCGCTTACCCAAAGACCTTGAGTTTGAAGGTATCAGCGAGCTTGAAATTCATAAAGAAGGTGATGTGATCACCTTGCGTCCAGCCCGTCCTAACTGGGTGTCGTTCAGTGATGTAGATAAGGCTGATAGTGATTTCATGGCCGAACGTCCAGATGTTATTTCAGATGAAGGACGATTCAGCTTTGACTAAGAAAATTACTTACATGCTCGATACCTGCATTTGCTCGTTCATCATGCGTGAACAGCCTCTGTCGGTATTGGAAAAGTTGCAATCGGTAGTGAGTAAGCAACACCGCGTCGTTATTTCTGCGATTACTTATCAGGAAATGCAGTTTGGCTTATTAGGCAAAAAAGCCTCACCCAAACATGCTGTGTTAGTCAGTGAATTTCTCAAGCGGGTTGATGAGATCTTGCCTTGGGATAAAGCCGCTGTAGATGCCACAACCGCCGTTAAGCGTGACTTGATGGCGAAAGGTACTCCAATCGGGAATAACGATACAGCAATTGCAGGCCATGCCATAGCGGAAGGCTGCGTGTTGATCACAAACAATGTTCGGGAGTTTAAGCGAGTGCAGGGGCTGAAATTTGAGGATTGGGTACATTAAATCAGGGGTTAATGATGAAAATTCAAACTGAAGATGAATACATAGAGGCTACAACGCAAAGGTTCAACTTGAGCAAAGGAACCTCTCAAGAAGATATGAGCCGCCTACAAGAAATTGACACAGCCATACAAGTGTTTGAATCGGCTTTTAGCGAAGATGTAGTAAAAAGCGCGATGGTTGTTATAGCGAATAGGAAAGTCGTTAATACCGACTATGCAGGAGAAGTGGTCATTCTTCTTCGCGAGCTATTAGCCGAGCTTAACCTTAAAAAATTATCCTGTGAATACCACCCAATTTTTGATGCGTTAGATGATTTGAAACTCAATGGGTGGGTGAGTGATAAGTCCACGACAAATCGCTCGTGGGGACGCTCACTATCAGCAGATGGCGAAAGCATTTCTCTCAGTGGAGCAACGCAGATCATTTTTCACCAAACGCGCAAGTAACTTAAACAAGGAATGAATAACATGAATTATGAACAGGTGGTACATGATCAAAGCTTGTATTGCGCTTCTCAATCGCTTGAATTAGCACTTCAATTGTCAAAGTTATCAAGACAGCAAGAATCAGAGGAAAGAACGCGAGCGGCAAACCGTTTGGTTAAGGAAAAGGCCCGAAATGAGAGCCGCATTTCTGCATTGCGATACATGTACCGCACGGTGGAACGACAAGACCTCGAAGAGTTGATGTTTGAACTTACCAATTTGTCCATAGAGGAAGTCTCTACCGCATTAAGTGATCCTGATGGGTGGAGAAAAGCCATTTCGGTTGTTGACGCAACATACCAACAAGCAGAATACAAAGCACCCCAAAAAGAGCTGAACCAATGGCGGATAAAGTTCTTGTCAGCCATTCAGTCTAAGTGATCACGGAAAAAAGGGGATTGGCGCAGTGCGGCTACACCGCGTCAATCCAGCCAGTAACGACTAATAGGAGTCATCATGGCGGCATGTAATCTATCTCACAACGAATTAGCAAGCAATCTTGCTAGACACCTTCTATCGGGCAATCGCATGGTGTGGGAGGATATTCCCGCTGGTAAAAGTGGCTCAGTTCGTCCCGATGTTTACACCATTGAAAAGAGCTACGCTAACCCGAACCCTATATCTTATGAGATCAAGGTTAGTCTTTCAGATTTCAGGTCTGATATTACTTCTGCTAAATGGAAAGCGTACCTGGACTTCTCCTACGGTGTTGTTTTTGCTGTTCCTAAAGGGCTTGTTACCAAGAAAGATATTCCAAATGGATGTGGGCTTATCACATTCAATGGTGAATTCTGGAACACGGTAAAAAGGCCAACATTACATCCAACCACACTCGATTCTGAGTTGCTTTTAAAATTACTCATTGAAGGCCGTCAAAGAGAAACACACCCTTTTACGCCTATACAGCGTGACTTCAACGAGCAAAATATCCTTGACGGAATGCGGCGTAAGTTCGGTGAGGATTTGCGTAAGAAAATCCACTTCTTCAACGATTACCCTAAGAAAGTGGCAGAGCTTGATTCTATGAGAAATGAGCTTGCAGATATTTTGGGGATTGATGTTAGCGATAGAAGTTGGGGGGTGGATTACTACATTCAAAAACAAGTTGAGCAGCTACGCCTCATTGCCAACGAAACCGAAAGAAAGGCTCAAATCGCTAAAGAAGTGGAACGGATGAGGTCGAATCTTAACGGTAACATTGACCGTTTAATCGAGCAGTACACAGGGTGCAGCGATCAGTAATTGATTTTAAATTTTGTGCGTTGCAGTGCTGCAATGTACGGGAACTCGGAAAAATCTGATGGCTGACAACTTCGATTATTGGGTATCACTGCAAAGGGCTGAGTCGTTAATCGACAAGTCAAATGGTGTCGGGTTAAACAGCGAGGAGTCCCAAGAACTTGAAATGTTAGTGACAGCGATTTCAGCTTGGGAAGAAAAGAATTCAACTTTCTAACTCAGTAGAGGCAACGATGAAGATTCATTTCTACACAATGTCAGACGGCGATCCTTGGGGTTTTTGGTGTGAAGGCCACTTGTCCCAGACCGAAGTTGTTTCAGCGTTCAATGAGGCATTAGAACAGCAAGATTTTAAGCCTATTGAATCTGACCAAATTCAGCACAAATTCGGGGCGCGAGTTGCGCGAAGCGATGGTGAAGATGATGACTTCAACTTTTATATTGTTGCTGAAAGTGCCAAAGGCGCAATCCCGATCACCTATGTAGACGCAGAAGCGTTAGAGCGTAGTTGGTAAGTTATTTGATAGAGAGCAGGGGCTACCCCTGCCAGTGGTCGGAAAAATTCAGCATGGCATCAAAACGCATAACTTACGAGCAAGCCCTTTCAGATTGGGAATTTCTCTCTGAAAAGATTGGTATGTGTAACGATTTGACGGGCGGTTTTGTGTTGGAAGATGAAGCTTTATCGCTTCTAAAGTCGCCAACCAAAGCGACGGCTAGAAAACTGCTAATTAGCCTTATCGAGTATTGGTTTCATGCAGGGATGGATTACTTTCATGAGCACGCTAATAAATCCATCAGAGAGATCTATGAGGAATTTCCAGAGGTTTTGGATATTTCAGTCAGGTACGGCATTGATTTAGATAAATGCCCGTACCCATTCGCAAAGCGTTGCGCTTAAACTCGGATAAAGGAGATAGCACCATGTTGAAATCAACTAATTGCTCTTACGCCGATTCGTACATTGAAATGTATAACGGCGGGATCGCTATCGATCTAGAGAACAAGGCCGTTTTTGTGGATTACCAGGGCGAAAATCACATGTTTGATGCATTTCAGAATGGCTCTATAGAAGTCGCTATTTTGCGCAAACCGCAGGGCATGAATGTTAACGATGGTAAAACGTTTGTCGTCGGTGCGCTTCAATCTAGCACATTGGAAATTCGTCAGGGTAATAATGTTTATCGCAAAAACCTTGATGATGTGGCGCTAGAGCCGTTTTTAAAGGGTGTGGAACTCGCAGGCTTTGAGTGGTCAGTTGAACCAGATTTAAGTCAGCGTTCAATTGTGATTTCAGCGTAGTTGCAGTAATGCAACTTCGGAACCGGAAAAATCTAATGACAATCAATCGTTACGAGCCAGTTGTGGAAGGTGATATGGGCGATGTTTTGGAAGGTGAAATGCGCCGACGAAAACATGGCTCATGGGTTAAGTTAAGCGACCATCAAAAGAAAGTTGCTGATTTAGAGGCCAAAATTCAGAGACTCAATGCAGAATCAGACCGATTAACCAATGCCCTCGATTACGTTCTGGAAAGTGGTTCAATTTCGGGTTTTGATGCTGTCCAAAAAGCACGTTGGGGACTTGGCCTAGAAGTCGAAAACGAAGCTGAAATCGCCGCGCTCAAGCCGCGATACTCGAACTAACCAAAAGTGATCGGATTATTAGCGAATGACAGAGTTTGATATGGGCGTTTTTTATGCTGCCGCCTTGCTTGTTACACAGGCGGGTTCGCCCACTTACGCAGCAGATGTCCTCGACGAAGCTGGACTTTTAGAGGCGGATATATCCGAGCTGGATGACACAGAAAAAGAAGCAATGGTGAAGCTGCAAGAGCAGGATTCACGCTGCAAATTCACTGGCCTTTAGGCCGACACCGGAAAAAGGAGCGTCAGCATGGATTACTCAATGCTAGAAAGTGACATTAAATCGCTAAAATCCACGCCACAGCTTGAAGGGTGTTTGTTTGGTATTTCAAGGATTCAGCGTTTTTTAGGTATCGGGTACAACCGTGCTGAACGTTTGGTTGATGCTGCGGTTTCCAGAGGCGTATTGTGTCGTGATCAGGAGCGAGTTCATCTTGTCAGGCTGGTAAAAGATAGCGAGCGTCCGACACTTCACCTTACTCTTAAAAAAGAGTGGTTTGACCTGATTCGCTCCGGTGTAAAAACCGAAGAATACAGGGAAATGAAACCCTACTGGGATCGTCGTCTTATATCTGGAAAATATTTCGCAACAATCACGTTTCGAAATGGTTATGGGAAAGATGCGCCTTCCTTTGTTATCGAGCTGATTGAAATACAGAGTGGTCTAGGAGTTGTTGAGTGGGGCGCACCAGAAGGTAAGCCCGTTTATATTCTCAAACTTGGGTCGATTATTGGTTGAGTTGCAGCACTGCAACTTCGACGACGGAAAAATCGCATGGCAAACCTGACAGATAGTGCATTTACACGCTTACTCACTCAGGCAGCGAAAGCCGCTTATAAGCACAGGTCATTATGTGACCGAGTGAACGATGAGTGCATAGCAAGATACGGAGTTGGGTACTCAGAAGTTGATGCCGATACAGTTATCGACACAATTGACCTGATCGGCGGGGAATATTTCAGTGCCGAAGAATTTCACGAAGCCATGACGCTCAGCGATTGTGAACGAGTTGATTTGAAACTTGAAAAACTACTGTCTCTTTCAACATTAACAGTAGAGCAACAAGAAGAAGTTGACGAAATTCAACGCAGACTGAGCGGTATTGAATAAAAGTCGTCAAGGCATTTTATTAAAAAACACGGAAAGAGGACTGAATATGTACGATCCAGACATGCCAGAGCCAAAATTTGTAGTGTCTCTGCAGGAGTTCATTGATAACGCAGAGACAACGATTAAAACGGCGCAAACGCTCGGTTATCGAGGGGTGAGTTTTGAGGTTTCCCTAGAGGCAGCGCAGCAAATTATAGATGCGGCGAAGCAGTATCAGGAACCCAAATTCTTAGGATTCCCAAAAAGCCTGGTTGAATCATTCATTGCAAATGAAGCAGAGTCAGAGTTACCTCATGAAGTAATGGATGCTTATAAACGGTACATGACCGCAGAGCAGGAAGGGTGGGAAACCTGGGAAACCAAAGAAGAATTTTTTATTGATGAAGCCTACGACCAAAGGTAAGCGCAATGTCGTCATTTGAAGAAGCAGTACAGAAAACTTTAACAATGTTGAATCATCGCATTAAGGAGCTTTCTGATCGTGATATTTTGACTGATGAGCAGCAAGAATACATCAATGAACTGATTGAAGAACGCGATCAGCTATTCACCGAGTTAAAAGGTCAGTTGCAGTAATTAGCCATTTTAACTTTGATTGAATTGCAGTACTGCAATTGTGACATTCCTCATCATTTATTTTATTATCCTATTTGATATTTTGTCTCATATCCACTACACTCTTTTTATTGGCATTGGGCCATAACTAAGTGAGAGTGTATGAAATTCAATCGTTATATCCCATTTAACTTTAAATGGACTTCCCGAAAAGCGGCGGCTGCAGAACGTAAGCTGGCAAAGGAACGTGAGTGCATGCCCCTATTTGCTGCTGAAATCGCAGAGAATCAACCATCGCTAGATGCTATTAGATCGCAACGTGAATCCTATTTCTGTCAACGCGAAATCGATGACCGGTTGCAACGCGCCAAAGAATGGCGACACGCCAGATCACTTCTATTTGCGCTCCCCTACTCACACCGTGCCGTTATTCGCTTTTGGTGGAATTCTCACGCATTCCTAAACCACGAACCTCACTATCTGGCGAATATGGTTAACCGGTGGGTCAATTTCGGTGTCAGGCCCAGTCGCTGTCAGATTGAAAAATACGGTGATAGGCTGCAGCCCCCCGACTTTTGCGCGGTTGATGCCTTCACTGTTGCTATCAAAGGGGGTGAGTTATGATCCCTACTGTTGGTAGCTATTTCTGCGGTGCCGGTCTTATGGATACAGGTCTGTTAGAAGCGGGACTGAATATCACCAAAGCCTTTGAGCTTGATGCTGATGCGGTGGCAACGTATCGACACAATATTGGTTCTCATATCAAACATTGTGACATTTCCAAAGAGCTTGTTCTCGAACAAGATTCAGTAGACTGGATGGTTTTTACTTATCCATGCACTAAGTATTCAACGGCGGCGGATATACGCCAAACACGAACTGGCGATGAGCTTTTTTTGCATGCACTTCGCCATATTGCCATTGCTTCGCCCGAAGGGTATTTGATTGAAAATGTGCCTGGGATGCGGGTGTTTAAAGTTGTCATGGAAGCGATGACCCGACTGCCTGGTTACTATGTGAATGTGTTTTGTCCAGTTCATACTCATCATTGGCTTCCCCAGCGCAGAGACCGTTTGATGATCTTTGGTACCAAGCGCCCTTTTTCTATCCGCCCGCCCGCGTATGTTAAACCGATATCGCTGTCTGAAATTGTTGAGAGTGATCCCTGTGTTACCCGCCCTGCTGCCATTGAAAAGCGGATGCGTGGACACTACCGTGATTTACCCATTATTTCAGATCCCCAAAAAGGGGATCTTGCGCCTACTGCCGTCGCGCACTATGCGCGTGACAAATCAACACGACTGCTCGCGGATAAGCGCTATCCGCTCGGGGTGCGTCCCTACTCTGTCAGAGAATATGCGAGGCTTCAGGGGTTGGACGATAGTTTTGTATTTCCAGTATCAGATACCGCCGCTTATCGTCAAATCGGCAATGGAGTGCCCCGACACATGGCACGATGGGCGGGAAGCGAGATAATGCGGTATCACCGCTCTTATAGCCACAAGATTTAATAAAAAAAGGTGTCCTGTATATGGGGACACCTAAAACATAGTCATCGGCAAGATCATAGAGAAACAAAACGTGTATCGTTTGCTTCAATTTCAATGATATACTTTTTGATGTTATAAATTATGTTAATAACATCACATTTCCATACTATACAGGGTGTCAAATTCGTTGCGCCCACTATGATTAGAGTATCTGGCATCGGCCATAACCAAGTGAGGTTTTCATTATGCGTTCCAATCATTCCAACCTTGTTTCTACACTGAAAAGCCACGCATTTTGCGCTTTTTCAAAGTTACCACTACGTCATGCTACCGATCAGGGTATGTGTATTCTCCGTCCCTGGCAGGGCCCAGAAGACGGCGAAATATCGACTTGGGCTGTTACGGGAGAAATTGCCGATCTAGGGGTTAAACCGTTGGCGTATTGCGATAGCGCAGATGAAGCTGACGGCGTTATCCACTTCTGTTTGTCCAACGTTGTTATCCACTAAACAGGGCGCACTAAGCGCCCTTTATGGGGTGATTTCATGATTTCATTACGACGCGCCAGCAGTGCATTAATCGTGTATGTGGTAGTAACCGGAGCGCTGTCTGTAGGGGTGGGAATTGGTTTTTATCTCTGCCCGTTTGTATTTTATTGATGCATAACAGCACTGTCTAAGCGAGGACAATTATGTCTCTAATGCTGGTAAATAGTCAGTTTTCACCGCCGTCTTATTGGTTTGACGGGGATAAAAACGGCAAAAATACACCTCAGTTCTCAGAGCTGATTGATGTCTACATTGATCCCCCTAGCTCAGAATCAAACACCTGGGATTTGGTTGCGGAACAGACAGACTCGACGTTAGTTGTTCTTCATCGGTGTGAAACACCCGAATATGCGCAAGGACTATTGTGTTTTTGTGTATTGCGGATGCCAAACATCATCTAAGGATAAAAAAAAGGGCCATAGGCCCTTTTTTGTTGCTTTGATCTTTCTCGTTCGCAATGCTTTCCCAGTTGCAGTACTGCAATTATTAGATGCTACAAAATGCCGTAAATGGATTTTACTACCGCTTCACTCAGGGCCGGTTTTGCTTCTTCCAGCGTGAGATTCACCTGGTTGGCTGACGCAACGATCCTGGTTTGATAACGCATGCGGTCAGTTTTTTCGGTGCTGTTAACTGTAATTGTCGAACTCGCGCCTTGCTGTAATTTTTGTGTTTCATTTGCGAGCAATGCTTTGTCACTCTTAACGCTCAATTGAATGTCGGTAACAAGCCCGTAAGTTACATCTTCTACCATTGCATCTGCAGCCACCGCCACCAATCCACCGATCAAGCTACCACCCACTCCATAACCTGGTGAGTCAGTTGCCAGTGCTAGTGCTGCACCGCCAAAACTTGCACCGGCGATCCCTGCCCCATATCCCCCAGATAGAAATTGGTTGATGTCATGTGGCTCCATCTTTTCAAGTTTGATGGTGTTGGATTGCAACCAATAGTGTGCAGCATTGGGGTCTTGTGTCACCTGAAACCCATTGGAGGTAAGGACTTGTTTTAGGGTCACTGCCAAATCAAAGTCGGTACCTGATGTGTCCTTGGTTTGAATGAAAATCGTTTTAGGGCCCATCATGTCAGGCTGCAACCAGATTGTTTCTGAGGTCTGTGTCTTCACTTCTAAATTTCGTTTTGCGACTGCAGTGTGAACCGCCCCGCAGCCGGATAGTACCAAAGTGCTTGCTAGTGCCATGCCAAGTAACGTTGTTTTGGTTTTCATGAATTTCCCTCGTGCTGACTTTCTATGATCGATTAACAAATATATTATTATTGTTGTTATCAAATAACAAATTGAGATCACAATATGATTTATCGTTATGTGCTGGGTGGGGTGTCGTTAGCGGGGGTGGTCGGGGCGGCGGGATTTTTTGGGTGGCAGAGTCTGGAACTTGATTTTTTGAAATTCAAATCAGCACCAAAACCCGTGATCATTCAGCGCTATGCGCAACATTCACTATGGATTGATTGCGAAAAACGTATCGCAATCATGTTTGCAGCCCTCGTTGGGGCGGATCATGGCAATGCGCCCCGCGAAGATGAATTTACGCTAGATCCCAGTGTTGATAAGCGCTGTCAGCAGCGGTCAACCCTATCGTATGGTACTCCTTATGACAGGGGGCATCTGTTTGCGGCGAATCATGCAGATTCCGATCCGGTTGCCATCCATCAAAGTAACTACATGACAAACATCATGCCGCAACACCGCAATTTGAACAGGGGAGCAATGAAGCGCACTGAGTTCATTACAGAGTGTTTGCGTGATATGGGTGATGTTTGGATTGTCGGCGGGATTTTTAAAAATGAAACACCGATTGATTCGCTAATTTTGCACGGCATAGAGGTTCCTGCACATATCTGGAAAGTGATTCATTCCCCGTCACTCAATAAAACCTGGGCTTACATCTTTCCAAATGATAGTCGCGCAACCTGGGGGGATGCTGATACCTATCTGACATCGCTTGATGAAATCGATAAGCGTTGGGGGGGCGCGATCCAGTACCCTTTTTACATCAAATCTCGCTCGGAAGTAATGAAAGAGAGTTACCCTGTCACTAAGTCATGCAATATATCCTGATTAATTGCAGTACTGCAATTTTAGCCTCCGGCGTTCACCGCCAGAGGCTTTTTAGTATGCATTGGCACCCTACCTATCCCGCAGGGCATTTAAGGGCCGCTAAGGGTCTACCAGGAAGGGGGAGGGGTATTCTGTTTGGTCGCTTTCGCTGGGTCTCGGCCCTGGTGATCCGGTGGTGTGTGTCTCGCTCCCAGGTGGGGCCTTTATGCCTGACGGCATGGTGACAGACTTCACATATCTATAATATCTATTTTGATAACATCCCAGTTGAGATTATACTTATAAATAAGTAAGGCAATCGGCCATATCTCAGCGAGGAAATATCATGTCTCTTATCATCGTCAGAAAGAACGCCAGGAAACAAATCAAACAAGCCTTGATGAATGCCGCTGGCATTTTGAAGCGTACCGCCCACAGTCGTGTGGATGATTCTTATGACTACATCTATCAGGTTGTTTCGGTTGATGATGTCTTGCAGTGGCTCGACAACGAAGATAATTACGCTGATGCCAAGGTGAGGTATCTCGATAATGAATTCATTGTGAGCGGCCCATATTACTTCGACGATAAGTTTATCGCCTACCCCGACCAAGCCACATTTGAGGGTGAAAAAAAACACCTGGTTGGCGCAGATTAATTCAGTGTGGCCCCATCATGGGGCCCTTGGTAATAAGGAGGGTCAATGAACGCCTACACAGTCAAAACCATTTTATCAAGCTGTCTTGCTTTGCTGGAAACACAGCACCGGCCCACTTTCTTAGATGCGAAATCTGAGCAGGTAAAGTACTTGGATCTGTGCTTTCACACGTCTGTAACGGGTTATCGCATTATTGATAATGCAATCGCTGACTGTATGCGTGATGCAGCCCAGGCGCGATGCTGGGCTATGTATTCAGACTCTCTCGCCCGCGCCATCCATATTTTGACAGTGTTTATGGTAATTCGTGACAATAACCCCAGTATGCGCAATGGTACCCTTTCACCCGAACAACATGACCAAATGATCTTCAATGTTATAGGGTGATTTTTGTCACATATCTATATTATCTTTCTGGATATTTTGTTGGTTGGGGTTATACTTATTTATAGTTAATCGGCGCAAGGCCATCACTGATAGAGGTTATTGATATGTTTAGCCAAGAACGTAAAACCCCAGAGCAAATCCTAAGCGACTTTTCAACGTCCCACCCAGGCGCAGAGACATACGTGAATATGATTGATTCACAGCTTGCCTATCGTTCTCACTACAACACCAGTTTTTCGCCGGAAGTGCGGGCCGCGCAAGAACGTATCTACTTCGCGGAGTTGTGTCTGAATGGCAAAACAGAAGGCGAAAGCGTGTTGAGGGCAGCACAGAATAACGGTGTCACTTTGCCCGAAGGCTGGGAGAGTACTTTGGACACCTGGCACGGTGACTATGTTTCTGCTCTCCTAAGCCGTTTTAATGCGTATTTGAGCGCTCGCGGCAATTGTCTGTCTTCAATGATCACCGGCCCTGCCCGCTTTCCGGTTGCCCGTGCGCAAAAGGCTAACCGGACAATGGATAACCGCCATCAAGAAGTGACCGAGCTACTACCTAAATTTATTAAGAGTCTAAAACGTCAACTGTTGCCGCATGGCGACGGTACCTGCATCAAATCCAGTGCGCCGGATGCGGTGCAACAACTGCAGTCCAAAATTGACGGCTTGAAAACGTCACAAGAGCAGATGAAAGCCGTTAACAAACTGATCCGCACTTACACCCGCAAAGGGGATATATCTATCCCTGGCGAACTGCGTGATGCAGTGATCGAAGCGCTTGGGAAAAAAGGTTATAGCGTTGCGCAAGCGGCCAACCTGATCAAGCCTGATTTTTGTGGCCGTATCGGTTTTGCTGATTATCAGCTTTCCAATAACCTCGCCAACATTAAACGCCTCGAACAACGTTTGGTTGATGTAAAAGCCACGCAGGAAAAAACCGTAAGTGTTGATGAAACCTTTGACAATGGCATCGGGGTCTATCAAAGCGATGACAATAAAATCGTGATTTCCTTTGGTTTTAAGCCCGATGAAGCCACGCGTAACACGCTGAAAAAATGCGCGTTTAAGTGGTCTCGTAACCGCGATGGTGGGACATGGGTTCGCATGATCACGGCCAATGCGCTGTTTGACTACGAAAGAACGGTGCGCCCTTTGTTGGCCCAGTTGGAAAGCTAGACTGTGTGCGCCGCCCCCCAGGTGGGGGCGGTTGCAGTACTGCAAGTTTTATCTTATCTGAATTGATATTGTGCTGTTATTTTGCCACACTGTATATAAAGATATGTAAGGCGTCGGCCATCACTGAGCGAGGTGCAAAATGTTGCGAGATATTATGAAAAAATTTAGTGACCTGACAAAAGTTATGCGCAATGTGAAGCGCCCTACTTACTGTCTGGAAGTAGTAAGCGCGGCGGTGGACTATCACCAGGCGGGCCAAGAGTGGCTAAACGTGCGTGATATGGTGTCACAACTCGAAGTTGATTTGGCGGTGACGGCGGCACCTTCTATGCGTCAGGCTATCAAAGAACTTACAGATGCAGGCGTGATTGAAAAGCGCTTTCTTGATTTGGACGGCCAATTGGTTGAACGTCCTACCAAGTCGCCGGTTATCCGGTTGCATCCTGACTACCTGGATATGTTTAGGGGGGGATATGAAAAAGCTGTCGCGTAGTTGGCGGATTAATCTTGAGCTGTTGTTTTGCTTTGTGGTAGCGGCAGTGTTGGCCCTAATAATTTTTTCGCTCTAATTTTCTGGCGTAAGGCCATCACTAAGCGAGGTGTTATATGTACCCTATCGTTCCTTTTGAGCCGATGGTTAACGCGGCTCAACAAGCCATTATTGCCGTTTCTGCGGGCAAATTTGCACGGAGTAAGCGACCCTATGCAGCCGCGTTCTTTAAAGCACTGGATGGTACCAGTAAGCCGTCGCCCTACACGCTGATCCGCATTGGCTATACCAAGTCGAGCACGGAGCGTTATTATCCAGCGCCTAAACAAAAATACATTGATGCCCTGGATATTCTGATCCGTACCGAAGGGCGGCGTGTCGTTAAACCCCTGGACAGCTTTTTAGCTAAAACACTCTTTCCTTATGCTATCCATCGTCTGGAAGAACGCAGAACCCAAAGCTATCAGCTTGAGTGGAATGCCAAGTTCAAAGCCAGGGACAAACAAAAGTGTCGGGATGACGCTGCACGTCAGGCACACATCAATAACATCATGGCGGAGACTGTGCGATACAGTCATAACGATTTTTATGCATTTATCTCCCACGAAGACGGTGAGGGCCGGTTTACATCTTATGAGCTTAAATGCATTGTTCAGCACTACTTTAAAATGCGGTCAAAACCTGGTTCGCTGTCATTTACTGATCTTTATGGAATGGTCACAGACTGGACGCTGGGCCGAATCGTGCTGGATATGTTTGAAATTTGTGAGTGACATGTATCACCCTTTTAATTATCTCGTTTGATATTTTTGTGTCGGGTGTTATTCTTACTGTATAGGCATTAGGCCATGACTGATTGAGGTTGACCATGCAACACATCATTACTATCCCCTTGACTCACATTAGGCGCGATCAGAATCAGCCCCGCAGCCACTTTGATGCACAGGCATTGCTTGAACTGGCTGATTCGATCAAACAATGCGGTGTGCTGCAGCCTATTTTGGTGCGTGAAGACCCCGAGAAATCCAGCCACTTTATTGTGATTGCCGGTGAGCGACGCTATCAGGCTAGCAAACGTGCAGGTCTCAAAGAGGTACCCTGCCTGGTTCGTGCTGATAGCATTGCGCAGGTGCGCTCTATCCAGCTTCACGAAAACTTCAACCGTGAAAATCTGTCACTAGCGGAAATCATTGAAGGGGTGCGCGAGTATAAAGCAGCATGGCTGGCAGAAAACCCCAAAGGCAAGTTGACCAATAAAGCCCTGGCTGCAGCAGTGGGCCAAAACACCACATTTATCAGCCGCCTGTTAAAGCTGGATAGTGCGCCTGTTACGTTGTTGAATGCCGTCTATGAAGGGACGATCAATAACATCAATGTCGCCTCAAACCTTACCGATTTGCATGCTTTAAGCCCTGAAACATTTGAAAGTGTCTGGGGTGAATATAACGATGGTCAGGTGACGGGCTCCTTTGAGAAGCACACTGCCGGCATTTTGAAAAACACAAAAATTTTGGCCGAAGGTGGCCTTGTCCTCCCTGAATGTAATGAATATGGGGTGTTTGATACTAAGCATGAATCTGTTCAACGCTTGCGTTTCAGTGTTGATGCTTTCTGTTTTGAAATCCTCTCCCTGGAAGTGGAAAAAGGGGTATGGATCTGTGCCTATGACTGCTATTTCCATCACTCCTATTCGTCTTCGCCGCTGTCTATCAAAGCCAAAGACCGCTATTCATCACAGCGTGAAGCGGAACTCGCCATGCTGACAAAGTGGATTGTACCCGCCGCAAAATTTGCTTGTCGTAACTTACCTAATCACCTTCATAGCCGCTTTCGAAAATTGTTTGCTGAATTTAACCGTCTTTTGGATAACCTGGCGGGCGAACCCGAGCTGCCTAAACGCGTGAAGCCGGTGCCGGAAAAAATCAATGGCGGGGAGACAACTATCTCAGTTTGCAATGAATTGTGCGCCGTCGTCGGTACGCTCGATGCGGTTTATCGTGCCCTGGTGAGCAATTTTAACAAGAGCCCTGAACAGGCGAATAAGGCGTTGGTGAGTTCGCTCAAATGTTTGATGGTGGATGTTGAGAACGGTTCACTAAGTTGCAGTACTGCAACTTAGTGTGCCGCTTCTTGGGGTTGGGTGAGCGTTGTGATGTTGGGAAACAAGATATTTTGATAACGCTCTTTGTTGCCTGGTATGGGGATAGCAAGATTTCCCGCCCCGTCTGGGGTAATTACTAAAACATAGTCATTCGCGTGATAGGTGGAAATATGATCAAGTATCTCAGTCAGTGTCGAATCTTTGGTGATAGTCACTTGCGCCCCTCCATCGTTAATTCGCGGATGACATCAATAACGCCCTGCTCGCTTTTAATGTCTAACGCCGCCTTAGTGCGGGCCATGATACGTTGGTACCGCTGTTGTCGTTTCTTGAACTGTACGTTTAACCGTTCGGTGACGATGGCGAGATCAGTTAAAGAAAGTTGCTCGGCCATTTTATTTACTTCTGATAAAGCCTGGTCTTTGTCCATAAAATTGACCTGTTCTAACAATTTATTAGATCCCAATACGGCCTCTTTTGGGAGCCAGATTGTAGCACTATCACTGTATTAATTAGTTTATTATTAATTATACAACATCAATAATATACATATTGATGTTTGTTTTTAAAAACAAAACATGTGGCCGATGTAAACGTGGCCGGAGAGTAGCAATATGATGACTAAAAACCACTTTGACCCAAAATTCGACATAAATGTTAAAAGTTGTGATCTGTTGCCAGATCCCCTTTCACCCCTTATGCACCATGATGAACAAGAAATTGCTTCTCTGGTTTGTAATGTGCGCAAAGCGGGTATCTTGCACCCGCTTTCTGTGAGACCTGTTCCTGGTGTCAGTGGTGTCTACTACGTGACTCAAGGTGAAATATTGCGCCGCGCTGCGATTTCAGAAGGGATTGAATGCCTCCCTGTTCGCGTTGTTGATAGCATGCCCGCCCAGTTGTCACGCCAGGTGCTTACCGACAATCTTTTGCGCAATGATCTGTGCATCCTTTCATTGTCGGAAACTTTACGCCACTGGTTGAAACTGGGGGATAACTTCACGCTGTCTGATGCGTGTAAGGTCGTGGGTGGGTCATTAGAGTATTGGCAAGCTATCTATGATTTATTTGAATTACCCGCTGATCTTAAAAGGCTGATATTGAGACAAAAGCTGACTAACCTCGACATGATCGCGCAACTAAAGGAAATCATGAATATTGATGTCAATAGCTACAATGCGGTGATGTCTACACTGGTCGGTGAACGCTATGCAGGTAAAGCATCCGACTATGTGAAACGTGCGCTAAAACAACTCAAAGAATCAAAAGTCATCGGCCATATCGCCCCTATCGCAGATGAGAACGGGCACTTCCTTACGTCTCACCCGTCGGTGTGTCATTCTCATTGGCGCAAAGCTGATGTGGAAATCACGCTGTTTACACTGCAGCTTGGTAAACAACGTTGGGCAGGCGGCTATGAAATGAACTTCAAAGGCTACAAAATCAATATTCCACTATCTGTAGATACTACGGCGCGTACTGAATGCCAGCTATTGAAATTGTTGCATTCGAAGATTGAGTGTTATCTCGACGGCTTAGGGCAGCGTGTCTCGATTCCTGACTTTGGCCGCCTGTCTTCGTCTTTGCTGGATTGGGTAGAGGGTATGTCTCATTGTGAGGATGAGTTGCAGGGGGTTTCTGTCGATGGAATGGCCCGTGAGGGCGATTTCGTTAAAATTGAATCCTCGGGCAATGTGCTGTCTTTTCACATCGATGATGTACTGAAAATGGCAGCTTTATTTTCTTAATGGTTGGCGAGCTGGTACCCGCCCAATTTCACTAAGTCGCCTGTCCTTCGTCCAGTCAACTAAGTGAAACCGAGCCCTTCGGTCTCGGCCCATTCGGGTGGGGTCGGGGCTCGGAAAGCAACAGCATTACCCACCGGCAGACTGAATTTTTTAGGTTCAGTTGCCCCGTGGGTAACGTTCGAAATTGCAGTACTGCAATTTATAGCCTCCGGCGTTCACCGTCAGAGGCTTTTTAGTATGCATTGGCACCCTACCTATCCCGCAGGGCATTTAAGGGCCGCTAAGGGTCTACCAGGAAGGGGGAAGGGTATTTTGTTTGGTCGCTTTCGCTGGGTCTCGGCCCTGGTGATCCGGTGGTGTGTGTCTTGCTCCCAGGTGGGGCCTTTATGCCTGACGGCATGGTGACAGACTTCACACATCTATAATATCCAATTTGATAATTTCCCAATTGAGATTATACTTATAAATAAGTAAGGCAATCGGCCATATCTCAGCGAGGAAATTCTATGTGTCAATCAGCGGGTTTAACAACATTTTTGGCGGTGGGGCATGCTGCGTTTGCAGATCCAGAAGTGGTCACAGTGCAAGGTCATTGTTTCGATGATGCTGCAATTAAAGCGGCGCGGGCCATTCTTGAAAATCAGGATACGGATTTTGATGATGTGATTTATGTGGATGCCGTGACAAACGCGTCACTGGAATATCGGCAATGTTATGCGTTTGAGCTTGATGAACTTCGCTAACCGCCCACCTTTTATATTGGCTAAGGCCATCACTAAACGAGGTAATCATGAGAGACTTTAACCCCCGCGCCTTTCTTGAGCATGTATTGCTGCAACTGCGTAATCTTGGTGTAGATATGTCACCGGCTTGCAAAGAGGCGAACAGTATTGAGCGCATGGAGCGCAATCCTAAACCTTGCTTTAAGTTGGTGCTTTGGGGTCATACACCAGACTATAACGGCCCTCAGCCCGCCTATCGCTTTGAAGGGTATTACTACCCCGAAACCCGTCAGTTTTTTGTATCTGGCTCTAGTCCTTCCGGTGATTGGGGGCAGATTCTCTATCCCGATCATCCTTGTGAAACTCCGGCAGAGTTTGCGATAAGGAATCACGGCCTGATAGATGTGGATATGTCCGAAATCACGGTGACTATCGAATAGTGCAGTGCTGCAATTGCGGGGAAATGATATCCCCGCAATTGAGTGACCTATATCACACATTAATTATATCCCGCTGGATAATATCCAATTTGATATTATAATTAGAATTAGAAATCGGCAATCAGGCCATTACTAAGAGAGGTTTCTATGAATCAAGTTACTATCCTGGCAATCGCCAACATTAAGCGCGATCCAAAGCAGCCACGTAAAGTGTTTGATGCATCCGCATTGAGTGACCTTGCCGCCTCAATCAAAGAGTGCGGTGTGCTGCAGCCTATTTTGGTGCGTGAAGATCCTAAAAAATCCGGTCACTACTATATTGTGGCGGGTGAGCGCCGCTACCGTGCCAGCAAGAAAGCCGGACTGAAAGAGGTGCCTTGTCTTGTTCGTGCAGATAGTGTCGCGCAGGTGCGTTCTATCCAACTTCACGAAAATTTCAACCGTGAAAATCTGTCACTGGCGGAAATCATTGAAGGGGTGCGCGAGTATAAAGCAGCATGGCTGGCAGAGAACCCCAAAGGCAAGTTGACCAATAAAGCCCTGGCTGCAGCAGTGGGCCAAAACACCACATTTATCAGCCGCCTGTTAAAGCTGGATAGTGCGCCTGATTTGGTGCTGTATGGCATTCGTGAGGGGATCATTAACAACATCAATGTTGCGTCAAACCTGACTGATTTGTATGCGGTTAACCCTGATACCTTTGAAAATGTTTGGTACGACTACCGAGAGGGCAACGTCTCGGGCTCTTTTGAAAAGTACACGGCCATTCAACTCAAGATGGCAAAAACACTGGCAGAAGGCGGTTTTATTTCCCCTGAGCCAGATAGCAACGGTTGTTTCGCGTTGGACAATGACGCGGTGCATTGTATCAAGTATGCGTCCGGCCAGTTCTCTTTTGCAGTCCATACGCTACAGGTCGATGAAGCGGCATGGATAGTAGCCCCTGTCTTTGCATTCAACAATGCAGAGTGTGTTGAAGGAAAGTTGCACACTAACAATGAACGTTTTGATTCAGAGCTGATGGCCCAGCAAAGCGCGTTACAGGGGGAAATTATCAAGTATTTTCAGACCTGCACACTAAACGGTGAGTATTCAATCGGTGACCGTCAACACATTGAAGCCGTGTTTGCAGAGCTTAACCGCCTGACCCATAACCAAGCGGGCGAACCTGAATTTCCATCCGTAGACACGGTTAAAAGCGATAAACTCAGCGCCACTGACACACCTGAATGTACAGATGACCATGACGAAATCACCGATACTGACACGGAGAACATGCAGCAGTCTCATCCTAACAATGTGGTTGCGCTGGACAATAGCCATACAGAACGCCGCACATCACTGGCAGTGAATACTGATCTAGTGATTGCCATCGGTACCCTTGAGGAAGTGTTTGACTCATTGGTCAATAACCACAGCATGAGCAAAGATGAAGCTAGCGCGTTGCTGACCAAACAGCTTTATGCGCTTGAGCAGTCTATTGCTTGCGAGTCTCAGAAAACGGTTCACTGATTGCAGTACTGCAAAAAAAACACCCTGCCAATGCGGGGTGTTTCTATTTTGTCTTCGTCACACTTTTGTAATATCTTGTTAGATATTTTAAAGGTTGGTGACTATACTGATTATATGGCACAAGGCCATGACTTAGAGAGGTTTATCATGCTGTCAATTCTTCACTATCTTGCTTTTATCTGTGTTGCTGTGGCGTTGGCCGCGTTCCTTGAGTGGACGGTTACCCAGTCTGTGAAGGGGGCCCGCAAATGAACGGATTTTGCTTTGATGTCTATGGCCGTGCTGAATTGAGCAATGATCCCTGGTATGGCGATGATACCTGTTTCATGTTCGCGGCTTTGGTGGGGGGAGACTGTGACACGGTAAGCGATGCCATAAAAGCAGCAACAGCCGCTGTTGAGCGCGGGGCCATCAAAGAGCTGGTTAATGTCTCCGCTTATGTGTCGTTCAATCCCTTGTTGATCACTGTTCGTGACTCCGCCAAGCGTATTGTGATCAGTGGGAAAGTGGTTGGTTGTTCGATCCGTTGGTTCAGCCCCATCACTGAACCTAACGAAATCAGCCGCGCTGCGTCGCATCTGCTAACGGTTAAAATCGCCGCCAATAGAGCGCTATCACATGGTGATACAACGAGGGCTCAAACTCTCACTGCTAGCGGTACCGCTGTGCAGAGATTGATTGCAGATAGCCCATTCCATCATTCTTATTTCGGGGCACAGGAGCTGCAATCAATCAAAACAGAAACGTATCACGGTTTTTATTATCTTATTTGATATTTTAATCGGTATGGACTAGTCTTTAAAGTGTGTAGCGGCGTAAGGCCATGACCAAATGAGGCGAAAAATGAATGCACTATCTCAAGCGCTACTGAATGCGCGGCGAGAACTCAAACAATCCCGCACCCCCGCAATGGTTCGTGTTGCGCGGTGGGTTAAGGCATATCGTGAAAACAAAGCTATTACAGAGGCACACAAGGCCGAACTAAGAGCTTTTCATTTTCATGAAATGGTCAAAAGCCACATCCAGCCAGGGCGGGCATACCGCTATGATGAGTTATTGGCTCAGGTTGATATGCTCAACCGTTCGGTTATCCCTGGTTGGTCGGTGCGTATCTTTAACGGTGGGGTGATTATTTACACGCAGTACAAGTCGCTGACCCCAACCATTCTACTCTCTGCGCGAGGAAGTGGCTTTATGTTGTACGGGATCGAATTTCACGGCGTCAACATCAAAGAAAGCATTACGTGGCGATAGCGCAAAGCCTCCGGCGTTCACCGTCAGAGGCTTTTTAGTATGCATTGGCACCCTACCTATCGCGCAGGGCATTTAAGGGCCGCTAAGGGTCTACCAGGAAGGGGGAGGGGTATTTTGTTTGGTCGCTTTCGCTGGGTCTCGGCCCTGGTGATCCGGTGGTGTATGTCTCGCTCCCAGGTGGGGCCTTTATGCCTGACGGCATGGTGACAGACTTCACACATCTATAATATCCAATTTGATAATATCCCGGTTGAGATTATACTTATAAATAAGTAAGGCAATCGGCCATTTCTAAGCGGGGATATTCAAATGGAAAACTTCAATGCAGTAACAAACAATTTCTTTTCATCCAATAATCAAGAGCTGTTGGATGAACACAAGCAAATGTTTGGCCTGGACGATGATCGCTGGGCTGGCTTTCGTCAGTGGCAACAACTAGGCCGCAAAGTGAAAAAAGGGGCTAAAGCCTAATGCCGATCAGTTAAGAGATAAATGATCGGTTGAACGATCCAACAGATGGCTTATAAAGGCTCTAAGTCCCCATACTTAGAGCCTTTTATTTTGCAATTGACCACAGCCCTTACCCTCGC
>NZ_JAHUTS010000024.1:0-63542 GCF_019209835.1 Enterovibrio paralichthyis | reverse complement strand
GAGGAAGCGATACATCATGTGTTGCCCATTAAGCGAGAAGAGCGAATATACCCGAGAGCCGTGAAGCCTAAGGCAAAGAAATACCCCAATAAAAAGAAAGCCAGTCAGCTTAACTGACTGGCATTAGGCTTGAAGCCCGTTTTTTTGTGTCCGGAAGAATCACTTACTTAGGAATGATGACGTTGTTTATGACATGAATAACGCCATTAGATGCCAAGATGTCAGTTGCCACCACGTTGGCGTTGTCCACTTAATTTGGAATGGATTACAAGTGCTGAAAATTAGGCAAAACAGCGTTACTCAATTCAGGATGCTTTGTTCAAAGAACGCCTTCAGTTCGTCCATAAAAACAGTGAAGCGTGTTGGAAGATACGCTCGGGTGCGATAGATGGCATAAATAGTGCCTTTGGAAAAATACTCGCCGTTGAATAGCTCAAGTAGCTCACCGGTTTCTAATTTTTCAACTACCTGCCCTTTGGGCACAAACGCAATGCCCATACCAGCGGTGGCTAGATTTATTGCTATATCAACTGAATCAGAAGAAATCCCACCGCCAACGTTCACCGAACCGCTATTGCCTTTACCATCTACCCAATGCCATGCCGAATTCGGGCGCGGACAGTTTGTATTGGTAATGCAAGCATGTAGCGCTAGGTCTATCGGCTGTGTTGGCTCTCCGTGAAGTTCAATATAGTCAGGTGACGCACAAAAAATGCACTTAAAGTGCATCAACGGCTTAGCGACCAATGAGAGGTCAGAAGGCAACATGGGAGACAGCATCACATCACAATCTGGCATCTCCGTCAGATCGGCAGGGTGTAATGTCGTTAGGCGAATATTCACATTAGGGTGGCGCTGTTTAAACGCTTTAAAGAAGGAGTCACTCAAAAAGCGCGCCATTGGGTGCAACAACCCTATGCTGATGTCCCCACGGATGGTTTCTGGGGAGTCGTGAATTCTCTCCAAGGTATTGTCTAGTCGCTCAAGTATCTGATGGCTGGTTTCCAAAAACATGCGCCCTTGCGGTGTTAAATGCATCTGGTTACCACCACGATGAAACAGGCGTACGTTGATAGCCTGTTCAAGCTGACTTATTTTTCGGCTTAACGTTGGTTGGCTTATCGACAGACACTCTGCCGCTTCAGTGAAGTTGAGCGTTTCGCTCAACACGCAAAACATGCGCAGAGAATCTATCGGAAAAGACATGAATTCAGCTCGAAGAATGGATCGCGCGGATACTAACACAATGCCGAAAAACGGACGAAGAAAATTGCCAAGTTAACATAGAGAGATCGAGTGTTTGCAATTGTGTTAAGTGCTTATATTACAATTAGATACTTCAGCACTAACCTATGTAGCCATCCCCAATTCGTAGCGCAGATCACCCTATGCAATTTATGCATAACGGCTATTCACCTTCTTTGATTTGCTTACTACGTCATATCCCTATACTCGCTGCCAATTAAAATCAAAAAGCAGTGTGATAATGAAACAGCACTTTTTAACTGCCACATTGGCATCTCTTTTTCCATTCACTTCACTAGCTAGCACCGTATCTCTTCCGCTTCCTGAAATGTATGGCAGCATCCAAGCGCAGGCGTCATGGCATGAAAATGCCGACTACACCACTGATATTGCACAGGCACAATTCGGCGTAGTGGGTATGGTTAAAGCAGATACAACATCTGTTCGCTACCGCTTGGAGGCGGAATATTCGGAGTCGATTGCTGAGACAGAAGACGATAACGATGGAATGATCAGCGAGGCCAATCTGGCTGTCATGAACCCCTTGTTTGGCGGAGCATTCATTGGCACAGGCACCACCGGGGCTTGGAATGATCTTTACAGCAAAGTAGACATCTTCAATAGCAACAATATGGAGCGCCACAGCAGTAATCTACTGTTTGGTGCCAAGCACTATGCCAATAACCAACTGGGCTTGATGACGCCATTCTATGGCCCATTCCAATTCAAAGCCGCGGTAGTGTCTGGCGATGAGTACAACGGCTCAGATATAGACACACTGGGCTTTCGAGCTATCTACAAACAGGACATCTTCAGTGTTGTTCTAAACCACTCTTTCACCTCAAAAGAAATGCTCAACAGCGCCAAAGAAGACGGCCAGCGCACGATCGTCGCCACCAGCTATAACCTTGGTAACCTCTACCTCGCCGCACTCGCAGAGTTTGATTACGACATGCCATTTGACGCACGCAATGTGTACGGCGTGTCAGCAAAGTATTCGCAGCACAACACCACGTACAGCCTTGGCTACCAGTACGCAGATTGGAAAGGATCGCGCGAAAATGAAGCCTTGTATTTAGCCAATGTTCGCCACGACTTTAACCCGAACATAGCCGTGTTTGTTGAAGGTGCTTTGTTTGATGAGGACGGCAAAAACCATCCCAAAAACACCATTGTTAAGGGTAACAACGTCAACCTCGGCCTCATCGTTTCTTTCTAACTATTCTCGAAGGGATACCCACTATGAAGCGTGCACTTTTCGCCATATTTCTTGGTGCAGCAAGCGTTCCAACACAGGCTGCAATCACAGTGTCTGATTGCGTGATCCGCGAACCCGCGCCGGGCAGTGACAAAACCGCTCTCTACTTCTCGGCGGTATATCAACCCAATGAGGAAACGGCAGCGCTTCGCCTGCCAAACCCAGAATCCTTATTTGGTGCCATAGTGCCAGAACTCACTGACTACACCGAACTGCACGACATGAAACACGTAGATGGTGTAATGACGATGCACCGCATCCCTCAAATCCCCCTTAAGCCAAAGCAAAGCATCACGCTAAAGCCAGGCGGTAAGCATGTGATGCTGTTCAATCTTAAAAAGCGACCTGTTGCAGGGGAAATCTACCCCGTAGAACTGCTTGTTGCATTCGACCCTGAAGTAAAGTGCAACGCTGTAGTGAAAACCTCTGCACAGATTAAGGCGGGTCAATAACCATGAAAGCGCTTTTTGAAGCCATTAAAAATGTAAAGGGCGCCGTCCTTGCCGTGCTGCTGCTTGCCGGTACCGGGCTGGGCCTTTTGGCTGCCTTGCCAGCGACTGAAGTGTTGCATGTTTTCAGCACCAACGAATTTTGTGCCAGCTGCCACACCATGGCGCCGATGGCAGAGACCTTTGCTGAATCCGTCCACGGCGGCAATAACTCACAAGGCTTTGTCGCGGACTGTGTGTCCTGCCACCTGCCTGACTCCAACGTGGTGGAAGAGCTGTACGTAAAAGGTACGTCTGGCATGCGCCACCTTTGGGGCGAATACGTGCTGCAGATGGATGCGCTCGACTACGAAGAGCTTCATCCGAAACGCACTGAGTATGTGTTCGATTCTGGCTGTGTGAACTGTCACCGCACACTGGAAGACCGTGCCAAGGTCGCCACCGAGACTTCACCGGTTTCAGACCAAACCCACAAGCTCGCCTTCGCGCGCAAAGACACCGACAAAGAATGGAAATGTTCAAGCTGCCACTTTGATATCGCTCACCCTGATCTGAAGCGCAACATGCGTCTGCGCCAGGAAGAGAAGATGCGCGAGATGGCTGCGTTACTGGGAGATGTAAACAATGGCTAAGGTATTCCAAAAGCCTGTATTTGCTGCAGTAGCAGTAGCGCTGGGGCTGGTCTCTGTTTCCGCCGTGGCGACAGAAAAGCGCATTGACATTGATAACGGCTACGAAGATTACACCATCAACCGTACACCGGCTGACTTGTCCACTACGGAACGACAAATCGCCAACCGTACCATTTATGGCTGTTATCTCGGCTGTCACCGCCCAGCAGTGGAAGAAGTACCAGAAACCCTAAGCCCGAAACTGGAAGGATTTAACCCTCAGTACTTTTACAATCAGCTGGTGGACATGGATATCGAGCGTCAGGCCGGCGTGTCATCTCAGATGAAACAGATGGTATACACCGTAACGCCAAAAGAGATTGCAGATGTAGCACTAGTGTTGAGCGAGCGGACCATGAAGTGGAACCCACGCCCAGAAGCACTTGAAAGCGAGGCTTTTGCGCGTGGTAAACAGAAATACGATGCTAGCTGTAAGATGTGTCACGGCGAGCAAGGAGCCAGCACCAACCCGGCCTACCCGCCACTGAAAGGCCAGATGCCTGCGTATGTTTTCGAGCAGCTCACCGCCTATCGCGATGGCAAACGCACCAACCGTCAAGCCGCCATCATGGTACCGTTTGCAAAAATGCTAAGCGAAGACGACTACGCAGATATCACGGCTTATGTAACCGGTATGTTCTACCAGCCAATCGAGCGTAAAGAGTTCATCACCGGCATCGGTATGCCTTCACCCGAAGGCTTTAAATTACCAGACACCGGCCAGATTCAGAACTTCATTGATAAGAAAGGTGAAGACAGCGACTATCCACGAAATCCCTTGAGCTATACCATCAGCCCATCAGGAAAAACGGTGTTGGACAACAATACCAAGCTGATGTGGGAGCGAGATTCCTCACGCATCTGGATGACAGCGGTGGAAGGCGAAAAGTACTGTGACGACCTCAGCATCGACGGCTTTGACGATTGGCGATACCCGCTAATGAAAGAGCTGCAATCGATCACAGACCTCGGCGAATTCCGTCCGGCAATCAACACTGACGCCTTCCTGAATATGCCGCGGATGAGTTCTGGACTATGGGGCTTCCCAGTCAGTGACCACCCTGATCATGCTTGGCACATCGGTTTTCCTGATGGGCACATTATGGGTCAGCACACTGCCTCGACCAAGCTAGTTCGCTGTGTGCGCGCTGACAATGGCGCGGCGTATCACAACATGTCATACGTAGATAACCAGGACGGGACGGTAACAGAAAAAGTCACCAACCGTATGTGGCAACAAAACATCGACTACCAACGTCGCAACTGGTGGGACTCGCTGGAGTATTGTGAAAACCTAGATTACGCGGGCTACTCAGACTGGCGTCTGCCAAACATCAAAGAGCTGGTGTCGATTGTAAACTACAACAAAACCTCTCCGGCGATTGATGAGGAGTTCTTCCCGAACACACCAATCAAATACTTCTTCTGGAGCAGCACCAGCGATCTTCCAGGACCAACCCTGTTTGTCCGACCTTTGCCACCTCGTAAGAAGTTCCACACAGCAGAAATGTTAGATCTGCGCAGTGATACAGGTAATGCAGCTTGGGCTCAGGGTTACTTCATCGGCTCTGGACTGGGTATGAACAAAGATACCGAGTTCTACACCCGCTGTATCCGTAACCCATAATCTTGGTACTAAAACATGCCCCCAACCTTGGGGGCATTGGAGTTTCTATGGCTATTAAAAAATTCGCGGCACTCGCATTGCTGCTGATCAGTGCGAGCCCACTCGCTGATGAACCGGGCCGTTATGACGATGGCGCGCGCTGGGCGTTTATCTCAGATAAAACCTCCTCGCGGGTTGCGGTCGTTGACACCTTCAACCACACCCACGTCGACACCTTAACCCTGAAAGCCATCCCAACTACGATGGAAGTTTCCGACGTGCAGGACATGCTGATCTACATCGACGGCAAAACGCCGCAGGTCTACATCTATGATCTGGTTGAAAAAACGCACTGGACGATGGGCGTGGACTCTATTCCGTACTCCATCACAATCGCCCCCGATGGCGCACGGGTGGCGGTCGGTCTGAACAACAAATTGGTGATGATGGAGCCGCTGACCAAACGCAGTCTCGAAACTATCGCGCCGCTTGCCCAACCTTACAGCGTCAACTTCGATACCGGCGGCTACAACCTCTACATCACTGAGCAAGATAGCGGACACACCTTGATCTGGCGTGTGCATGATGCTGCATCCAAGGAGTTGCAGCTAGGCAGCGGCGGTGCAGTGTCTGAAGTCACCCTGTCACCAGATGCCCGCTTGGTGATGGTGAGCGACCTGACCAAGAACACCGTCAACGTCTGGGATCTGTTTATGGAGCAGGAATTTGCCAATATTGAACTGGCCGATACCCCGTGGCGCCCTTATGTCAGCTCAGACAGCGAGCACATGATTTTAGCAGCGGAAAACGGTCAGGGGAAAGTGGTGAATACCTGGAGCGGCCAGACCGTCAAATCAGTCGATTTCAAAGACAAAACCACCGAAATCCGCACCGGCTGGCTGGAATCTATCGGCGTTGTCGCCACCCAGTCAGGTCTGAACGTGTTTAACCTCACTGACGATAAACCGGCCAAGAATTTCCCGCTTGATGCCCCACTGGGCGACGTGGTTGTAGTATCGGATTCCAAAACCCTGTTTGCCACCCAAGCCAACAGCAGCAAGCTTTTGGTGGTCGATTTACGTTTGGAGAGCCTGCTGCCTGAGTTGGATACCGGCCTGAAGTCTCCCCATCTTATTGCGATGGGTCTGACCAACACTATCTGTCACTAAGGAGTTGAATATGGACGGTAAATTTGCCGTATTGTCTCGCATTGTTACCTTTAACATTGTGCTGATGGCAGTGATGCTCTTCAGTGCCAATGCGGTTTCCGCGCCTCTGGCTTTCACGTTAAAAGAGGCAAAACGCGGTGAAGTCACGGAAAAAAGCTGGCCGGGGCAATACCTGTTTATCGCTGTGGGCTATACCTCCTGCCCTGAAATTTGCCCAACGACAGCACTGGATATGGCTGGCGTGATGAACCGCCTGGGTGATAAGGCCAATATGGTAACGCCGCTGTTTATCTCTATTGACCCTAACCGTGACACCGCGGAAAACCTGAGCCAGTACGTGCAGTACTTCCACCCAAAGCTGACTGGATTGGTTGGCACTGAAGCACAGACCAAGGCAGCCGCGAAATCTTTGCGTGCTACCTATGGCTATTCGCGTGACGGCAAGCCGGTGTATCCGCCGCTCCCCGCCCTGTATGAAGTGTTCCATTCCACCTATCTCTATTTCTTCAGCCCGGATGGCGAGTTGCTGGATGTATATGGCTACGGCGATGGCGCAGAGAAAATCGCGGCAAAAATGCTGCCACTACTGAACGAGGCAAAGCAATAATGCGCAGGCTAATTTTCAGCTTAGTGCTTTTACTCGGCACAATAAGCAGCTCTCAGGCTGCAGAATGCCCCACTCCTGCCCCGTTTGCGGCGGTAGAGAACAACATTGCATTGCCGGAGGTGCTGACCGATTTACCCAAGGCCAGGATTCAGCTTATCAACCTGTGGGCAATCTGGTGTGCTCCTTGTCGTAAAGAATTACCCATGCTGGCGTCACTTAAAGCCTCGTTAGCGGACGCGCCAGAAGTCGGCGTTCAGGGCGTGCATGTCGGCGCATTGACGGAACACGTTACCGATACGCTTGCAAAACTCGGCGCAGAGTCGTTTGGGACGGCTTCTGTAGAAGATTTACGCGCCTTCCAACCGCTCAGCATCCATGGTTTGCCCACATCCCTATTGGCGGTCAATGGCAAGGTGGCATATATCGGCGCAGGGTATCTCGGTGAGGACACAACACCTTTCAGAGAATGGTTGCTTTGTTTGGAGGAGAGTTCGGAAAAATGAAAAAATCAGCGATAACATTCGGTATTCTGATGGCATCTGTTTTGAACTTCACATTTTGCACCCCGGTATTGGCTGCGGAGGATGCGCTGTTTACACAGGGAAAGGCTTTGTACGAAAACCCCGGTCGCGGTGGTTGTATGCAATGCCATGGCGCAACGGGCAACGAGCCGGTTATTCCGCTTTACCCCAAGATTGGCGGTCAGTCGGAGATGTACCTTAATAACCAGCTGATGGATTACAAAAACAAGAAGCGCCAGAACGGATTGTACGTGCCAATGGAAGTGGCAATGCAGCCTTTCAGTGCGGAAGAAATCAAAGCCATGGCTCTCTATTTAGCACGACAGGATAGCTTCTGATTTGGATGAACGACTATTCGCGGCTGTCACACATCGATAAATAGTGCTGGAAGGACTTCATTTCATCCGCATCGAAATACTCCTCCAGCACACAACAGTGCTGCACACGGTCAACCCGGAAATTTCGGTATTCATCACGAAGCTCACACCAGGCCACCAGCGTCCAGACCTTGCCCCAGAACACCTGCCCTAGCGGGTGTATGATTCGCTGCGTACTCTTACCCTCGCCGGTTTGGTAATCAATCCGCACTTTGCGCTTATCCGCCGTTGCCAAACGCAAAAGCTCTGCATGATCTGCACAGGCGGTTTCTATGTGAAAAGCCGGTACTGCAAGGGGAAAGGCATCGATTTGCGCTTTAAGTGTTTCCGGTAACACCGAATGGATTTTACGCGAAGCAGACTCTGATGCCGCAGCGAGGCGTTTGTCCGACCAAGCCCGCACCATGCGCATGCCAAGCTCAATCGCCATCATCTCTTCTTCAGTGAACATCAGTGGTGGCAGGTGTGAGCCTTTCCCAAGCAGATAGCCAATACCGGCCTCCCCTTCAATGGGGACGCCGGAAAGTTGCAGCGACTGAATATCGCGGTAAATCGTGCGCTCGCTGACAGACAGCTCTTCGGCCAACGCCTTAGCCGTCACCGCGTAACGTTTACTACGCAGCAGGGTTAAAAGCTCAAACAAGCGCTCCGATTTACTCATGTCCTCTCCCTGTTAGGCCGATGCACACTCGCCCATTGCATTCATTTTGACCCGTTCGTGGGACATCACAACCGAATTTTCTTCGATATGGGAAACCATCTGCTGCGCCGATTCGTGTTTCATAAAATCGTCAAACGCTGCCTTGGCACTTTCCATATCTTGCCAGTAAGTGATGTCTGTCCATTCCTGTGTTTCTTCATTCACGCTCAGCGAGCGGTACAGGAACCCCCCACTCTTGGTAATAAACGACAGAGTGGATTCTGAATCAGCCAGAAAGCGCTGAACATCGGCACCGGCTTTCAGTTTGAATTTCACAGACTCGATAACGTTTTCCATGGTGTTCTCTCCTTTTGTTTGGGGTCAGGAAAAGCTTACTGACACCTACTGACAGAACCTGTCAGGAGAGTTTCTCTGAGGGGGATAGCTCGGTATACTTGGCCGCTTCAAAGCACTAAAAGATCAAGAAATCGATGTCGTTAAGTCCTGAATTAGAAAGTTTGCTCGAGCCAGTGTGCGAGTTCCTGCACTGCGAAACGCCACAGGCGTGGATTGATGAGGCAATTAAGCCGGAAAATGAAACTATCCTGCTGCGCGATCATGCCAACTGCGAGTTGAATGCTTTTGTGTGCAAGTGTGATTGATTTCATAAAACCTCCAGAGCAGCGCGTATCGACACTCCTTCGACTCACCTCTCAGAAATCACAATAGGTTCTTCCTAATTTTCCATTCTCAATCTTGATATTTTGATTAATGCCTCAATATACATGAAGTATCATATATTGGAGATTATCAATGCGCTTTTCCGAGTATTTTGAGTTAGGCAGAACCCAAGCGTATTTGGATTTTGTAGATATTCCGTTAAATACCGATCTAGCGGTATTTCTAGATCCTAGCTCTATCAAATCTCTCGACTCCGATTGGGGACATGAGCTTTCTTCTTTACTGCAGACTTTCTTCGAAACTGTTCTTCGTTCAATTCGAAATGGAGAAGATAGAAAAGCTAAAGCACTCCTAGCATCATTGAAGGAAAGTAACGAATTCCACTTGGGCTATTCAGCAGGTAGATCAAGAGGTCACGGTTTTGGTACTAATTCGGCAGATACCGTATGGAGTGCTTTGACCAAAAGTAAAGCTGCCAGCTCTGGCTTACTGAGAGATTTAGAAGATACCGCCCTACTAATACCGGGAGTGGGCACAGACATGATATCTGATGCGGTTTGCAACATTCTTCGTGGACCTTTAATCTTATACACACAGCACATCTGCAGATACCACGGCATAGAACTGACTAAAAACGTCGCATCAGGTCCTATCTGGAACCCTCAGTTAGAGATTTGGGAAGAAGCAATGGTTGACCTCCCTGTAACTCGTGAATATGGCAAAGTTATACTTGTGCCTAAAATTCTTGTGAGGAGCAAAATCAGCTATCACTCAAACGAATACTACAGTCACTTTTTACTTCCTGAAATGCAGAGAGAGCACTTAGAGATTCAAAGTCCTCTTGTAGAATCTCTTAAAAATGGCCGACTAAGAGTAACCAAAAAAAAATTGGTACAAAAATACGGTAAGGACAAGCTGGCCATTGTCAATCAAACCATAGAAAAACCATATGTCTTAGATGAATACCGAGAGCAAAAAGCTGAAAATCCACCGGAGCCGCTTTCTCATTCTCAATTTGCCGAAATAGAATCAACTACTCTCCCTGATTTAGATTCGTTGCTAGAAGACCTGAAACGTCTTCCTGTAGGCGCAAAGTACGCCGGAGAATATGAAGACATAGTTGAAAAAATATTCTCAGTGATTTTTTATCCTTCTCTTTGTAGCCCTACAAAGCAACACAACATTCATCAAGGAAGAAAGCGCATAGATATTACATATATCAACGAGGCAAAGAATGGATTTTTCTATTGGTTGTCACAACACTACACATCACCAAAAATATTTATCGAATGCAAAAACTACGGTAAAGAAGTCGGAAATCCAGAAATTGATCAACTGTCCGGAAGATTCTCACCAAGCAGAGGAAAGGTAGGTATTTTAGTATGCAGGTCAATTGAGAATCGCGAACGATTAACTTTAAGATGTGTCGATACTGCAAAGGACGATAGAGGTTACATTATTGCATTAGACGATTTAGACATTGAATTGCTGGTTCAAGAGTATAAGGACGCAGGAGAAAAGCAAAATTTCATCTATTTAAGGAAAGCATGGAATGCTTTAATCGACTAAATATAAAAAGGACACTAGTTTTGGTGTCCTTTCTTAATATGAATGAAAAAGTGGCAAAGATTTTAACGTATTAATATTCAAGTTTTCTAATGAACTTATCATACTTCCTTGGTAATACACTGTAAGCACCCCATAAGTCGATCTTTGCAGCCGGAATATTTTTACCTTCAAAATATGGCAATGTGGAAAAAATTAGATACCTACCAACACAGGTAGCATCTAACCGCTTCCTTTTATCAAGCTCGGGATTTGTGTAAAGCTTAAATATATTCCCCCCTGATTCCAATTCAACAACATGACGATAGCTTAGCTTCCGATACTCTCTAATTTTCCCAAAAAATAGCGTTTCTTTTCTGGGAAGTACGTCAGTAATCTTATTCGTTGAATATAGCTGATCTGAAAGCAGCATAGGATACTGAGAGTTAGGGAAGTAAAAGCCTTTAGTCAAA
This sequence comes from Enterovibrio paralichthyis, assembly GCF_019209835.1. Taxonomy (NCBI): domain Bacteria; kingdom Pseudomonadati; phylum Pseudomonadota; class Gammaproteobacteria; order Vibrionales; family Vibrionaceae; genus Enterovibrio; species Enterovibrio paralichthyis. The sequence goes on along the minus strand of NZ_JAHUTS010000024.1, from coordinate 52,300 downwards.
TTATCTGGAAAGTCCTTACATAAGGCCATTACAGTAGTGATATTTGAAGGAGTATTAAACTCTTTTCCTCTGTGTCGGGATATTGGAACCTCAGTATCCGGTCCTTTCTCATCTTCAACAGCGGTTTTCGAATATTCGTCATCCTCGCTTATATCATCTGTACCAGAGGGAGGAAACTCTCGCCAACCACTCACGACAATAAGATTCTTATCCTCAATGGCTTTCCTTGCCTCTTCCTCATTTACATAGTTTAAGCCTTCTGGTGACTTTACTCTCCATATGCAACTTTTACTATTCGGATACAGCTTAGAACTTTTGTGTTTAAAATGTGCAGTTATGTTGTTGGCGGACACGCCCGTAATATTTGGAGTTCGGCTCAAAGGCGACGCGCATTTAGGACAAAATATTTTTCCTTTCATTGCCATCGAAAAATCTTCTGGGACAACCTCCGTTGACATTCCTTTCAGTTCTTCCAATGTGTTGATGCCATATTTCCAAGTTACAGAGTAATAACCAAAAACGATTCTGTGCTTACGTTCATCCATACTTTCTCCACCAGTAAATCGAACACCTGTCGTATTAGTTATCTAACACTAAAATAACCTCATGAACAGAAAGCAATACATTTAGTGGGTGAATTTTGAGATTTTTATCTCGTTTATGCAGGTTGCGATAAGAGCAATAAAAAGAGTAGCGGGCTAGGTTCCCGCTACTTTGAATGGCGTATAGAAATATTAGTATTAAACGGTAGGGCGACCACTGTGAAACTTAAAGTCACAGTCATTGCTTTCTATCAACTCCGCTTCTATCGCCAAGAAAAAGTTAACACGTTGCGAAATGTCATTGTTTGCAACTTCTCCAGCCAGAGTCAGGTAATCTTGGTAGTGTCGTGCTTCAGAGCGGAGTAGTGACACGTAGAAACGTTCCATTTTGTCGTCTAGGTGTGGTGCCAACATAGCGAACCTTTCACATGAACGCGCTTCAATGATAGCCCCAATAATTAGCTTATCAATAAGGGCTAACGGCTCATGGTGCGCGACATGTTTCAACAATCCTTTGGCATATCTACTCGCTGGTATTGCCTTATAAGCAATACCTTTGTCATTCATAATTTCTAAAACCTGATAAAAGTGGTGTAATTCTTCCTTGATTAATAGAACCATTTTGTCGACCAAGTCTCCCGCGTAGGTACAATTCGCCCGCAAAGTAATACTTTTAGAAGCAGTACTTTTGCCTTTTAGCGTTTCAATCGTACCTATGCCTTTGTAAGCAAAATCTTCGTAGATTTTGATCCAAGATTGAAGGCTCTGAGAGGTTTCTTCGTCTACCGCGTACTTGCGAACCAAAAACAAAGCACTTTGAGCAGCTTTCAACTCGCACAAAAGATGGTCAGTCAAAATAACGTTGAGATTCTCTGGTTTTTGGGCTTCAACTACCCACTCTCTTGGTGTCTCACAATGAAGAAATGCTTTTATCGGAGCTAATAGATGTTGGTATAGCATGTCGTGGATTCGATATTTAACAAGGCAGCAATGCTAGCACACTCTCCTCTTTTTCGACAAAAAGCGTTGCTTTTAAGCAAGTCAGAAATTGTGAGCTACAAGGAGAAAGAGCCCATCGCGATGTAAACATGGGCTCTTAACAGTATAACTTTAGGTCCAAATGTTTGTTGCCAAGGCAACAAAAATAGCGTACCGCGACAAGATCTCCGGTTATCCTATTGTTTTTATGAGGCTTTTAGGAAACATTGCTGTCCCACTTCTCTCCCTAGGCACCTTCGCTTAGTTCGGTCTGTCCTATCATAAGAATTAGTCGATTCACACCATGATCTTACCTCTAACAATGATAAGCATCGGATTGGCTTAAATTGATAAAGTTCCCCTGTGTATTCATCAACAAAGTTATGTTTATAAGGGTAAAGAGCATAATCGGCTCTGCACATTTTAGCCCACTTAATTGCTTTTGCATGGCTCCCAGTATTGTACATCGCTTCCATGAACATTCTCTGCCAGCCATTACGAAAACAGAAAAAGTGAGGACTCAGCATTCGCATACGATTTCCATGTACGTCTTCAACTACTCTTAACAAGTCATTTTTTATAAGGTCACCAAATAACCGTTGAATTGCACTTTTTGATTTTCCAGACAAAGCCTCCATCTCTCGAAAGCTAACGTCTGAGAAGCAATTATCATGTTTATCAAACAACCTATTACTTCCTCTAAGCTTGAGATTAATTAGCTCAAAAAGAAGATTGAACTTTCTATTCCCGATCATAGATTTACATACCTAGACCTTGATGTTTTTTCCCTTCACTCCCATATAAAATAAAGTTAATATCAGCAGAGATATACTGATAGACCACTCTCTTATTATTTTCATATTCCTTGATCACAAGATCCAAGATTTCTTTTGCTTTCTTCTTCTTTCTGGTATTAGTATTTTTATCAGACAAAAATAGATTCATGTATTTTATGAACGTATCAAAATCGTTGAGTTCAAGTGCCTCAATAGCTAGCTCAAAGTAAGACTTAGAGCAGGATAGCTCCTTTCGAGAGCTACCTTCCTCACTCAAAGCATGTAAAAGTTTTTCTTCAAAATTCATTCGTGTAGCTCTCCCAACACTCTAAAAGGAAAATTTTCATTAGAATATCGCTATCAATACCCTCTTCTTTTCGATAGCTAAAAATTCCATTATATCCATGCGCAAAGGTATCAACCTCGAACTTAACAGTTTTAAAGTAATACTCTTGGTCTATGGTAAGATCGAGACCGCTACAGATTCTTTCTTGAATGACTTTTAAAATCGAAGCTTTAAAGACATTTCCACAAAATCTCTCCTTGCTTTCAATTACATTCAAAACGGAAATTAGTTTTGACTTGCTGCTAATCATGATAATCAAGATCCAAAACGTCACCCATTGAGTACTCCAAAACCTCCACCATGTTTCCATTCCATCTGTTTTTAACATTAAAAAATGCATTTCTAAGTTTTCGTCTATCATTGTTATCAACAACAACTTCTCTGTTTGTTGCAACAGACTCTTCAATTCTTTCGATGAATTTAATAACAATAGGAACATCAGAATTTTCAAACTTAAGTTCTTTCAGTAATCTAATCCATTCTAAACGTTGCATGAGATACAACTGCTCACACATTTTGGAAATACTTTCTAAACTTGACATAATACCTCTTCAAAAATATTAATCTCATTTCTTATCTACATAATGCAGCACAAAAAGATCGCCAGTCAACAATTATTCCATTTGTCAACAAGTAAATGACCTAAGTTTTTGTTAAAACCTTTTAGGAACAATATTTTGTGAAATTTCAAGCTAAAGCGAATAATATTTAAGCTATTTAATTCAATAAGTTAACAACACTCCAGCCTGCCCGCACTATCAAATTCATCATATTCAACGATGCATCAAGTATCATTTACATATTTACAAATGCTGGCATGAGCAAAAATTGACCAATTACATATTTACAAATGACTTGGCCTAAACTTAAGCTAAGGATTACCGATTCCAACTTTATTCTTTCTCAGTTTAACCTTAGCATCTGAATATATTTCACCCACTTCCATTACGTCATTTTGATTTCTAATAAAAGCATCTTTTATTTCTAATTCAAGTGCAAGCTTATCTCTTTCAAATTTTTCTCTATATTCCTTTGCTCTGTAACCGAACTTTAACTTCAATTCTTTCTCTTTTATTCTCACGTGCTTTTCTATTCTTTTTATTAGATTTTCAATTTTATCTTCTAAAATTTTTTCTTTTGCCAAACCAATCTCTATTTTTAGTTCTTCTTTATAGCTATTAACAAGACTTTCTTTTTCAGATTCAATTTTACTATAGAATTCAGATATCTTTACATGCGAAGACTTGCAGCCATGTTTTGGAGGCACAATATCAAAGAACTCTTTCATATGGGAGAAATATGACTTTTGTAGATCGGAAAGTTGCTTCTTTCCAAATGTATCACGAGCTGAAAGTCTAACCTTTCCATTTATTGAAGTTAGAGGGACAATCAAAGCATGAATATGGGGTGTCTTCTCATCAAGATGCAGCGTTATTGCCAAACACCTTTTACCAAATTTCTTATTTAAAAAGTTTTTAGCTTCTCTCGCAAAAGCATCTATATCTGATTTTTCTTTTATAACATCCCCTGACAACCCAATCACCGCATCCATAGCGATAACTGCGTTTTTTCTTGGTTTTATCCCATAAGCGTTCAATATATGTTGAACACGATCAGAATACCTGTAACACCCCTTTAAAACTCTATTTGATTTATATCTATTCGGGTCAGCATTTGGCGTTAGAGAAAACCTGTTAACATGGCATGATGATTTATTTAGTTCTGCATAGCTCTTGATTTTTGAAAATCGGAGAATTGTAGTGGCCATTTACTTAAATAATAAAACAATGACACACCTTCACAAAACAATTTTGTATACTCACTATACAAACTCCGTTTGTGTGAGCTTTTGCAAGCAAAAGAAAACCCCCTAATCGGGGGTTTTATTACTCTGAATCCTCAAGCATTAAAGTATCTACTGTGAATGCATTACAAGGATAACTATAGTTTTTTCCTAAAGCCTTCCATCTATAGGACTTTGTTTTTCTACAGTATCCGGTATATGTCCATTCTGGAGCATTATTTTCAAACCCGATAGTGTTTAACGTATTCTCACCAATAACAATTTTAAATTTCAGTTTCTGCATTTCGACGTTAAAGCTTTGAGGTTTAAAAACCAGTTCATCCGATTCTTTCGATATAAAAAGTTTATCTTGAGCTTTAATTGAACGTTGCAACTCGGCCTTCTCACTCTCAAGCTCTAGAATTGCATCATCCGTTTCTGCCATCAATTCCAGAAAAATACGTACATTTTTGCTTTGTTCAAGGTAACTTTTATACGTATTTTTTTCCTCTAGCAACTTACCTCGGAGGCTGTTCAACTCCTTTTCGATTTGACCTAGCCTCAGGGTACTTTCCGCTGATACAGTTCGTTGAGTATGCAACCTACTTGCTCTTTTTCTTACCAAATTAAACATATACAAATGGACCAAAGAGTAAGGAAATGTGGCCGTTTTTCTCGAGCACGATTTTGACCTACGATGGTTGCTACACCTAAACAGCGGTAATGTATCGCCTGTTTGCTGGATGGACATGCCACCTCCGCATATTTCACAGATTACTAAGCCTCTTAGAGGCCATTGACGATCTTCTTGGACGTTTTTTACTAAACGTGAATCTAGAACCTGCTGCGCCATTGTGAAGGTCGCCTCATCAACCGCTGGCTCATATACTTTACAATCACGCCAATAGCCTTTAGCCACCTCTGACTTAATAATCCTTGTGACTGATGATGGGTCCATGTTTTGAGCAAACTTTTCGTCTGGATATTTTGCTCGGAGCTTCTTTATTATCGCTGTTTGACCGAACCCATCAATGTACCAATTAAATATATCTTTTACCGCAATATGGTGTTCATTTAGACGTCCATCTTTATCCAACCAAAATCTGCGACGCATTCTTGGCACAATTCCCAGCTTGGCTTCTCGTTCACGCTTTTCATAACTTCCGCGCACTTTCGCCGAACGCCACTCAGAGTCTCGAAAGGCACTCTCTATTTCCACTAGTAGCTTGATGCGCTGCGGCAAGTTGTTGATCGTTTCTGGTGTATATAGCTGATTATCACGCACAGTTACCAGCGTTACCCCCGCAGCCCAGATGCGGCGTAACAGCTCCTCCGTTTTATCAATGTTTTGCCTTGATAATCGAGAAAATTGTTCCACTAAGATCAACGTACCATTCGGGATAAAGCCATCTTCGATTGCTTGAAGTAAGCGCCCCAGCGAACCTTTCTCGACATTGCTGCCGTTCCAAGCAGAAATCGCCTCATCGACAAAGCTATCAATAACCACAACATCTTTGTTCATAGCCAGCCAAGCTCTTTGAGCATCGGTTTGACGTTCTAAAGAACTGTTGTTTATTTGCCTTTCGCTGCTAAATCTCTGATATGTAACAGCATAACGCGGCGTCAATTCGTTCACTATTTGGCCTCACATTACTCTAAGGTCGCGCAATATACATGAGTTGCACAAAGAGGCAAATAGTGAATTGAAAGCCAGCCAGACCGCCATGTGGCTGATCCGCAAATACGCCATTGATGCGTCGAGCGGCGCCTTGTTGCTGGAATGGGCAAAGCCTTACGAGGATTTTGTTTACCGCGGTATGCGTGATGGTATTTTCCACGCCACCAAAAATGGTTTAAGTGCGCCGCTGAAACCAAAAGCGGGCTTTGAACACGGTCAGGATCTTATCGACAAAATGGTACGCCTCATTAAAGAGGAGTTTCACCATTTCGAGCAGGTAATCGAAATCATGGATGCGCGGGACATGCCGTACCGTCCGCTGAACGCAGGCCGCTATGCCAAAGGGCTGATGTCTGCAGTTCGCACCCATGAGCCCGCCATGCTGATCGACAAGCTCATCATAGGTGCTTACATCGAAGCGCGTTCCTGCGAGCGTTTTGCCAAAGTGGCGCCGTATTTGGATGAAGAGCTGCGTAAATTTTATATTTCCCTGCTGCGTTCGGAAGCACGCCATTACCAAGACTATTTGAAGCTGGCAGCCGCCATTGCAGGTGGTGATATCAGTGACCGCATCAAAGCCATTGGTGAAAAAGAAGCCGAACTTATCCAAGCACCGGACGACATGTTCCGGTTCCACAGTGGCGTGCCAACTCTGGCAGCCTAATCAACTCACAAGCCATGGATATACCTAAACGACCTGAAGATGCTCGCATTCAGAGGTCGTTTAGGTATATATCCGTGGCTTGTTTCTTAATTTCAGTTCTGGTACTTGCGGATACTCGTATTGTTCGATAAATAAGCATCAGGAACTGAACAGAAAGGGAACACTATGTTCAAGAAATTGAAGGCATCTTTAGGCATTGGCGGTGCGACCGTGGATACGGTGCTGCACAACGAGTCACTCTATCAGGGCGAAACCTTAAGAGGCACAGTGAACATTAAAGGTGGCGGCGCAGAACAGGAAATTGATGCCATCACCCTTAAGCTCTGCACTGAAGTAAAGGTAGAGTCGGATTCCGGCGTCAGTTACCAGCCATTTGTACTCGGCCACCTTCGCGCTAACGATCCATTCGTTATCCAGCCCGGCGAAGAAAAGCAGGTTCCGTTTGAGTTCAAACTCCACGACGAAACGCCAATCACAGCGGTAAACACCCGCAACAACCAAAGTCACGTCTGGATTGAAACCACGCTGGATATCGACTTTGCCATTGACCCGACTGATCGCGACCACCTGCAAGTCCGTCCCCTGCCTTCTGTGCAACGTGCGATGAACATTCTGGAACGTGAAGGCTTCAAAATGGTAAAAGCCGATGTAGAAAAAGGACAACTGCGCGGCAACGGTTTCACTTCGCAGTCCGGCTGCTATCAAGAACTAGAGTTCCAAAGCAGTGGCATGTTCAGCCGCAAAGAAATCGAGCTGTCGTTTATTCTGAGTGGCAGCGTTATTCACTGCCTTGCGGAGATTGACCGCTCGTTCGGCCGTGGCGATACCTACCGCTCATTTACCCTCTCCCGTGACGCGTCTGAAGGTGAAGTTGAGCAAGCCCTGGCGGCAGTACTAACCGTCTGATTTACAATGCGTGAAAAACGAAAAGCCTGCGAGTGCAGGCTTTTTACGTTTATGGTATTTATTGATTACCAGTAAGCATCAAGAAAAGTGCTGTCATCAAACGTCCGGCATTCAAAGAACGCATCATGGCCGATTTCATTTTTGCAGTGCACTGTCGTGATTAAAGTGTCATCACTCCATACTGATTTGTAGTTGTCGTCATCAAAGCCACAATCGGCATGGTAGAAACTCTCAGCCTGCGCAATACAGTATTTGAATGCTTCATACTCCCCGCCCCGCGCATCAAGCATCGATTTTTTGGCAGCTAATTCTTCATCAATATCTGCCATATGCGCTTTGTCTGGAAAGGGCAGAGACTTAATTGCGGCGCCAGACACTGAAAAAGTCCGTGATACCCAGGCTTCTTCGTGGATAGTGCCTGAAAATGAAATGGGGAGGTGTTGCAGATATTTAAGGTCAATATCCGTGAACTTTTCATAGCCTTGCGGATATTCCAGCGTAAACGTCTCCTTACCTACTTTTACAATGAGCGAGGCTTCGTTGGCCGTTTCAATGATCCCTTCAAGGTTTTTGAATACCGTACCATCGCATTCAAAACTGTACTTTCCGCGGTCAAAACAGCTTTCCACGAATGTCTCGCCATCCATGTCCTTGCTGCAACCAAACAGAAAAAAGACTGACGCTAAAACAACTATTCCCTTCGCCATTATGTGATATCAGTTCCACTTTTATTATTGTCGTGATTTTCATACACCCTGATAAAGCATGGCAACAGCATAAAAATTGCAGTGTGATCTTACGCACACATTGATACTGTAACCAACTGTAAAGACGTTGCTTTTTCATCCAGCTTTGCACGCTGAAAATGCAGTCGATTTTCTATGTGCGTGTACGTCCAACTTACTTTTTAGCCCCGCCCGCCAATCTATCTACAGAACGCATACTAGACGACTGGTCTAATCGTGTGTAAGGTAGTGCCCATGAATACAGAAACACACTCAACCCGCCAGCACATTCTGGATGTAGGTTATCAACTGATCGTTGAGAAAGGCTTTTCAAACGTTGGGCTTGCACAATTGCTGAGCCACGCAGGCGTGCCGAAAGGATCTTTTTATCACTACTTTAAATCCAAGGAGCAATTTGGCGAGGCTCTTATCAGCGAGTATTTCAGCCAATACAAAGAGCGGTTGGATATCTTGTTCAGTGACCCTGATAAAAGCGGCTTCGACAAACTGATGGGCTATTGGATGAATTGGCTCGAGGTAAATGACGGCCGCTGTGGCAGTCAGCGTTGCCTTGTAGTAAAGCTCTCTGCTGAAGTGTCAGACCTGTCTGAGTCAATGCGTTTGTCGCTGCTTAATGGCGCGAGCAATATCACCACCATGGTTGCCAATTGCGTGCAGCAAGGTATTGATGACGGCTCAATCAAGGTTGCAGACGCCACAACGACTGCCAGCCAGCTTTATCAGCTTTGGATTGGTGCGAGCCTTATCAGCAAGCTCAGCCAGAGCACTGACCCCTTGCACTCAGCGTTGAAAACCACGGAGCTTCTGCTCCAGGGCAAAAACGCATTTTAATCAAAAACGGGGCATCCGCGCCGTACCAAAACCGCCACATTGAGATGGCGGATTTTTTTAAACCATCACTAGACGACTGGTCTAATTGAAAGGAAAGTGAATTATGTCAGCTTCTTTAGAAAATAACCGAATCGTTCTTGCATCCCGCCCTGTTGGCGCGCCTGTTACCGATAACTTCCGCATTGAATCCCAGCCTTTGCCGAGCGTAAATGAAGGTGAAGTGCTTCTGCGCACCATTTATCTTTCGCTGGATCCGTACATGCGTGGCCGTATGAGTGATGCGAAATCTTACGCCGATCCTGTGGAAGTCGATGATGTGATGGTCGGCTCAACCGTGTGTCAGGTGGAAGTATCAAATCACCCTGATTTTGAAGTGGGTGAATGGGTACTGGCATACACGGGTTGGCAAAGCTACGCCGTATCGAATGGCGAAGGCCTGTTGAAACTGGGCAAATCCCCTTCTCACCCATCCTACGCTTTAGGTGTAATGGGCATGCCGGGCTTTACCGCGTATATGGGTCTGCTCGATATTGGTCAGCCGAAACAGGGGGATACCCTGGTGGTGGCTGCAGCAACAGGGCCAGTCGGCGCTACTGTTGGTCAGATTGGTAAACTAAAAGGCTGTAAAGTGGTTGGTATTGCCGGTGGTGAAGAAAAATGCCGCCACGCAGTTGAGACGCTGGGTTTTGATGTCTGTATTGACCACAAAGCCGATGACTTCGCTGAACAGCTCGCCGCCGCCTGTGACAAGGGTATCGACGTTTATTACGAAAACGTTGGCGGTAAAGTGTTCGATGCGGTTTTGCCTCTGCTCAACACAGGTGCACGCATTCCAGTCTGCGGCCTGATTTCCCAATATAACGCCACAGAGCTGCCTGAAGGCCCAGATCGCATGTACATGCTGATGGGTACCCTGCTGGTTAAACGCATCAAGATGCAAGGTTTCATCATCTTTGATGATTACGGTCACCGCTATGACGAATTCGCGACCGATATGTCGAAATGGCTGGCAGAAGGCAAAATCCAGTACAAAGAACAGGTTGTCGACGGATTGGAAAACGCACCGCAAGCCTTTATGGGGCTGCTGGAAGGGAAAAACTTCGGCAAGCTGGTAATCAAAGTTGCCGATCCGCTATAAAGCCACGCTGCGAATTTGAGAATCTCTCTAAATGCCCGTTTGGATTTTTCCAAACGGGTATTTTCTCACTGAGTCACTGTTTATACCCTACTAGATTACACTCTATTGAGGTAATCCTTGCAGGAAGCACAAGATGACGAAGAACGGGATCATTCTATTTTTCACCCACCTGTTTACCCTGATTATCGGCTTTGCCGCAGGGATTTACGCCCTTCCGATCTTGATTGCGCCTGAAGGGCCGTCTGTTGAAGTGATTGAAACGTCCAACAACAACGCCACCTTTACCGGCGAATTCAGAAAAGACCTTATCGACAGCGACACGTTCCATTGGGGAGAAGGGGTTGTTACCATCAGCCCAGACACCATATCCCTGATTGGTGAACTGGCGCCGGGGCCTGACTACAAGCTCTATCTTTCCCCGCAGTTTGTTGAAACAGAAGCTGACTTCAACCGGCTGAAACCCCAAATGCAGCGGGTGGGCGATGTCAAAACCTTCGAAAACTTCTTGGTCAATGTGCCGCAAAACATCGACCCAGCCCAATACAACACCGTGGTGATTTGGTGTGAATCGTTTGGTGAGTTTATTACTGCGGCGCGCTATCAGTAGCAATACACACATCTACCCATTCAGAACAATTCGAATGGGTTTCCAGCTCTTCAATCGTCAGCCTGATTGCGGAATTTGATGCACCCGCTGCAGGAATCACCTCGGCATGTTTCTTCAGCGAAGCATCCAGATAGACAGGAACATTCTGCACCAATCCAAAGGGGCATACTCCACCTACTGCGTGACCGGTAACATCCAGAACCTCTTCCGGGGTCAGCATTTTGGCCTTCTTCCCAAATCGTTGTTTGTACTTCTTGTTATCAATTCTTGATGCACCGGAAACAACAATCAAAATCGGGTCTTCCTGCACTTTGAAAGAAAGCGTCTTGGCGATTTGATCCGGCACCACCTGATGTGCTTTGGCAGCTTCATCCACCGTCGCCGTCGACACTTCCATCACCTCGATACGGTGGTCGATGCCCTTTTGCGAGAAATAATCCCTTACTGCTTCTAACGACATGTTTCGTCCCTGTGATTCCATTCCAAACAGACAAGCATTGTAGTCTGAAAACAATCAGTCAAATCTATTGATGAGATAGACAATAGCAATTTCTCATTGTTGCGCGCCAACCCTATCCTTCCACATAGGCAAACAAGCAAAGAGATTGGGAAGATGTTGGGTAAAAGGGCTTTGGTCGTTGAAGGTGGTGCCATGCGGGGCATTTTCGCAAGCGGAGTGTTGGATACGTTTTTGGACGTTAATTTCAAACCGTTTGATTTTGCAATCGGGGTTTCCGCGGGTGCATCAAACCTGTTGGGCTATCTTGCAGAGCAACCAAAGCGCAGCTATCAGGTGATCACTGAACTGGCGACCAACGACTCTTTCTTTAACCCCGCCCGTTTCGTGCGCGGTGGCAACCTGGTTGATGTGCAATGGCTGGAGCAGGAATCCCTGCGCCGCTATCCACTGAACACCGAAACCCTGTTTAACAACATTCCCCTTTTGGCGGCAGTGACGAATGTGGATACCGGCGATGCCGATTACTACTGGGTAAAACCACAGAACATGTCCAAGGTGATTGAAGCAACCACAGCGCTGCCTATTGCCTACCGTCCAACACCCTGTTTTTCCGGAGGTTGTTATACCGATGGTGGCGTGGCTGATTCAATACCGGTGGCGGAAGCCTACCGACGGGGCGCTCGTGAAATTACCGTGATTCTTTCACAGCCAGGCGACTACGAAATGTCACCGATGAAGATGCCAAAACTGATGGATCAGCTACTGAAAAAACATCCGCATGTGGCCGAAGCCATGCGAAAACGCTCAGACCGTTATAACGCTTCATTGGCGTTTATTAAAAATCCGCCCAAAGATTGCACCGTCCATGTGATTGCCCCGCCCGAGCATTTCCCTGTCGGTCGCTTCACCATGAAAAAGGCCAAACTGGATGATGGGTACAACATGGGTATTCAGGCAGCCCAAACCCATATGTTCAATCTCTACAAAGATGCGGTGAAACAGTTGGTGATGGCACAGGGCTCGACGGCAGATGCCGCGACTTTGGTTGCGTAGTTAAAGTACCCAAGCCGGGGGATAAGCACGGTGATGGGTGGCAGACTCCGCCACCATGTCTCTGATTCCCTGTCGACAATTTCGAATATCCCCTTGCTCGTGCTCTCACAATGAGATAGCTTAAAAACTCATCACGAAATACGAGCACATTATGATATTTCAATCTCTACCACTCTGGCTTCTTCTGCTTATGCCCTTCAGTCGGTAGAGATTTCTGTTCCCGGCTGTGAGATTAACAGCCGGATGTCGTTTACTCACAGCCTTGAATTAACTGCAAAAACAACATCAAGGAAGTGACAATGAACGACGCAACCTCCGTCGGTGCACAAGACGCGGCGGATCACCGAACGGGAATCATCTACGCCTTAATCGGCACCCTGCTTTTTTCCATCAAACCTGTACTTATCAAGCTCGCTTATGCCGCCGGTGGTGACGCCACGGCAATCATGAGCCTTCGCGCTGCGTCATCACTTCCACTTTATATTGCAATTCTCATCTGGCTCTGTCGCAACCTTACAGAGCGCAGCAAAGTAAAACAGTTTGGCTGGCAGGCGGCTTTGGTGGGTGTGCTGGGTTACTACTTCGCTTCGCTGCTGGATATTCTGGCGCTGGAATATATCTCTGCCCAACTGGAACGTTTGCTGATTTTCCTGTTCCCAACCTTTGTGGTGCTGATCAGCTGGTTCTTTATGAAGGAAAAACCGCAGAAAGGCACATTTGTTTCCGTGGCTGTCGGTTACGTCGGCGTGGCATTGATCGTGGTACATGATTTCAGCTCGTTCGGCGCGCAGGTGTGGCTGGGCAGCGTGATGGCCATTGCATCGGCGTTGGTTTTTGCGGTCTACCTGGTACTGAGCAAAAAAGTGATCGCGAAACTGGGGGCGCAGCTCTTTACCAGCATAGGGATGGGAAGTGCAGGTGTGGTTATCCTTGCCCAATACCAGCTCAAAGATGCCAGCTTTTCGGCAATGTCGAGTGAGTTACTGACCATGGGGATTGCCATCGGGATTTTCTGTACCGTGCTGCCGTCGTATTTTGTGGCAGCAGCCATGGCAAGGCTGACCCCATCTGTTCTCAGTATGACCAGCAATATTGGCCCTGCCGTTACCGCGATGTTTGCCATCATCTTGCTGGATGAGGCTTTTACGGTCTGGCACGCACTCGGCATGCTGTTGGTGGTCTATGCGGTTGTGAATATCAATCGCAAGAAAGGCTGACCTTTCATACATGGACGAAAAAGGCGCTCCGGAGAGCGCCTTTCAGAATTCTATTTCCCGTAACGGAAGCAAGTTTTTACGTGGTCGTTGATCATGCCAGTGGCTTGCATATATGCATAACAAATCGTGGTTCCGACAAACTTAAAGCCTTTCTTTTTCAGCGCTTTGCTCATTGCATCAGATTCCGGGCTTGAGCTTGGAACATCTGCGATGGTTTCAGGGTGATTGATGATTGGCTTGCCACCGACAAACTGCCAGATATAGGCGTCTAAACTGCCGAACTCTTTCTGGATTTCCAGCACCAAGTTGGCGTTAATCACCGTACCGTTGACTTTGAGCTTGTTTCGAACGATTGCCGGATTCTCCAATAGCTGGGCAATTTTCTCCTCCCCGTAAGCGGCAACGGTTTCAATATGGAAGTTATCGAACGCTTCGCGGTAACCTTCGCGCTTTTTCAGAATGGTTGTCCAGCTCAGCCCAGCCTGCGCCCCTTCCAGGATCAGCATTTCAAACAACTGTTGATCGTCGTGAACCGGTACGCCCCACTCTTCATCGTGGTACTTTTGATCCAGCTCGCTTACGTTAGCCCAGCGACATCTTTCCATGATTCTTACCCAATTCATCTTTTGTTATTTAGATACTGTATATATAACCACTATTTTTGCAACCTGGGTGCTTCGTTAAAAAGACAAAGGTAGCAATGTCATTTGCCTTCAAACCTCAGACGTAAAAAAACCGGCTTGCGCCGGTTTTCAGTAGATTGCAGTGTCGCATTAAACGATGGTGCCACCGTCATAAACAACGTGCTCAGCATCTGTCCAGATGGTGATGGCATCAAAGTTGTCGTGCTCAAACACGTATGCCTGCAATTCACCCACCTGCGTGCCGCTCAAGTCCATAAAGGCAATCATCTCTGCAGACAATTCTGCCGTTGGGGCTGCGGTTGCGTTGTACGTCCAGTTAACCGCTTCCAAATTGAAGGTGTCATCACCCTCGCCCAAGTAGGCAACAAAACCATTCCAGTCACCCGGATCCACATTGGTGGTGGTTTGAATGTTGTCTGACTGCTCAACAATCGCATGAGCGTTGATGGTAAACGTCTGGTTACCTTCATCAGCAATCACTGCTTCGACCTGCGCAACCGCTTTTGCTGTGGTCACTGCGCCTGGGGCGTGGTAGCTGGAACCTGAGAAATCGACATTTTCCTGACCGGTAACAATCACTTTATCAAAGCCACGGTCACCCACATACATGTTGTTGCGTGTGTTGAGAATAGCCAGATCAGAGAAGTCTTCTTCATCAAAGTACATGATGTCGTTGCCTTCACTGCCGATATAAATGTCAACACCGGTACCGCCATCCATCACGATATCGTCTTCATACCCAGCCTGCAGATAGTCGTTACCCGCGCCGCCATAGAGCGAATCGTTGCCGCTTGCGCCATACAGTTTGTCGTCACCATCGCCACCATAAAGGATGTCGTCACCCGCGCTGCCGTTGATAATGTCGTTGCCTTCATCACCATAGATGATGTCGTCACCATTACCACCGTAGATAGTGTCATCATCTTCGTTGCCGTGGATGACGTCATTGCCGTCACCACCGTGGATCCAGTCGTTACCTGTACCACCGTTGATGGTGTCGTTGTCGGTGTAGTGGTTCTGTTGCGTCACAATGATGTTGAACGCCGTGTCGTTGAAGTCGTTGTCACCCAGATTCCACAGATCTTCCCAGCTTGAACGGTCACCGCTCACGGTTTCGTGGTCAAAACCGTCGCCGTTTTCTGCACTGTTAGCCACATAGACCACAGAGCTTGCGCCGCCTTGGGTCACTGTAGATGCGGTACCTGAAATGTCGATGTTGACAGAACCGACGTCGAAGCCTTTGCGGTCGCCATCAGGGATCAGGAACATACCAAACGACACGCCGCCGGAGATGTCGATCTCTGTCGTCAGGTCGCTGACTGTTTTCACGTTATCAATCAACACTTCAGCACGTACTACATTGCCATTTTCATCCAGCACATAGTAACCAACACTGTTGTTGTACGCGGCGCTGTGAGTGAAATCGCTCAGTGAAATGGTGACTGTGCCATCGCAACCCAATTGGTAGACAGTTGCGTCATCTTCGTGTGAAAGCGTCAGAGACTGTGAGTACTCTACACCGCCGAAAATGGTGTCATCACCTTCATTACCTTCGATGTAATCATCGCCGTGTTCGCCGTAAATGGTGTCGTTGCCGGTACCACCATAAAGCATGTCATCGTCGCCTTCGCAGTTCACTTTTTGCTGCAGGGAGACATTATCAATCAGAGCGCCGTAGCTGTCGGATTTACCTTCACCTTCAAAACGGATAGTAATGAAGTCATTGCCTTGCGGTACAACAACGTCTGCTGTGAAAGATTCGTAGTGGTCATTGGCTTGGGTGTTATCAAAGTATTTGCTGTAAATAACATTGCCTTGCTGATCAAACACTTTGACTTCAAACTGGCTGGTCGCGGTGTCTGAGCCGCGGTAGCGGTTCGCATAGTCAAAAGAAAGCGACAACACTTCATCACCACCTGCTGTCAGGCCGGTGATATCTACATCCTGTTGAACCCAGGTATTGGTGGTACTGTCGAGTTCCAGCACAGTATTGGTCACGTCATTTTGTGGTGTGCCACCAAACGTACCCTGTTGAAGCTCAATAGGGTTGGTACCCGGTGTATACCAGCCTGTTACCTGGTGATCTTGCAGCAAGCTCCAGTGGTTGGTGGTGTTGTTGCCGTAATCTTCAAAGTCGCCATTGGTCATAAGCTCGCGGGCACCGTTGCCCCACTTACCATCGTTACCATAGATAACGTCGTCACCTTCGCTGCCGTGAACTTCATCGTTACCATTGCCACCATAAAGGGTGTCATTACCAGTCAGGCCATCGATAAAATCGTTGCCTTCGTAGCCGTTGATGGTGTCGTTGATATCACCCGCGGATGAGGCTGTAAGCGCAACGTTATCGATAAGTGCGCCATAGCCGTCTGATGCGCCTTTACCTTCAAAACGCAGCGAAATGCCCGTGGTGCCTTCCGGTACCGCGAAGTCTATCTCGAAATTTACATAGCTCTCATTGGATTGGGTGTTTTCAAAGTACTGGGTGTAAAGGATGTTTCCATCATTATCCATCACCTTGACCTGAAACTGGCTGGTTGCGTGGTTATCGCCTTTGTAGCGGTTGGCGTAATCAAAAGAGAGGTTCAGGGTTGCATCGCCGTCTGTGGTTAGGTTTGTCACATCCACATCCTGTTGCACCCAGGTATTGCCGTTGGAGTCCAGCTCAAGCACAGTGTTTGAAACGTCATTGGTTGGTGTGCCGCCGAAGGTACCTTGCTGTAGTTCAATATTCATCGAGCCCGGTGTATACCAGCCTGCAACCTGGTGATCCTGAAAAAGACCCCAGGTGTTGGAAGTGTCATTTCCCCAAGCGTCGAAGTCACCATTGATCAGTAGGTTTTCGCTTTTCTCAATGTCACCATATAGAAAATCAACACCGCTAGTACCTTTAATATCTGCCATACCTTTGTCCTCGTCCTTTTTGTGTGCGCTTCCTGCCCGGGGAGATGTATTTACTTCCTGGTTACTGATTGCTGTTCAATTTATAAAACGCAATCTTATAAACAAGAATCTCGACTTACGCTCAGCGCTGGTTATGAGGAGAGTTTTATAGATAAGACAGCCTCCTACAACCTGTCGGACGCTGGTTCAGCAGAATCTCAGCGAGTCGGTTTAATAGGCCTTGAATTGGAAATGAATTAAGTGCTACGAAAAGTAGTAAAGAAGAATGACACTCTTTGTTTTTACAGTGATGCGTTCGATATGATTAATATATAAAGGAAAGTTAAAATACCCCAAATAAAGTCTTTATTTTTTTACACCATGGAATGGAAATATTGACAGAAAGAAGCCCCGGCATTGAATAATACCGGGGCTTGGTTTTTCAGGGAAACGAATTACAGATTGTTGCCGTCTGCCTGAACAGTTTCTGCGTCAGTCCAGATAGCCACTTTCTTACCCGCGTATTCAAAAACATAGGCATGCAAGCGTGTTATGTCGTCGAAGCTCAGCTGTAAGAAATTAATCATATCGTTACTCAGCACGGCTTCTGGTTGAGCATCTGGGTTGTACTGCCAAACACCGGCTTCTACGTTCAGTACGTCTTCGCCATCAGCAAGATACGCAACAAAACCATGCCAGTCGCCAGGTTGAACACCAGATTGCTGCTGGAAGTTATCAGACTGAGCATAAACCGCATTCGCATTGATGGTTACGGTTTGGTTGCCGTTGTCTGCAACTACGGCTTCGACCTGCACAATCGCTTTTGTTCCTGGTACTGTGCCGCTGGCATAGTAGCTGCTGCCAGAAAAGTCGATATTAGCATCGCCGTTCACTTTAAGAACATCAAAACCACGGTCGCCGTTGTACATGGTGCCGTATTGGGTCAGCATGGCTTCATTTGAAAAGTCATCCTGGCCAAAGACAAAGGTATCGTTGCCTTCATTACCTCTATAACGGTCTACACCTTCCCCACCATCAACGATTACATCGTCGTCAAAACCCGCTTCCAGGTAGTCGTTACCCTCATCACCAAACAGTTGGTCTTCACCACCAGCACCAAAGATGCTGTCGTTGCCTGGACCACCGTGAAGGATGTCGTTGTCCGCATTACCGTAGATTGTATCGTCACCGGCACCGCCATCAGCAAAGTCATTACCTGCATAGCCAGTGATGGTATCGTTGCCGTTACAACCATACAGTTCATCATCACCTGCAGTCCCTTCGATAACCTGATCGCTTGAGCGGTTATCAGCGACGACGCGCATTGAACGTGGACGTGAGAAGTCCAGATACTCGCCATTCCAAGCCAGCACGCTTTCCAGCTGGCGGTTTGGCGTGCGGCAACCGAAGCCACCAATGCGGTTGTAAGAAAGGTTATCCCAGTCAGATAGCATGACACCTGCGCCCAATGAAGGCACCACGTCCACTTCGTGACCAGCAATCCAGTTTGGCAGAGAGTAGCCTGAACGCTCGCCTGCTGGCATACAGTATTTCGCACCGGTTTCCAGGCTAACAATACAACCCAGAGGTTTGTCGCTGGCAACTACACGCATAGAACGAGGGTGAGAGAAGTCGAGATTCTCACCGTTGTAGGCGCGGACATTCTTCAGCTTTGCGTTATCCACTGTACCGTGGAATACAGCAAGGCGGTTGTAAGAGAGGTTATCCCAGTCAGACAGCATTACAGCTGCACCTTGGTTCGCCTGAACATAGACCTGGTGGTTGTAGATCCAGCTTGGGAGACCATAAGGTGAACGCTCGCCAACCGGCAGACAGTATTTTTCGCCATTTTCGAGGCTGACAATACAGCCCAGTTTCTTGTCACTCGCCACGACACGCATTGAACGTGGTTGTGAAAAGTCCAGATTTTCGCCATTACGCGCACGAACGTTTTCCAACTGACTGTTGGTTTTAGTGCCTTCGAATACGGCAATACGGTTGTATGAAAGGTTATCCCAGTCAGACAACATCACTGCCGCACCTTCTTCGTTTTCGACACGTACTTCATGGCCACGAATCGACTCAGGCAATGAATAGCCAGAGCGCTGACCCACAGGCAAACAGTATTTCTCGCCGGTTTGTAAGCTGACAATACAGCCCTGAGGCTTGCTTTCAGCAGCGGCGCCAGTGCTTTCCGCAGCAGCATTCCCACTCAAAGTTAAGGAAATCAACATTCCCAGGGTTGAAGAGATACCTACAATCTTGTTCATAACTTAATGTCCTGAAAGTTAATATTTTATTATTAATTTAATCAGTGAGTGGAGCGCTTAATTGTTTACCCCAGCGTTTGAGCAATTTGTTTTGTTCAGGTACTCGAAAACGGGCTCTTCAAAAAACAGCCCTTTTCATTGGTTTTAAACGCTGGACAAGTATTCGCCGCTTCCCACCGGCTCCTTGCCTGTGCCGTAACGTCAACAAATTAAAGTCTTTCTTAACCTTCATAACGCGACGAGCAACACGTGACTCAAACACAAGACTTTGTGAGTAAGGTTCAGTCACGGTGTAAAGTTTTAGAGGATTCGAGAGACAAGAGCAATGCACCGAAGTGCAGTTCAACTTTTTATCATGCTTTTTGATGAAGTACTGAATAATCAGGGGGCGGACTAATAATGACAATAGAACTATTACGTTCAAGTTAAGACTACGATCTGAGGGTGTATGGAAAAATATTCGTATCAAAATAAATTTTCTTTCTTAGAAAACAAACAATGCCTGTAACTTAATTTAGTAAATCCAAAAACTATAAATTAGGAAAGCATGAAATAACTTCTCATACTTTCCTGAAACAGTTTTAATTGTGAGGATTTATGCCCAATACTCCCAGCGCCGCATCCATCGAAATGGTTGGCCCGGCCAACAATACGGCAATGCTCATAATTTGTAGGTAGCCCTCTGCCAGGCGTGCAGTTTCCCCTTGCGCATTGAACATGGCAGGAACCAGGCTTGGAAAAAAACAGCACAAAAGGAAAAGAAACTGAATCTATCTTCAACCATCACCTCTCCTTTGCCAGCGACTTACGGTTATATCTATGTAAACATTTTAATTTACATTATCTTATACACTTCCCTCTACATTGTGTAATCCCTTGTAATTCTGACTAATTTAGGCCGTTCACTGTCTCCTTGGTGTCTATTCGAGACAAAGGTATGCCCCACACCAAGCTATTGATGACAAGGATTTATTTCCCAAAAAATTGGAGCACTTATCATTTGTGAGCTATCTGTTTAATAGCTGAGCACTCTCTCAATACCCTGTATTGTCTGTTGAGTTTGTTGTCGGCGCGTTTTGCAGGAGAAAAAAGGCGTGACTGCGCGTTTCACTCAGCGCAGCCTGACATAGTACGTACGCCGAAAGTACGTCAATTAAGACGGTCTATTTATAAGCCATTGAGCAGGAGGCTAAGATGTTAGGCAAACTTAAGCTTGCGCAACAACTTACCGTATCTTTTGCAGCAGTATTGGGATTGTTGCTTGTCGTTTCAGCAGTGGGCTATCAAGGCCTTTCTGAAGGGTTCAGTAATTTTGGCAATTACCGTGCACTTGCACGCAGCTCAAATGATGCCAGCGAAGCGCAATCTGCCCTATTAAGTGCTCGCCTTGCCGCACTGAAATTTTTGAAGACACAAGACCCCGCCCAAATTGACAAGGTGAATAAAGATCTGTCGCAAATCAATGCAGTGATTGACAGAGTTCTGGTGAACGAAACTGACCCTAACCGAATCAGTGAACTCGAAGAGTCGAAAAAGTTAATGGCGACGTACGGTGAAACCTTTGCGTTGGTCGTTAAAGACTTTGCTGACAGAAATGCAGTGGTCAGTCAGGAGTTGGATCCAAACGGTCTGAAAATGCGCCAGACAATGACCAAAATAATTGATGACTCCTCTTCAGACGGCGAAGTTAATTCACTCTCCTACGCCGCTCACGCTCAAGAAAAGTTGCTGCTGGGACGCTTGTTTGCGGCGAAGTTTTTGATAAGTAATTCTGAAACTGACTTTAACCGCTCCTTGCAAGAGCTGGAGGAAGTTGTCGCACCATTAAACAACCTGAAACGCCTGCTGGTCTCACCTGAAGAGAGCCAAATGGTGAATGAATTTGCAAATGCACACGCAAGCTACATCGCTGCATTGCGAAAAACCGCAGACATCATTCAAAACAGAAACAAGCGAATTTCCGACACGCTGGATGTCATTGGTCCACAGGTAACCACTAACTTCAATGACTTCAAAGACTCTATTCGAAACGCACAGGATTTACTTGGCCCTGAAGCGCAATCAGACAGCGAAACCGCAGTACAAACGGTGATCATCGTTTCATGCATCGCCATTCTGGTGGGCATGCTTCTGAGCGTCCTGGTGACACGCGCTATCCGCAGACCGATAGGCGGAGAACCAACACAAATCGAACACATTGCCCGAACCATTGCCAGTGGCGACTTAACCCTGTCTTTCGAAAGCAAGGGCAAATCAACCGGTATCTTTGCTGCAATGGGTGAAATGAATGGAAATCTCAGAGAGATTGTCGGGGAGCTCGCCAACTCAGTGAAGACACTGAATAATGCCTCCGGCATTTTGGTCAACGTCACGGAGGAAACCGCACGGAATTCAGAAGTATAGGCCGATCAGCTGGGTCAAACTGCCACCGCAATGCAGGAATTGACGGCAACGGTGGATGACATTGCGAAAAATGCGCAGCACGCTTCTGACATCGCCAATGTGGCAGACAGACATTCTCAGGAAGGTCAAGCCGTGCTGGAAGATACCCGCACCAGCATCCAGAATCTGGTCAGTAATATTGGTGATGTTAGCCAAATCATCAGTAACCTGGAGAATGAAACTAAAAATGTAGGCAGTATTTTAGATACCATTCGCGGTATTGCAGAGCAGACTAACCTGCTGGCACTGAATGCGGCCATTGAAGCGGCTCGCGCCGGCGAACAAGGCCGCGGTTTCGCGGTGGTAGCAGATGAAGTGCGCAGCCTTGCTAGTCGCACGCAGCAGAGTACAGAAGAGATCCAGACGCTTATCACCCGCCTGCAAAGTGAATCTAAACGCTCTGTTGAATCGATGCAAAAAAGCGCCGTTGAGGCAGAAGAAACCGTCGAAAAGGCTAACAAAACCAGCGATGCGCTGGCATCCATTACCGAGTCTGTCGCCAACATTCGCGATATGAACCATCAAATTGCGGTGGCCGCTGAAGAGCAAAACACCGTGGTGGCAGGCATCAGTGAATCCGTCGAACAGCTTAATGAGCTGGGCAAGAGCACCGCCTCCGGTGCCGATAAACTTTCCAAAGAAGCACACGGCCTCACATCAATCACCAACAGCGTGAACCAGATTGTCGGTAAGTTCTCTATCGGTTAACCGTCCTGGAAGAGATTAAAAGCGTCGCTGTTCAAGCGGCGCTTTTTTATGGCTATTTTTTCGTTTCAAGGTGGATAAGGAACAAGCGCGCATCGAACTCCAACTGGTGATAGTCAGGCTCCATGTGGCAACACAATTGATAAAACGCCTTGTTGTGTTCTTTTTCTTTGATGTGGGCAAGTTCGTGAACCACCAACATCCGCAGGAAAGGTTCAGGCGCATCTTTGAAAACTGATGCAATGCGGATTTCGTTTTTCGCTTTCAGTTTCCCGCCATGCACACGGGAAACAAAACTGTGCATGCCGAGCGCATTGTTTATCGCGTGGATTTTGCCGTCATACGCCACCTTGCTAAGCGGGGCTGACTTTTTCAGATAGCTGTTTTTTATTGCCATCACATAGTCATAGAGCGCTTTTTCAGACTTGATATCGTGATGGGTTGGATAGCGCTGTTTCAGCCAGGCACCCAGCTTTTCTAACTCGACAAGACGCTGAACCTGTTCAATCAGATGTGGTGGATAACCATTGATGTAGCGAAGATGTGTGTTCATAAACTTGGATTTATCTCAAAAACTCGGGGCAATGCTAGCAGTGAACAGGAATCTGACCTAGTAGATCCTTACAGGGCAAACTTTACTTACTGGAAGTTCTGACGCAAAACACAGGAAGGGAATCCACCATGAGAGCAACAACCACAGGCTACAACCCCGAATTTGACGAAGACGCTCCCGCATTTGAGGATGTCAGCGGGGTAAAGGGATTCGCATTACTGGAGTTTGGTGCATCATGGTGCGGCCATTGCCAAGCAGCCGCGCCCGCGGTGGAAGAAGCCATGTCCGCACACCCCTCTCTCCAACACATTAAGGTTTATGACGGAAAAGGCAAACGGCTGGGCCGGGCGTTCAGCGTGAAACTGTGGCCGACCTTAATCCTGTTGGAAGACGGGTTGGAGATAGAACGGTTGGTTCGCCCCATTCACGCCGATGAAGTTTCAGACCTGTTGTCTCACGTTCCAAACTAACACTATTTGGCGAACAACTGCCCTTCAATGTCTTTGAATGACTTGAATTCCAACGCATTGCCGGTCGGGTCGAGGAAGAACATAGTTGCTTGCTCCCCCGGCTGACCAACAAAACGGATATAGGGCTCAATCACAAACTCAACCCCTTTGTCCTTGAGCCTGTCTGCCAGTTGCTGCCAGTCTTCCATTTCCAGTACCACACCGACATGGGGCACGGGGACAGATTTGGCGTCCACGGCATTGTGATGGAGTTTAAGTGTGTTGTGTTCGCCAATATTCGGGTCGTGGTGGATCACCAGCTGGTGGCCATAGAGATTGAAATCCACCCATTCGTCGCTGCTGCGCCCTTCTTCACAGTTCAACACGTCTGCATAAAACCTACGGGACTCTTCAAGATGCCGAACGGGAATGGCTACGTGAAATGGTGTTAACGCCATGACTTTCTCCTTGTCGATAAACTGATATTCAGGTTAGGCGTTTTATCTCAACTGTGCTGGCTTAAAGGCCGTAATCCGGTACAAAAAAAGCAGCTTTCGCTGCTTTTTTCAGAGTCTTCTGACCTTGGGAAGAAGTTTACTTCTTCTTGCGCTTATCAGTGATTTCCCACTTACCGTCGATAAACAGACCTGTCCAGCCTGATGGCTTGCCATCTTCTTCGGTACGCACATAGTTCTCTTTGCTCTTACGGCTAAAACGAACCACGGCTTTGCGGCCATCTGGATCTTCGGTAGGTGCATCTGCCAGATACTGGTATTTCTCAGGCAGACGGTCTTTGAAACGAGCCAGCTCTTCTACCAATGGCGCGCGGGTTTCACGCGATTTCGGGAAGTTGTGTGCCGCAAAGAACAAACCTGATGCACCGTCGCGCAGAACGAAGTAGGCGTCCGAGTTTTCGCAAGGCAGCTCAGGGAAGTGAACCGGATCTTCCTTCGGTGGCGCTACTTCGCCGTTTTTCAGGATCTTACGGGTGTTCTTACAGTTTTCGTTGGTGCAATCCATGTACTTACCGAAACGGCCGTTTTTCAGCACCATGTCAGAACCACACTTGTCACACTCAACCACAGGGCCTTCATAACCCTTTAGCTTGAACTCACCCTTTTCAATCACGTAACCGTCACAGCTTGGGTTATTACCACAAACGTGCAGTTTACGTGTTTGGTCAATCAGGTAGGCATCCATCGCCGTTTCACACTTCGGACAACGTTTCTTCGCACGCAGTGCGGCGGTTTCCACGTCCTCTTCCAGTACGTTGACGATACCTTCTTCATCCATCAGGTTGATGGTGGTTTTACAGCGCTCTTTCGGTGGCAAGGCATAACCGGAACAGCCCAGGAATACGCCAGTAGATGCGGTACGGATACCCATCTTACGGCCACAGGTTGGACAGTCGATGTCTGTCATCACGATGCTGTTTGGCTTCATGCCACCTTCAACTTCGTCCAGCTCTGCTTTTTCAAGATCTCCGCTGAAGTCTTTGAAGAAGTTATTCAGTACGTTCTTCCAGTCTTCCGAGCCCATGGCGATTTGGTCAAGGTGCTCTTCCATGCGTGCGGTGAAGTCGTAGTCCATGAGATCAGCAAAGCTGTCATCCAGACGGTCTGTCACGATCTCGCCCATCTTCTCTGCATAGAAACGGCGTTGTTCTACACGTACGTAGCCGCGATCCTGGATGGTAGAGATGATCGCTGCATACGTCGACGGACGGCCAATGCCGCGCTTCTCAAGCTCTTTGACCAGTGCTGCTTCTGTATAGCGTGCTGGCGGCTTGGTGAAGTGTTGTTTAGGGTCAACCTTATCCAGAGACAGAACTTCGCCCACATCGACGTGTGGCAGCGTTGTGTCTTCATTTTTACCCATTGGACGCTGTACGCGTGTCCAACCGTCAAAGCGCAGGGTGCGGCCTTTCGCTTTCAGGGTGAACTCACCTGCTTCAACCGTAATGGTGCTGGAGTCGTACTTCGCTGGCACCATCTGGCACGATACGAATTGACGCCAGATCAGGTCATACAAGCGGTGTGCATCCGGATCCATGCCTTGCAGGTCATCCGCTTTCACATCAATGCTTGATGGACGGATCGCTTCATGCGCTTCCTGTGCGTTGCCTTTTGAACCGTAAACGATTGGCGAAGAAGGCAGATATTTATCGCCGTATTCGCTGCTGATGAAATCACGGGCAGATTCCACCGCTTCTTTGCTCAGGTTGGTCGAGTCGGTACGCATGTAGGTGATGTAACCCGCTTCGTACAGACGCTGAGCCAGCATCATGGTTTTCTTAACGCCAAAGCCCATACGGGTACTCGCCGCTTGTTGCAGCGTCGAGGTAATGAACGGTGCAGAAGGCTTACTGGATGTTGGACGGTCTTCACGGTCTACAACTTTGTAAGTCGCCTTTTGCAATGCCGCGGTGGCTGCCATTGCTTGCGCTTCGTTCAATGGTTTGAACGCTTCACGGTTTTGCTGAGCAACAACCAGACGCAATACGTTTTGGCTCGCAGTGGTGGTATCTGCGTGAATGTCCCAGTATTCCTGAGGAACAAATGCTTTGATCTCGTGTTCACGCTCAACCAGCAGTTTTACCGCAACCGACTGAACACGACCTGCAGACAGACCACGAGCCACTTTCTTCCACAGCAGTGGAGACACCATAAAGCCCACCACACGGTCGAGAAAACGACGCGCTTGCTGAGCATTAACACCATCCATATTCAGCTCACCAGGGGTCTGGAAGGCCTGCTGGATAGCATTTTTGGTGATTTCGTTGAATACCACGCGTTTGAAACGGTTTTCGTCACCGCCAATGATTTCCCGCAAGTGCCAGGCAATCGCCTCTCCCTCGCGGTCCAAATCCGTTGCGAGATAAACGTAATCGGCTTTTTCTGCCAACGCTTTCAATTCCTGAACAACTTTTTCTTTGCCAGGAAGGATTTGATAGTTTGCTTTCCAGTCGCGGTATGGGTCGACACCCATCTTATTGATCAGCGCATTTTGTTCTTTGTCTTTTTTGATGCGCTCTTTTTCTTCCGCACTCAACCCTTTGGTTGAAACTGGCGTAGCTTTCTTACCGCCTTGCGCGGCGCCGGTAGGCAGATCACGGACATGACCTACGCTCGATTTAACGATGAAGTCTTTGCCCAGATATTTATTAATCGTTTTTGCCTTTGCCGGGGACTCCACGATAACGAGAGATTTACCCATAGTGACCAATACGCCCTCGCGTTTATCATTCATTAAAATTGTTCAAATCGCATGCGGTGAGTCGGATTCCAAACTCGGATGCCATGCTGACGCTTTTTTTAATATTGAGCGACTCGATCTGAATATCAACCAGTTTCTTTCCAAATGACCCTGATTGGTCGCTGCTTCCGCACTTGTTGTCAGCTTGTTAACAGCAACGCACTGTTATCAGGGACTTAGCCTAGTCCTTCTTTCTTAAGCGCGCTAATCATTACCATTGACCGCTGCCCGTTTGCTATTCCATGTCGATTTTTTCTGGCTTGGCTCACAATTCGATTTCTGACGTTGCGAGGCTGAAAGCTGTCAGTGACGCTACAAAAACCATGACCAGTGGGGCTATAATGCGCCCTCTTTTATTACCTAATTCGAGACGAAAATGGCAGAGAAGACACCTATCAGTGCAGACGAACTACTCACAATTGCAAACCAGATGATCCGCGACCACGAAGCATATCTGGAAGGCATGCACGCGGATTCGGTAGAAGAAAAAGCCGGCGTTATGGTTTTCAAAGGGGAATACTTCCTCAACGAGCAAGGATTGCCAACCCCGAAAACCACGGCAGTTTTCAACATGTTCAAATACTTAGCTCATCAACTTTCCAAGCAGTACACGCTGCAGGGTTGATTCGTCTTCAGGGACAAAAATGCCACCTTGTCGGTGGCATTTTTTTATCCTTCAAACACAGCGGTGTCTTTGTCTTCATCCTTGTGAACGTCATCGCCGCCACCCGGTTTCTGACCCCGCCCTTTGGGATCTGGGCCGTATTGGTTAGGACCAGGTGTACCATCCAACATACCCAGTTCAATCAAAGCAAACAAAGGCCCTACCAACGGCAGGAAAGTGACAACTATCCACCATGGAGCTTTGTTCCGGTCTCTCAGTCGCTTAACGTTGAGGGCAAATGAAGCGTAAATCGCGAACAGCGAAATCGCCAACGCCAGTGCATCCAGCACCACACTCCCGCCCTGATAAAAGAAAGTTGGCATGATCATGACCAGAACCGGAATGCTGTAAAGCCAGTAATCCCGGCGTCGCATGCGTCCTTCAAATGATAATAATGCCCACTTTTGGTTATTCATTTCCACTCCTAAACAATTGGTCGCTGGCCGCGGCTGATCCACTTCAACAGCACGCGATCCAAAGCATCAGCTGATGCACCCGCGAGCTTTTCTGCCAGTTTTTTACGATGTACGTAACGCACGCCCAGTACGTCTTTCTCTTTGACAGCAGACACCAGATAGTCATCACTGGTTCCCACGTTATCAATCAGTCCCAGCGGAAGCGCCTGGTTACCAAACCAGTGCTCACCGGTTGCTACTTTTTCCAGCTCCAGTGACGGGCGGTGCTCTGCGATGAAATCTTTGAACAGGGTATGGGTTTCTTCCAATTCGCTGAGGAATTTCTCGCGCGCTTTATCGGTGTTTTCACCGAACATGGTCAGGGTACGTTTGAACTCGCCCGCTGTCAGCTGTTCAAATTCAATATCATGTTTTTTAAGGAGTTTATTGAAGTTAGGCAATTGAGCAATAACGCCGATTGAACCCACAACAGCAAACGGTGCTGCGATGATTTTATCTGCCACGCAGGCCATCATGTAACCACCACTTGCAGCCACTTTGTCAACGGAAACAGTTAGTGGAATACCGGCCTGTTTAATACGCGCCAATTGTGATGATGCAAGGCCATACGCATGTACCATGCCGCCGCCGCTTTCAAGTCGGATCATGACCTCGTCGCCGTCTTTGGCAACCGCAAGAATGGCGGTGACTTCTTCACGTAGGGAAGCGACTTCACGGGCATCAATACTGCCTTTGAAATCCAGCACAAACAGATGCGGTTTTCGACCTGCTGCCAGCGCCTCGCTATCTGTCACTTTTTTCGCTTCGGCCTTGGCTTCTTTTGCTTTGGCTTTCTCGGCTTTTTTATCCGCTTTGTCACGTGCTTTCAGTGCCGCTTCATCGTAAAGATGGGATTCCATAGAATGGACGAGATCTTTATGTTTTTCAGTCAGGTTGGTGATCTCCAACTCCCCTTTTTGCCCCTGCCTGCCACCAGCACTTTTGGCGAGAATCAAGACCACAATCACTACCGCAGCGAAGGTCAGCACTTTGGCCAGGAAAAGGCCGTAATCAAGCAAGAATTCCAAACTGTCTTCCTCTTTTATTGTTATGGATAAACCGGAATGACAAAGCTTTGTATGCCGTTCAGGTGTATGCCCTGTAAATGGGTATGCATCGTCCAGATATCAAGCCATTGTACTCGACATCAGAACCAGACCCAACTAGACGTCCTGCTGAAAGTTGGAAGCTGAGAATACAACTTCCTATGTCGCTTTCTTTGCATTGTTCAGTTGTTTAATCGTTGTTAGCGGTTTTACAATGCCCGTTAACCACGACGTCCAGTGATTGGGCAGTCTAAGCGAAATACCGAGATTAACAGGCTGTGCAGCCGAAGATAAAAGGAATATTGTAACGTGGAGTATCAAGTAGCCGCCGATGCATTGAAAGGCAAAGTGATTCTGGTAACCGGCGCAGGCGATGGCATTGGTCGTCAGGCTGCTATCAGCTACGCACAGCATGGTGCAACCGTCATTTTGTTGGGACGCACAGTAAAGAAACTGGAAAGCGTCTACGACGAGATTGAAGCCGCAGGCTATCCGCAACCAGCGATTATCCCGCTTGATATGATGGGGGCAACCCGCCAACACTACTGGGATATGGCTGATACCATCGAGCAGCAGTTTGGACAACTGGATGGCGTATTACACAACGCAGGCCTTTTGGGCGTGCTAAGCCCGTTCGACCAAATCGAAGAGAAAGCGTATGACGACGTGATGCAGGTGAACGTTAAAGCCACGTTTTTGATGACGCAGGCGCTGATGGCGCTTCTCCAGAAATCAGACGATGGGCGCATTGTGTTTACTTCATCCACCGTAGGCCATGTTGGCCGCGCATTCTGGGGCACCTACGCTATCTCGAAATTTGCTACCGAAGGCATGATGCAAGTGCTGGCAGACGAACTCAGCAACACCAGCGTGAAGGTCAACGCCATCAACCCGGGTGGTACCCGCACTAAAATGCGCGCGTCAGCATTCCCGGCAGAAGATCCAGACAACCTGAAAACGCCTTTGGATATCATGCCATTGTACCTCTACCTGATGGCACCGGAAGGCAAAGAGGTCAATGGACGGTGTATTGATGCGCAGCCGAAGTGATAGAGAGATTAGAGATTAGAGATTAGAGATTAGAGATTAGAGATTAGAGATTAGAGATTAGAGATTAGAGATTAGAGATTAGAGATTAGAGATTAGAGATTAGAGATTAGAGATTAGAGATTAGAGATTAGAACGTTTCTCCTGTCTGCTCTATCTAAAGTCTGCTCTATCTCAAATCTGCTTTCTCTTTGATATAAAAGCAAAAAGCCAGCATCTCTGCTGGCTTTTTGCTTTTATTTCAAACCATTAACGTGGCTTGCGGGTGCTTCCACCGGTGTTCTTCTGGCGGGAAGATGACTGACCGCCACGGTTACCTGTTGGCTTACCACCAGGCTTACCTGTACGCGCACCTGGCTTGCCTGGGCGACCACCGGTAGCTGGTTTGCCTGCCGGCGCACCGCCGCGACGTGTGTTGCGAGGCTTACGGGTTGGTTCGCCACCGTGTTCAACACGATCTTCATGACGACGCACTGCACGACGGATCTTACGAACACGTGCTTTACGTTTTTTCGCTTCCGGAGAAATGAAGGTTTCACGCTCTGCACGCAGTTCTACCATCTCACGCAGGTAGTTCACGTCTTCCAGCTCAAGCTCCATCCAGCCGCCGCGTGGCAGCTCTTTGCTCAGGTAGATATCACCATAGCGAACACGCTTCAGTCGGCTTACGGTCACGCCTTGCGTTTCCCACAGACGACGTACTTCACGGTTACGACCTTCAGTGATCACAACGTAGAAAGTGTGGTTAGAACCTTCACCGCCTGCGTACAACACGTCTTCGAAACGTGCTTCGCCGTCTTCAAGCTGAACACCACGAACCAGGTTGCGGATCATATCTTCAGTAACGTCACCGAATACACGCACCATGTACTCACGTTGAACCTGACGGCTTGGGTGCATCAAACGGTTTGCCAGTTCACCATCTGTGGTGAACAGGAGCAGGCCAGATGTGTTCGCATCCAGACGGCCTACTGCCACCCAGCGCGCGCCGTTCAGACGAGGCAAACGGTCAAATACGGTACGACGACCTTCTGGGTCACTGCGGGTACACAACTCGCCTTCTGGCTTGTTGTATGCGAGGACGCGACAGACTTGCTCAGAAGATGCAGAAACCTGCACGCTGTGTCCGTCAACACGTACATTTGCGTTCAGGTCTTCCAGGCGATCGCCTAGTTTGGCCACAACGCCATTTACACTGACTCGGCCAGCCTGAATCATGCTCTCGATTTCACGACGAGAACCCAGACCTGCACGGGCCAGCACCTTCTGTAATTTTTCGCTCATTTACATTTACCTTACTGTCGCCTTCACAGGCGTCGATGTCGGAAAGAGAACCTTTCGAGGCGCGACTGAGCGCGGATCTAAGGCAACGGTGTATTATGCCAAAATCATCACATTGACACCAAGCTATTTCGCGAATTCAACCCTGCAGGTTTTGGCAATTTAGGTTTGCACTGTAAGCCACTTATCTCGCTGACTCACCATACTTAATTGCTGCCCCATTGCTTCCTGCGGGATGATTCCTTAAGCCTATTCGAATGGCGTGGAGTCGCCTGTGCCATGTCGGAGAATCTGTGGTTCATCTTCGCTCAGATCCACGACCGTGGTTG
This sequence comes from Enterovibrio paralichthyis, assembly GCF_019209835.1. NCBI lineage: Bacteria > Pseudomonadati > Pseudomonadota > Gammaproteobacteria > Vibrionales > Vibrionaceae > Enterovibrio > Enterovibrio paralichthyis. The sequence continues at coordinate 20,552 of NZ_JAHUTS010000024.1, read as the reverse complement.
GCTGTTCACCGAGGTAACCACCGTTAAGTATGCAATCAACCGCATGTTCAAGATGGTCACGGATCGCTTCAGGGTCAGATTCGGTATAATCGTTGCCGGGCAAGATCAGTGAAGTCGACATCATTGGCTCACCAAGTGCTTCAAGCAGATCCAGCGCGATTTGGTTATCCGGCACCCGGATACCAATGGTTTTACGTTTTGGATTCGCCAGCCTGCGTGGTACTTCTTTGGTGGCTTTAAGGATGAAGGTATAGCGCCCTGGCGTGTTGTTGCGGATCAGGCGATACGCTGTATTTTCAACCCGTGCATACACAGAAAGCTCCGACAAATCGCGACAGAGCAAGGTGAAATTGTGTTTGTCGTCCAATCGGCGGATACGGCAGATACGCTCCAGTGCCTGCTTGTTCTCCAACTGGCAACCGAGCGCATAACCGGAGTCTGTTGGATACACAATCACACCGCCATTGCGGATGATGGCAACAGCCTGATTGATCAGGCGCGCTTGTGGATTTTCAGGGTGCACATAAAAAAATTGGCTCACACTTCCTCCTCTTGTGGCTCAGTTGCCACGTCGATTTCAGGCAGCGACCAGTTCTCCCAGACTTCCCGACAGCCTTTCGGCAAATAGAGATTGCGCCCCAGCTCAAGCCATGGAGAGGGGTAATGGAAATCAGAGCCTTGGGAGCACGCCAGCCCATATTGAATAGCATAGTCACCTAACAGGCGACGTTCATTGGGTGATTGTTGGGGCTGTGCAACTTCCATTGCATCACCACCTGCATCAACAAAGGTTTGAAGCAGACGTTTCAGCCATTTAGCTGTCAGTTTATAACGCCCTGGATGGGCGAGCACGGCCTGACCACCTGCTTTGTGAATAACGTCAACGGCTTCCTGAATCGTGCACCAGTTCGGTGGCACATAGCCCGGGTTGCCGCGGGTCAGGTATTTCTTGAACACAGTCTGCATGTTCTTCACATGCCCTTGCTCCACCATCCAGCGAGCGAAGTGGGCGCGGGTAAGCGCAACATCACCGGCAAGTGCTTTCGCCCCTTCCAGTGCACCCGGCATGCGTTGCTTTTCCAAGCGCTCAGCAATTTGTTCTGCGCGCACATCGCGGCGGGCAGCCTGCTCGGAAATCAGCGCCAGCAATTCCGGCGATTCAGGATTGACGTTCAAGCCAACGATATGGATATCTTTGTTTTCCCACACCGTTGAAATTTCGATGCCATTGATAATATGCAAAGGCAGCCCTTCACGTTTAACAACCGCTTTCGCTTCATCAAGACCTGCGACGGTATCATGATCGGTAATCGCCAACACGCTCACGCGAAAATCGACCGCACGCTTAACTAAGTTTTCTGGCGTGAAGCGCCCATCTGACACGGTTGTGTGGCTGTGTAAATCAAATAGCATTAATTTTCTTCAACTTGTTGCTTGACTTCGCCACCATACACTAGTTAACTAGTACACGATTACTTATTCAAATGGATTACGTCTTCATGGTACAGCATAACCTCATTCAACAAACAGCACTGATTGGCTGGTGGTGGCACTCCCTAACGCGGGCGGTGTGATGAGTTGCAACTAAGATAAGACGTCACCAAGCCCGCATAACGCGGGTTTTTTTGTATCTGATTTTCTCCGGCGATACACAACAGAATTGGCGGAGAGCACAAGTTAAAGGATGGACACCATGATTATCGTACTGAAACCACAAGCCACTGAAGCCGAAGCCAAACGCATCCTGGCCAAAATCGAACAAGCAGGTCTAAAACCTCTGTATATGCCGGGTGTTGAACGTATTGTGCTCGGCGCATTGGGTGATGAGCGTATTTTGCAAAAACTGCACCTCGACAGTGACCCTATGGTGGAAGAAGCGAAACCCATCCTAACTAAATACAAAATGGTTTCCCGTGAAGTGCAGGCACACAACAGCGTGGTGCGTATCGGTAATGTTGCTGTTGGTGGTGACAAATTCGCTGTCATCGCTGGCCCCTGCTCTGTCGAATCAGAGCAACAACTGATGTCAGTCGCCGATGTAGTCAAAGGGCACGGTGCAGTCGCCCTTCGTGGTGGCGCTTACAAGCCACGCACCAGTCCATACGATTTTCAGGGCATGGGTATGGAAGGTTTGAAACTGCTGAAAAAGGCCAGCGAGGCGACGGGCATGCCAACGGTTTCAGAAGTCATGGAAGTGGGTCAGGTCGATTCACTGTGTGAATACATTGATTGCCTGCAAATAGGTGCGCGAAATATGCAAAACTATGGCCTGTTGAAAGCGGTCGGAGAAACGGGCAAACCAGTCTTGTTAAAACGTGGACTTTCCGCCACTATCGAGGAACTGCTACTGGCGGCGGAATATATCTATGACGCTGGTAACCCGAACATTATTTTGTGTGAGCGCGGCATCCGGACTTATGAAACCGCGACACGCAATACGCTGGATTTAAACGCCGTTGCTTATATCAAGCAACGCAGCCACTTGCCAGTGGTCGTTGACCCAAGCCATGGTACAGGCGTGCGCGAGCTGGTGATTCCTATGTCCCGTGCGGCCGCCGCGGTCGGCGCAGACGGCATCATCGTTGAAAGCCACCTCAACCCCGCAGAAGCGCTGTCAGATGGACACCAGGCGCTGACCGGAGACATGTTCGCCCAGTTAATGCAGGAACTGAAACCATTCGTAGAAGCAGCAGGGAGAACGCTGTGAAGAACCACGCTTTAAAACAAGGCGAACTCGACGTACTGAGCCTGGATGTGCCATACGTCGCAGCCCCCACTGAATTGTATGCGGCGGTCTGTCAGGACCGTCCTTACAGCCTCCTTTTGGAATCGGCAGAGATCGACTCCAAGCTGGATTTGAAAAGCTTGATGCTAATAGATGCAGCCGTTCGCATCGTCTGTCGCGGCCGCACTGTCGAACTCGAAGCCAAAAGTAAAAACGGCCGTAACGTCCTGGATGCGGTGGAAGCAGAGCTTACCCGTCAGGCGTTGGCCGTTGATAAAACCCGTGAGACCGATCTGCTGACCCTGCATTTTGCTGAGGAAAACCGCGTTCTCGACGAAGATGCCCGCCTGCGTCAGCCGTCGCCGTTTGATGCCCTGCGCTTGGTGCAGCACGCCTTCAATCTTGACGGCTTGCCAAATGAAGCACTGATGGTAGGCGGCTTGTTTGCCTATGACTTGGTCGCACAGTTTGAGCCTCTGCCAGACGTGAAATCAAGTAACCGTTGCCCCGACTATTTGTTCTACGTGGCTGAAACCCTGTTGGTGATTGACCACCAGCGCCGCAAAGCCAAGCTGCAAGCCACCCAGTTTGGAGGCAATGAAAACACTGAAAGCTACTTCGATTTGAGCCGCCGCCTGCAGGCCATCAAAGAACGCTGCCTCAACCCAACTGACATGCCGAAAGCCCAACAGCTTGATAGCGTCGATGTAGACGTGTCGGTCAGTGACGCTGATTTTTGTAGCGCAGTCGATGAGTTAAAAGGCTATGTCGTAAAAGGTGATGTGTTCCAGGTAGTACCGAGCCGCCGCTTTACCCTGCCTTGCCCGTCGCCGCTCAATGCCTACCTTAAGCTCAAACAAGGCAACCCGAGCCCGTACATGTTCTACATGCACGACAGCGAGTTCACCCTGTTTGGCGCCTCACCGGAAAGTGCTCTGAAATACAGCAAAGATACCAATCAGGTTGAGATCTACCCTATCGCCGGTACCCGCCCACGGGGCAAAAACAGTGACGGTTCCATTAACCTCGATTTGGACGGCCGCATTGAGCTTGAGCTTCGTAACGACACCAAAGAAAAAGCCGAGCACATGATGCTGGTTGACCTGGCGCGCAATGACGTCGCTCGCATCAGTGAGCCCGGAACACGTTATGTGGCAGACCTCCTGCAAGTTGACCGTTACAGTCACGTCATGCATTTGGTCTCGCGCGTGGTTGGTCAGCTTCGTGGCGATCTGGACGCCCTGCACGCCTATCAGGCCTGTATGAACATGGGTACCCTGACCGGGGCACCGAAAATCCGCGCTATGCAGCTTATCCGCCAATTTGAACAAAGCCGTCGTGGCAGTTATGGCGGCGCAGTGGGCTACATCACCGGTCACGGCGACATGGACACCTGTATCGTGATCCGCTCAGCCTATGTGGAAGATAGCGTTGCGCAGGTTCAGGCTGGCGCTGGTGTGGTGTTTGATTCCATTCCACAGGCAGAAGCGGATGAAACCCGCGGCAAAGCAGCGGCTGTTTTGACCGCTATCCGCGCGGCACACACAGGAGCGCAGTCATGAGCAGCAACATTAATGCACATATTGTGCTGGTCGATAATTTCGACTCGTTCACCTACAACCTGGTGGATCAATTCCGCTCGCTGGGTTACCCGGTCACCATTTACCGCAATAGCCTTTCAGCAGAGCAAATCGAACAGGCGGTTTCTGAGTTGGAAAATCCGGTTGTGGTCTTGTCGCCAGGCCCGGGCGCGCCATCAGAAGCGGGCTGCATGCCAGCGCTGATTCTAAAACTTAAAGGCCGCGTACCCATGATTGGGATTTGCCTTGGCCAACAAGCCATTACTGAAGCGTATGGCGGTACTGTCGCTGGCGCAGGTGAAATCGTTCACGGCAAAGCATCATTGATGAGCCACAACGGTCACGCCGTTTTCGGCAAGATTGAAAGCCCGCTGACCATTGCCCGTTACCACTCCCTGGTTGCCACCCAAGTCCCCGAGTCGCTGGATGTGATTGCGGATGTAGACGGGCTGGTCATGGCGGTGGTCAACGATAAGGACAAAGTAGTGGGTTTCCAGTTCCACCCCGAATCAATACTGACAACAAAAGGCGCAGACCTGTTAACCAACACAATCAACTGGGCCACGCAAACGCGCTGATGGAAAAAGGACAAGGAGAGCATCATGGAAGCGATTATTAACAAACTTTATGACCAGACGTCCCTGACGCAGGAAGAAAGCCATCAGCTGTTCGACACCATTATCAAAGGTGAACTCGACCCAATTTTGCTGGCATCTGCCCTCACGGCACTGAAAATCAAAGGCGAGACGCCGGAAGAGATCGCGGGGGCAGCATCGGCACTGACTGAAAACGCCAACCCATTCCCTTCACCAGACTATGAATTTGCCGATATCGTCGGCACGGGCGGCGACGGCGCAAACACCATCAACATCTCCACCACGGCGGCATTTGTCGCTGCAGCCTGCGGCGTAAAAGTGGCAAAACACGGCAACCGCGGTGTGTCGAGCAAATCCGGGTCTTCCGACTTGCTGGCAGCGTTTGGTATTGATCTGGCAATGAGCCCGGAAAACGCGCGAGGCGCATTGGACGACCTCGGTGTCTGCTTCCTGTTCGCACCGCAATACCACAGCGGTGTCCGCCACGCGATGCCGGTGCGCCAGACCATGAAAACCCGCACCATCTTTAATGTGCTTGGCCCCTTGATTAATCCGGCTAAGCCGACGCTGGAACTGATGGGTGTCTATGACCAGTCTCTGGTTCGCCCCATTGCGGAGACCATGCTGAACCTGGGTCTGAAACGCGCTGCCGTGGTTCATGGCAGTGGTCTGGATGAAGTCGCTATTCACGGCGAAACCACCGTTGCTGAAATCAAAGACGGCGTCATTTCAGAATACACCCTGACTCCGGCAGATTTCGGCGTTCAAACCTACCCGCTGGAAGCCATCAAAGGCGGCACACCGGAAGAAAACCGCGAGATCATCGCCAATGTATTGCAAGGTAAAGGCACTGACGCGCAGCAAGTAGCTGTCGCGATCAATGTCGCCCTGCTGCTTCGCCTGTTTGGACAGGAAGATCTCAAAGCTAACACGCAAAAAGCGCTGGAAGTGATGAATAGTGGTAAGCCCTATCAACTGGTTCAGCAACTCGCATCACGGAGCAATTAATGGAAACGGTACTGGCAAAAATAGTTGCAGACAAAAAAGAGTGGGTTGCCGCACGCAAGACAGCGCAGCCACTGGATAGTTTTATCAATGAGGTCGAACCAAGCGATCGCAGCTTTTACGATGCCCTGTCCGGCAAACCGGCGAAGTTTATCCTTGAATGCAAAAAGGCATCACCTTCGAAAGGCCTGATCCGCGACGATTTTGACCTTAATTACATCGCGGGTGTTTACGGCAATCATGCCGCCGCCATTTCTGTACTGACCGACGAAAAGTACTTTCAGGGAAACTTTGATTTTCTAACAGTAGTGCGTACTCAAGTACCCTGCCCTGTGCTTTGCAAAGACTTCATGATTGACACTTATCAGGTCTATCTGGCGCGATACCACCAAGCAGATGCCATTTTGTTGATGTTGTCAGTATTGAGTGACAATGAATACCGCGAACTGGCTGATGTGGCGCATTCGCTGAAACTCGGTGTGCTGACCGAAGTAAGCAATGACGAAGAGTTGGAACGCGCTATCGCACTTGATGCCAAGGTGGTTGGTATTAATAACCGCAACCTGCGCGATCTCAGCATCGACCTTAACCGCACCAAAGAGCTGGCGCCACGTTTGCCACAAGACCGCATCGTGATTTCAGAGTCGGGCATCTATACGCACCAGCAAATCCTTGAACTGGCTCCATTCGCTAACGGCTTTTTGATCGGCAGTTCACTGATGGCGGAAACCGATGTAGAGCAAGCGGTGCGCCGTGTGCTTTACGGTGACAACAAAGTGTGTGGCCTGACCCGCGCGGAAGATGCCAAAGCAGCCTATGACGCTTACGCCAACTACGGCGGCCTGATTTTCGTTGAGAAGTCACCACGCTACGTCGACTTGGATGCTGCACGCAAAGTGATGGAAGGTGCTCCTTTGCAATACGTTGGCGTGTTCCAAAACCACGACGTTGACCAAGTTGCTGACACTGCACAGACGTTGAATCTGGCGGCTGTTCAACTGCACGGCACCGAAGGCGCTGATTACATTGATGAATTGCGCAAGAAGCTGCCAGAAAACACCCAGATATGGAAAGCGCACGGTGTCAGTGACCAAGTACCTGAACTGCTCGACAACGTTGACCGCACTTTGCTCGATAGCAAAGTGGGCAATCAAAGCGGTGGCACGGGCTCCACGTTTGACTGGTCACTGATCCCAGATGATCGTAAAGACGCCATCATGATCGCAGGTGGATTGAACAGCGACAACGCCAAAGCGGCCGCAGAGTTAGGCTGCATTGGATTGGATTTTAACTCGGGCGTTGAAGACATGCCCGGGCTCAAAGATAAAGACAAATTGGACGCGGCCTTTTCGGCGCTCAGAGATTACTAAGGACTGTTATGACTAAGTTGAACGCCTATTTTGGTGAGTTTGGTGGACAGTATGTCCCGCAGATTCTGGTGCCAGCGCTCGATCAGCTGGAACAAGCGTTTATCGACGCACAAAACGACCCGGCATTTCAGGAAGAGTTTGTTTCTCTTCTTAAAGAATACGCTGGCCGACCAACTGCCCTAACCTTGTGTCGCAACCTGACCAAGGGCACCCAAACCAAGCTCTACCTAAAGCGTGAAGACCTACTTCACGGCGGCGCGCACAAAACCAATCAGGTGTTGGGTCAGGCGCTGTTGGCAAAACGCATGGGCAAAAAAGAGATCATCGCAGAAACCGGTGCAGGTCAGCACGGTGTCGCAACTGCACTGGCGTGTGCCCTTTTGGATCTGAAATGCCGTGTTTACATGGGCGCGAAAGACGTTGAACGTCAAAGCCCGAACGTATTCCGTATGAAGCTGATGGGCGCAGAAGTTATCCCCGTCCATTCCGGCTCATCCACGCTAAAAGATGCTTGTAACGAAGCGCTGCGCGACTGGTCAGCCAGCTATGAAGACGCGCACTACCTGCTGGGTACGGCCGCGGGCCCACACCCCTTCCCGACCATAGTGCGTGAATTCCAGAAAATGATTGGCGAAGAAACCAAGCAACAAATTCTGGAAAAAGAGGGCCGCTTACCGGACAACGTGATTGCCTGTGTGGGCGGTGGCTCGAATGCTATCGGCATGTTTGCTGACTTTATCGATGAAACTGAAGTGGGTTTGATTGGTGTGGAGCCAGCAGGCCTTGGCATTGATACCGACAAACACGGCGCGCCACTCAAACACGGCAAACTCGGCATTTTCTTTGGCATGAAATCGCCACTGATGCAGGATCCGAACGGTCAGGTTGAAGAGTCATACTCTGTATCTGCCGGTCTCGACTTCCCGTCCGTCGGCCCACAGCACGCCTACCTGAATTCAACCGGTCGCGCGCGATATGTTGCCATCACCGATGATGAGGCCTTGGATGCCTTCCAGGAGCTGGCAAGTCACGAGGGGATCATTCCTGCGCTTGAGTCCGCTCACGCGCTGGCGTATGCCCTGAAAATGGCCAAAGAGAATCCGGAAAAAGAGCAACTGCTGGTTGTGAACCTGTCAGGTCGCGGAGATAAAGATATCTTCACCGTGCACGACATTTTGAAAGAAAAAGGAGTGTTCTAATGGCTGTCACCTTGTCCCACCGCTATGAAGCGATGTTTGAGAAACTGGATGCCAAAGGTGAAGGTGCCTTCGTTCCTTTTGTCACCATCGGCGATCCAAATCCAACACAGTCACTGCGTGTGATTGAAACCCTGATTGAAAATGGCGCAGATGCCTTAGAGCTCGGTATTCCGTTTTCCGACCCACTGGCGGACGGCCCAACCATTCAGGGTGCCACAATCCGCGCGCTGGACGCCGGAACCACACCGGATAATTGTTTCGACATATTGAAACAAGTGCGTAAGCGTCATCCAGATATCCCAATGGGTCTGCTGATGTACGCCAACCTGGTGTTTGCCAACGGCATCGACACTTTCTACGCCAAGTGCGCAGAGGCGGGTGTTGATTCTGTTCTGATTGCCGATGTGCCTGCGGGTGAATCAGCTGAGTTTCGTGAATCTGCGGCCAAGCACGGCGTGCACGCTATCTTTATTGCACCACCAAATGCCAATGAAGAAACCCTGAAAACCATCTCTGAGCTTGGTGGCGGTTACACCTACCTGCTCTCCCGCGCCGGTGTGACGGGCACCGAGTCCAAAGCCGGAAAGCCTATCGATCACTTGTTGGCGAAACTTTCTGAATACGGCGCGGCGCGTCCACTGCTCGGCTTTGGTATTTCTGAGCCTGCACAGGTACAGGAAGCCATTAACGCTGGCGCCGCAGGTGCAATTTCAGGCTCGGCAGTGGTCAAAATCATTGAACGTAACGTGAATGACGAAACCAACATGCTCAAAGAACTGGGGGAGTTTGTGTCCGGCATGAAAGCGGCAACCAAGAAGTAATCCCGAAAATTCGCCCCCTTCCAGGCCAGCGACATGCTGGCCTTTTTCATCTCGAAACAGTTCTCTTTGGCGTTTGGATTTTATCTGTTGTGAGAATTCGGTAAACTCGACGGTCTAACTGATGAAGCCCTGCTTTTTCTGGGCAACAAGGACACGTAACTGAATGAAACAGCTTCTCGACTTTATTCCGCTAATCATATTCTTTGCGCTCTATAAGATGTACGACATCTATACCGCAACAGGCGCGCTGATTGTTGCCACCATAATTCAAGTTGCGGTGACCTGGTTCCTCTACAAAAAAGTGGAAAAGATGCAAATTGTCACGGCCATATTGGTAGCAGTATTTGGCGGTATGACCCTGTTTTTCCAGGATGACAATTTCATCAAATGGAAAGTCACCATCGTATATGTTCTGTTTGCAGCCGGATTGGTCGTTTCCCAATTGATGGGTAAGCCATTGATTAAAGGTATGCTGGGCAAAGAAATTACGCTGCCGGATTCAGTATGGCGCAACATCAATAATGCATGGGTAGCGTTTTTTGCTGTATTAGCTGTATTGAACGTTTACGTGGCTTACAGAATGCCACTGGATGTCTGGGTTAACTTTAAGGTCTTTGGTTTAATGGCGCTGACACTGGTCTTCACACTGGCCAGCGGCGTGTATATCTACAAACACCTCCCTAAAGAAAAAGAATCAGATTCTGAGTAATACTTTTTGCTGCGCTATAGGGTGACTCTGTCACCCTCTTTTCGTTGTACATTTCTGGAAATTAACGATGTCGGAAAACAATAACTGCCCGCGCGGACAACTGCTTCTGCGTACACTTGCGATGCCCGCTGACACCAACGCCAACGGCGATATTTTTGGTGGTTGGATCATGTCTCAACTGGACTTGGCCGGCGCTATTCTCGCCAAAGAGATCTCCCATGGCCGAGTGGTTACGGTTTCGGTTCAAGAAATCGTATTCAAAACACCGGTTTCTGTTGGCGACGTTGTATGCTGCTACGGCGAATGCACCCGAATTGGACGTACATCCATGTCCGTTGGTTTAGAGGTGTGGGTTAAGCCCGTCGCTACCGATGGCGTGGGTAACCGACGCAAAGTGTGTGAAGCCACTTTCAATTATGTTGCTATTGATGGTGATGGCCGTCCAAGAGCGATAAATAAGTCATAAATCAGAAAAAGTTGTCTGCGCTATGCTTTAGCCTTGCATACAATAGGCCAAGTAGCAGAATCGCCGAGACGCGGGAGATCATAAAATGTGGTACGTCATTTTTTCACAAGACGTTGAAAACAGTTTGCCTTTGCGCATGCAAGTCAGAGAACAACACCTCGCCCGCTTACGCGATCTCGACGCACAAGGTCGCTTGTTGGTGGCGGGCCCTAACCCGGCGGTTGACAGCGAAGACCCTGGTGAGGCGGGTTTTACCGGATCAACCGTGATTGCAAAGTTTGACAGCCTTGAAGACGCAAAACGTTGGGCTGATGCTGACCCATATATCGATGCAGGCGTTTATAAAGACGTGATCGTCAAGCCATTCAAAAAAGTGTTGCCTGCGTAACGCACAGACTAGAAAAGATAGGAAATTTTGATGCGTAAGTCTTTAATAACAGGACGTTTCCTTTTTGCTGGCACCGTTGCATTGGTGCTTTCTGCATGTTCCAGCACGTCTGATTTGGAAATCGCTGAAACTTTTGCAGCCCAACGCGCTGATATGCTGAGCAAGATTGTTCCTGTTCAAATGAACGGTTACAACCTTGTTCGCGCAAAAGCAAACAGTACGGAAATTGAGTTGACGCTTCTATACTCAGGCAGTGGTGACATTGCCCCTGCAGCGCTCGCTGAGAAGCTGGAAAAAACCTACTGTACCGACACAGAAATTGAATCGTTGATGGAAAAAGGCGTTCAATACAAATTGCTGTTCCGTGATTCCCGTGGCCGACCAGTTCTCGAGCACATCATCACCAACTCAGATTGCGAACAATACCAGAAATAGCCAAAAGCCCGCAGCAGCGGGCTTTTTAGTGCTTATTTTTCCACATGAAAGCCATTGAGGAATGCTAGTACCTTCTCCCTTGACATTTCACAGGGTTTCAACGACCAAACATCATCTATCAAATAGAAATTTCCACTGACAAAGTCACTACCGGACAAGGCTTCGGCGAATACCTTCACTGCGTGACCGTTACTGTAGCGGTTTATCGATAATCCCCATTTTTCACCCAGATAGCGGACAATATGATGGCCGCTTTCAAGGGCATTGATACGCTGAAATGCATCCATGATGACACCAAAGTGATTAGCCCTGATGTTTAAAATGCATCACTTTCAGGGCGCTGTCTGTATCAATATCTTCAAATTCCGGTGGATTCTCAAGACGTGACATAAACGCAAACTCGGGCGCAAGCTCTGCCATCTGATCAGTTAAAAATTCCGGTTTCACATCCGGCGCATTGACACATGCCAGTACATTACCACCTTTCGCAACCAGTTCCGGCAAACGGCGTAGGATTTTCGCGTAATCTTTAGTCAACACAAAGCTGCCTTTCTGAAATGAAGGCGGGTCAATGATCACCAAATCATAAGGGCCAAACTTTTTCACTTTGCCCCAGGATTTGAAGAGCTCATGACCGAGGAAGCTCACTTTACTTACATCATGTTGGTTCAGGTGATGGTTTTCACGGCCTCGGGACAGCGACGATTTCGCCATATCCAGGTTCACGACTTTCTCTGCACCACCTTCAATGGCTGCAACAGAAAAACCGCAAGTGTAAGCAAACAGATTGAGCACACGTTTGCCTTGAGCATGCTCTTTAACCCATTGGCGTCCCAGACGCATATCCAGGAACAGGCCATTGTTCTGACGACGCCCCAAATCCAGTCGGTAGTTCAGGCCATTTTCAATAACCTCCGTTTGATCTGGCATTTCACCCACCAGCACTTCCGTTTCTGCCCCTTCACGGTCACGGTGCTGCAAAACAACCGTACGCCCGCCAATACGCTGCCAAACTTCGCTGTTACACAGACTAGTAACACCTACTTTTAGCTCGGCGTAGAACTCAGGCTCCGCTTCCTTGAATACGGCTATTTGCAGAATGCCATTGCCCAGCCAGTCAGCAGTGATCTGCTCCAAGCCTTCGTAACAGCGGCCACGTCCATGGAAAACACGTCGCACTTCATTGGTCGTGTCATTCAGTCGCTCAGTAACAACGCGGAAAAAAATAGGTAGCGCCGCTGGCTGCATCATTCTGTCGTTTCCTTTTCCATCGTAAAAACTTGAATCGGCTCTTGGGAAATCGGTGTGCCGCTCAGTTGTAAATTTGCAAAACCGCTGCAGCGGCGGTTACGTCCGCGAGCCTGTTTCTTTTTCAATTGACGTCTAAGGTTTCCCAATGACCAAAAGCGGCTGGAACCGCCGGATTTTCTTAACATGCGTGTCTTCTTGTGTTTGAGCGCCATTTTTGACTCCGTGCGACTTCCATCCATGGAGTACATAAACATCATTTTTTGTGGGGTAGTGTCGGCCAGGTCAACGTTTCTGGGCTTTCCCATTCGGTTGGTAGTTCTGGCCAATACTCACCGACAGATGGCAATTGCTTAAATGAAAAATGTTCGTTGCGGTGGGTAAACTGAAGCGCATAGGCGTGCAGGTAACCACGGTCAGCATCTGCGCCACTGTAGATCTCATCCCCAAGGATAGAAGCACCAACGCTTTTCAGAGCGACGCGGATTTGGTGGGTTTTTCCCGTGTAAGGTTTACAAAGGAACAGACGTTTCCCGTCACCACCAGCGGTGGAAAAAAACTGTGTCACCGCAGGGTTGGTTTTGGTCGGAAGCAGCTTCCACATCGAACGGCGGCTTTTTGTCATGTCACCAATGATGGTGCCCTGCTTTTTACCCGGTTTTTTAGCTGACAGCGCCAGATAAAACTTCTGGACAGTTTTTTCCGCAAACATCGCAGACAGCGCCGATGCAGCCTGTTGATGACGGCCAAGCAGAAGCAAACCAGATGTCATTTTGTCCAGACGGTGAATAAGATAGAGCTTGTCGTCGCCCGTTTGCTGGGCCACAGCAGCCAACAACGGCTGATCATTATCGTCTTTATGAACGCTGACCCCCGGGTGTTTATCGATAACCAGAAAATCATCGTTCTGAAAAACCAGACTGAACATGAAACGACCTGTAACGTTGAAAAATCAGCGCAGAGTGTAATGATTTAGGGGAAATGAATAAAGCGCAGCATTGGCAGAAAGAAAAATCCCCGGCTTTTAACCGGGGACAGTATTCTCAACTTTTTATTTGAACATTGGCCAGAGGAAAACCAGCGCCATCAAAATTGGGCAGACTACGCGCACATAGGTCGGCCACACTTTCCAGAACAGGCTGTGTTCCAGTTCCGGGTTGCCCTGGGAAAGCTCCTCCAACACCTGGTTGCGCTTCCAAATCCAACCGGCAATCAATGCCATGATAAGACCCAGAATTGGCTGCATGTACTCGGTAGTCACACTGATCACCAGACCAAACATCGAACCAAAGTTAAAGATGATGAGTGCAGAGAACAAAGCAATCGCACCGCCAATCCACCAAACCACCGTCTTACGGTCTTTTTTCAGTTCTTCAGACGCGCAGGATACTGGCACTTCCAGCATTGAAATGGATGAAGTCAGTGCCGCGATGACCATCAGGGCAAAGAATGCCACCCCAACAATCAGCCCTGCACCACCCATGGTGTCAAATAACGCTGGCAACACGTTGAACACCAGAGTATCACCATCCAACAGTGCACCAGCTTCGTTGTATATCTGCACGCCGTTGTGCTGCGCCGCAAACATAGCAGGCAGGATGAGCAAACCCGCGACAAAAGCGACACCAGTATCCAACAGCGCAACTTGTGCAGCAGTTTTTGGCAGATCAGCATCTTTGCGCAGGTATGAGCCGTAAACCATCATGGTGCAAACGCCGATAGAAAGTGAGAAAAACGCCTGCCCCATTGCACTCACCAACAGATCGGGTGAAAGGTGCGACATATCCGGTACCAGGTACATTTTCAGACCGTCAACCGCGCCTGGTTGGAACAAGGTGTAAACAACCATCAGGATAAACAGCACAAACAGCACAGGCATCAGACGGCTTGACCATTTTTCAATACCGTCGGCAACGCCATTACGCACTACTAAGATAGTGAGGAGCATGAACAGCACCATCAATACCAAGTTACGCTCGGTACTGAAACCTTCGAGCCAAGCCGCAGCGCTGTCAAAACCAATTGCGCTGAGTAGTGGGCCAATCAGGAAACCAAAGAACCAGCCAGCAACGATGGAGTAAAAACTCAAAATTCCGCTTACACCGAGCATACCAGCGATACCCACCGCTGAGCCCAACGCTTTATTTCGTGGCGCCACAGAAATCAGGGAACGAATAGGGTTAGAAGCACCGTAACGACCAATCGTCAGTTCAGCCACCAGTAACGGATAAGCCAGGACGAAAACCATCACCAGATATGTAATTAGAAATACTGCACCACCATTGCTGGCGGCCTGTGTAGGGAAACCCCAAATGTTACCTAAACCCACTGCGGAGCCCGCAGCGGCAAGGATAAATCCTAAACGGGAAGAAAACTGGGCTCTATTACCGCTTGCCATAATCACTCTCTACTTCTGAAGATTTTGATGTTGTATCCATCCCCAGCATCTTTTTACCTTTCCTTGGTAACTCCCCGCCGGGCTGTAAATATTAATTTACAGTAGACATGTTTCCTGTTTTCGAAACAGGCATGGCAAGTAAACCAGTAAAAGAATAAAATTTGAAGCGATCGCGCTATATTTTTCGACCAAGCAACATATTTGCCTATCAAAAAACCTCACCTCGTTACTTTATAAAAACCATATTGCAATTAATTCGTAACAACTGTTTATATTTCACTCGGAACGCCTGCCGTCAAATTCTCTGTTTGCGAATTTGTGACATTAATTTCGGTGCATCGAGTCACCTAACCCTCTATATTGGAGTTTCATCCGAGCTAAGTGGATTGAAATGGAAAAGATTTATCAGTTTATTGTCTGGGCTAGCATCTTCTTTTACTGGCTGTTAATTGCCGGTGTCACTATCCGTGTGGTTCTAAAACGTCGCGCCCTTGGTGTTTCTATTGCGTGGTTGATGATTATTTACATCATCCCTATTGTCGGTGTGATCCTCTATTTGCTTTTCGGCGAGCTGAATCTTGGAAGGAAGCGAGCCGAGCGGGCCAAAGCGATGTTTGCTCCCTATGGCGAATGGATGGAAACAGTCAATGAATGTGAAGCGCATCGCCCCCAACATCAAAGTTTCCTGGCTCGTCCTGTGCATGACTTGTGTCTGCGCCGGGCAGGTATTCCTGCACTCGCGGGCAACCAACTGACATTATTCAAAGAAACTGCAGATATCTTGCGCAACATCGCCAATGATGTGAGAAACGCTGAACACTCGGTCAATATGGTGTTCTACATCTGGCATCCTGGCGGACACGCTGACGACGTCGCACAGGCTGTTTGTGAGGCCGCGAGACGTGGCGTAACAGTGCGGTTATTGCTCGACTCCGCCGGCAGTAAAACCTTTTTCCGAAGCCACTGGCCTGACGCTATGCGAAAAGCCGGGGTTGAATTGATTGAAGCCTTGGCTGTAAGCCCAGCACGTATGTTCCTGAGAAGGCTTGATATCCGCCAACACAGAAAAGTTGTCGTCATCGACAACAAGATTGGCTACACAGGTTCAATGAATTTGGTCGACCCACGTTTTTTCAAACAAAATGCGGGCGTTGGCCAATGGGTGGACATTATGGTTCGAACCGAAGGCCCTGCTGTACCTGTGTTGAACAGCATTTTTTCCTGGGACTGGGAAGTTGAAACCGGTCTTCGCTATTTGCCAGAACTGCCGCAGTGCACCTTGGTCTCAGAACATCACCACGCCAATCACTCGGTACAGATTGCTCCTTCTGGACCAGGCATGCCCGACGGTATCATCCAGCAAGTACTTATGCTGGCCATTCATCAAGCAAAAAAATGTCTGACAATTACCACACCTTATTTGGTGCCCAGTGAAAGCTTACTCAGCGCTCTCCAAACGACGGCGCAACGCGGTGTTACAGTTAATATTATTGTGCCAGCGAAGAACGATAGCTTAATGGTGGAATGGGCAAGCCGTTCATTCTTTAACGACATGCTACGCGCAGGTATCAATATTTATCGATTTAATGGCGGTCTCCTCCACACCAAATCTGTCATGGTAGACAGCAAGTTTTGCCTTATCGGAACGGTGAATTTGGACATGCGCAGTCTTTGGCTTAATTTTGAATTGACGCTATGCGTAGATGACCCGGAGTTTTGCGCAGAAATTACCGCACTACATGAGTCTTATATCCTTGACTCAACACTGATTAATCAGGACGACTGGGCCAAACGATCCCTGTTGAACCGACCCGTTGAACAGTTCTTTTACATGTTTAGTCCTTTGCTGTAAAAGCGCTGGATTTGTAGGCAATACCAAAAATGTACTCAGAATAATCAAGTATTTACAATCTATTACAAATTAATTGTCTCTTAAAAAAAGCCTCCTAAATTGACAATAGGTCGCAAAGCAAGCGCTAGTGGTTACTTTGTGACCGAGAAACCATGGCACACATCTCATTAATGAGACTGATGTAAAATTATCATCCAGTGTATTTCTTTTTGTTTCATATGCTTACGGTGATCGTTCAAAATTAGCGCTGGTCAGTTTGGTTTCAATCTGATACTGCCCAGCAGATTAGACTTACTTTTGATTCTGAATGTAATATGCGCCCACTAATAACTCGAATAACAATAGTGATAAACGTGTATATTCAATCGGAACTCAGTTTTCTGTGTAGACTGGTTGCGCTGAAAGCGGCAAAGTGCCGTCATGATTGGCTTGAGCAACAGGGTGTGGCATTAAGTTCTGAGCAGGCAATTACTATTGCAGCAGTGGCAGAAAAAGGTGAACTAAGACAGGGTGAGTTGATGGGCTTATCCTACTTGGCCAGTGAAAAATCCAAAGTGAGCCGCGTAGTTCAAGGACTTGTTTTGGATGGCATCGTATATCGACGTGATGATATTCACGACCGACGCTCCAAAATCCTGACGCTGACAGACAAAGGTATGGAGCTGGCCAGCCTGTTAAAGCAAGCCGATGAGCAACATCAAACCGTCGTTAACACCACGATTTCAAACGAAGATCTCGCATCAATTCGATCGACGTTAAACAAAATCGCCCAAGCAATTTGACGACATGGCCCGAGCACTGCTCGGGCTTTTTTATGCTGTAAAACTTGTAAAACTCACAAAAATTACCGTATTAAATACGAGAAAAAAGATCTGTTTTTAACTCAAAATCTTGCGAATTATTCGCGTTATAACGTGACATTTAGCACTCTGCACACCTTTCCGTGAGTCTACACTCAAAGAGCAAATAGGGGATGATGCATGGGGATAACGTTATGCTGGCACGACATAGGAAATATCTTTTAAAAGATACAAAGCAACTTCACGCCCACGTCCAGGTTAATCCTACGGGGTTATTGGAAGTGGAAATTCCAAGTCAAAAACAAAGCCACACTGCCGAGTTCGAGCATTTACGGTTCGAACGCAGCGGCCGGGTTACAAAACTGGTCGGCAAACATACGTCAAATGGCAAACCTGTTCATTGGCAACTCCCACTTGCCAATGATGATGCCCAGGAATTGGAGCATCTAATTGACGAGGCCGCAGAAGAATTAGAGATATTGATGCGAGACCTCTAAAACAACACTGAAATAGCCTCCTCCTTGGCGCTGCAAATGCAGCACTTTTTTTATTCAAACCCAATGAAATCAACATCAAGTTACGTCGAATTCATTGACATCAAAGACGTTATCTACGCCAAACGACGAATGTACTTTTGAGGCCACTCTGGTAAAATGCGCCGAAATTTAAACATGAGCATGACGAGAGCAAACTATGCCAATGTATGTAGTGGGTCATAAGATCCCAGACTCTGATTCAATCTGTGGTGCAATCGCACTTGCCTATCTGAAAAACCAAATCGGCGAACCAGCAGTAGCAACTCGCTTGGGCGACATTTCTCCGGAAACAGCGTTCATTCTGGAGCGTTTTGGCTTCGAAGCGCCAGAGCTGAAACTGAGCTACGCGGGCGAAGAAGTTTACATCGTCGACCACTCAGAACTGACTCAAGCACCGGACGACATCGCTGACGCAACAATTGTTGGTATTGTCGACCACCACAAACTGGGCGATCTGACCACCTCTACCCCACTGGAGTGCTGGATCCGTCCTGTTGGTTGTTCAAACACCGTTATCAAAATGATGTACGATTTCTACGGCGTTGAAATTCCAAAAGAAATCGCAGGTATCATGCTGTGTGCAATCCTGAGCGACACGGTTATTTTCAAGTCACCGACTTGTACTACCGCTGACATTCGCTGTGTCGAAGACCTGGCGAAAATCGCAGGTATTGAAGATTTCGAAGCGCTGGGCATGGAAATGTTCAACGTGAAATCTGCAGTTGCAGGCACGCCAATCCGCGATCTGGTAATGCGTGATTACAAAGATTTCAATATGAACGGTAACCTGGTTGGTATCGGCCAACTGGAAGTTGTTGACCTGTCTGTGTTTGATGAAATCAAAGCAGAACTGGAAGCCGACATTGCTGTACTGAAAGAAGAAGGCAGCCGCCACACAGTAATGCTGCTTCTGACTGACATCATGAAAGAAGGCTCTGAACTGCTGGTTATTTCTGATGACGTTGCTGTGGTTGAACGCGCCTACGGTAAAGAAACAGAAAACGGCCGTGTATGGCTGGACGGCGTGCTAAGCCGCAAAAAACAAGTTGTTCCACCACTGCAAGACGCATTCGCGTAAGCACAGGAATAGGGATATCAAGGGCAGGTTTTTAACCTGCCCTTTTTTGTAACGAGCTTACGCTGATGTATCACCACTTGTGGTTGATAAAAGTTCAAAAGTAGCCACTGAACACTATTGAACCAGATCACATTTTTGTGCATAATTCGCGCAACTTTTGCGAGGAGTACGAAATGATCACCAAAGTCACAAAACGTGTAGCAAACTATGGTCCAATGGTAGCACTGATCAGTGCCACAGTAGGCTTCACCCTTTTCAATGCAATGTATTGGGGCGGCGTACTATAAAGCGCCAAGGCATAAGGATGTGCAGTGTTTCTCCCCCCTCACTAAGCCCTCCCCTCCCCAGATTCGCAAAACGTCGAACCACAAAAGCTTAAATGCTATTAACTCTCTCAATAGAAAAGACATTTCTTGAAATGAGATCTCCCCCACTTGCGTTTGTTTAGTTGCCTGATAGTGTTATTTACCAGTTTTAGTAAACTTTTACTGGATTTTTATTTATGGACACTATCGCATACTCGGACTTTGCAAAGTTAGACATTCGCACAGGGAAAATCATCGACGTCGCACGTCATCAAAACGCTGACAAGCTTTATATCGTTAAAATCGATATTGGCGAGAAGACACTACAGACCGTCACAAGCCTGGTGCCTTATTACACCGAGGAGGAGTTATTGGGGAAACAGGTTGTCGTACTCTGCAACCTCGCTAAAGCTAAAATGCGCGGAGAGACCTCAGAATGTATGTTGCTGTGCGCAGAAACAGAAGATGAATCGGAAAGTGTTTTGCTGACACCGGAGCGCTTAATGCCGCCGGGTATAAAGATTGTTTAGCCCGTTTCTATAAGCTCAAAACGAAAAAACCCGAGCATCTCTGCTCGGGTTTCGAATATGGCGGTGAGGGAGGGATTCGAACCCTCGATACGTTGCCGTATACACACTTTCCAGGCGTGCTCCTTCAGCCACTCGGACACCTCACCATATTGTTCGTTGGACTTTGCGTCCCAACGGGGCGCTACTATAGTTAGTAGAACGTTCGACGTCAATGGGTTACTTTCATTTACGCATTCACATGAATACTTATCGAACAAATCAGCTTGAATTGAATCCAAAACTATTCTTTGTGACCCAATATCTACTATCGAGGCTTCTCACCCTCCCACAAGATTTCGCTTTCCATAAGCCCAAAACGAGAAAACCCGAGCATCTCTGCTCGGATTTTGAATATGGCGGTGAGGGAGGGATTATTCGTCGTTCCACTCCTCACCCCTTCGGGGCCGTCGGCAAGCCGACGTTGCGCGGCTTCGCCGCTGTGCGAACCCTGTCGAGGCTTCTCACCCTCCCA
>NZ_JAHUTS010000023.1:0-65693 GCF_019209835.1 Enterovibrio paralichthyis | reverse complement strand
TTCGCGAGGGTAAGGGCTGTGGTCAATTGCAAAATAAAAGGCTCTAAGTATGGGGACTTAGAGCCTTTATAAGCCATCTGTTGGATCGTTCAACCGATCATTTATCTCTTAACTGATCGGCATTACTCTTTTGGGCAGCTTTTTTTGTTTCTGAATCTGTAATATCCAAAGACAGAAAAATACCTAAACAGTTGTTATAAAAAACATTAATACCAACCCGTCACTCACCCGCGCCTGAATAAACAAATTTTTTCTTCAAAACCAAATAAATTTATTTGCACCGCAGGAAAAACGGTTGTCTAATCGCCACGCACCCAACAGGTTTTGTTGATGCCTTAGAGGTGTATACGGGCTAACAGAGACCACTCATCGAGAGTGAGTAAGCCGGTTTTTATGTCATACCGTGTCAGTCAATCGCACGGCCTTATTGGGAATGACAATGAAATCTTTCGCAAAAAACGATGTTCAGGCTTCAGACCTGACCACCCTTTGCGACAACGCAACCAACTTCCAACCGCAAAACAAACCCCAATCCCTGTCCGCCCCCGTGCGCAGGAAAAGGGCATCGCTGAAACGAACACGCAGCGCGGACGCTGTGCTGCTCGATTTATCGCTTCAGATGCCTGAATAAGGTCTGCCAGCGTATTACCCAAGCCACTTCCGGCTCTTGGGTATATCCTTTACTTTTCAGTACAGCACAGTGAAATGGCGACAGGTTCGTCATCGGCACTCTTTTGCTGTACGCAATCACCACCGAGGAATAGACATGAGTGATTGGACAATTAATGACGCCCGCGACGTGTACAACACACCATATTGGGGTCAGGGATATTTTGATATCAGTACGCAAGGCGAAGTGGTTGTGTGCCCGAACGTCGAACAGCCACAAAACGCCATCGCGTTGTCATCGCTGGCTGACGAATTAATTGAAAAAGGCGTATCACTGCCTGTGCTGGTGCGCTTTCCAGAAATTCTGCACCACCGCGTCGATAGCCTGTGCACACATTTCAACGAAGCCATTTCAGATTACGGCTACGAAGGTGACTACCTGCTGGTCTACCCAATCAAGGTAAACCAGCAAAAAGAAGTCGTCAGCGAAATCCTGAAAAGCCAGTATGCAAGCCAGGAACGCCAGTTGGGTCTGGAAGCAGGTAGCAAGCCTGAACTGATGGCTGTACTTGCCATGGCACAACAGGCGAGCTCAGTGATCGTCTGTAACGGCTATAAAGACCGCGAGTACGTGCGTCTTGCCCTGATCGGCGAGAAGCTGGGTCACGAAGTGTATATCGTGCTGGAAAAACTGTCTGAGCTGGACACCGTGTTGAAAGAAGCCAAAGCACTGGGCGTGAAACCACGTCTGGGCCTGCGCGCACGTCTGGCCTCTCAGGGTAAAGGCAAATGGCAGGCAAGCGGCGGCGAGAAGTCGAAGTTCGGTCTGTCTGCTTCCCAGTGTATGACAGTGATGAACCGTCTGCGTGAACTGGACATGCTGGATTCATTGCAATTGCTGCACTTCCACCTGGGCTCGCAAATTGCCAACATCCGTGACGTACGCTCTGGCGTTAACGAAGCAGCGCGCATTTTCTCTGAGCTGTACCAGATGGGTGCAGGCATCACCACGGTTGACGTGGGTGGCGGTCTGGCTATCGACTACGAAGGCACCCGCAGCCAGTCAAGCTGTTCAATGAACTACAGCCAGCGCGAATACGCCAACAATGTGGTTTACACCATCGGTGACGTATGTAAAGAATTCGACATCAAGATGCCACGCATCATTTCCGAATCTGGCCGTAACCTGACTGCGCACCACGCAGTGCTGATCACTGACGTTGTCGGTGTTGAGAGCTACCAGCGTGAAGAAGTGTTCGCACCGGCTGAAGATGCGCCGCAAATTCTGCACAACATGTGGAAGTCGTTCAAAGACCTAAGCCAGTCAACCGATCAGCGTTCACTGGTCGAGATCTACCACGACAACCAGAACGACCTGTCAGAAGTGCACATGCAATTCTCTATGGGTCTGGTGAACTTCACCGAGCGCGCGTGGGCAGAGCAGATCAGCCTGCGTATCTGCCACGAACTGTCGCGTCAGATGTCTCACAAAAACCGCGCGCACCGTCCAGTACTGGACGAACTGTCCAGCCGTCTGGCAGACAAGTTCTTCGTGAACTTCTCCCTGTTCCAGTCGCTGCCGGATGCATGGGGTATCGAGCAGGTATTCCCAATCCTGCCGCTGAGCAAACTGGACAAAGCGCCAGAGCGCAACGCCGTAGTGCTGGATATCACCTGTGACTCCGACGGTGCGGTTGACCAATACGTTGAAGGTCAGGGCATCGAAAGCACACTGGCGGTTCCAGCGTGGACTGACGAAGAACCTTACCGCATTGGTTTCTTCCTTGTGGGTGCGTACCAGGAAATCTTGGGGGACATGCACAACCTGTTCGGTGACACCGACTCAGCCGTTGTCCGCTGCACCAAAGAAGGCGGCTACGAGATTGAATCTATCCACCTGGGCGACACCGTTGGCGACGTACTGCGTTATGTACACATGGAAGCAGACGATTTCCTGGTTCAGTACGAAGCATTGGTGAAAGCAGCACTGCCGGAAGAAGAGCATGAAAGCATTCTGGCAGAACTGAAAGAAGGCCTAAGCGGCTACACCTACCTCGAAGACATCCGCACTCACGGCTAATCACTCTATATTTTGGCAGCCTGGTTTCAGGCTGCCTTTTTTGAAAGGAACGTAACAATGGCAACACTGGGCCAATTCCCGGACTACTCCCTCTACGCCAACGCATTTGGTTTTCTGCGCCAGCCTCTGGTATTCAACCCACAAGGTTGCGATGCCGATGTGATCATCACCGGCGTACCGTTTGATATGGCAACCACCGGCCGCTCAGGCGCGCGCATGGGCCCGGGTGCGATCCGTCAGGTATCAACCAACCTGGCGTGGGAAAGCAAAAAGTGGCCGTGGGATTTCTCCCTGACCAAAGAGATCAAAATTGCTGACTGTGGCGATCTGGTGTTTGAGTGTGGCGATGCACGCAACATGAGCGAGCGCCTTGAAGCGCATGCCACCAGCCTACTGGCAGAAGGTAAAACCCTGCTGACCTTTGGTGGTGACCACTTTGTGACCCTGCCACTGCTGCGTGCACACGCGAAGCAATTCGGCGAAATGGCACTGGTGCACTTTGACGCGCACACTGACACCTACGACCAAGGCAGCGAATTCGACCACGGCACCATGTTTTACACCGCGCCGAAAGAAGGTCTGATTGACCCGCATGCGTCAATTCAAATCGGTATCCGAACCGAACACAGCGACAAGCTGGGTTTCCAGGTAGTAGATGCAGCAACGGCAAACGACATGACCGTTGAGCAAATCGTTGAAGCCATCAAAACCCGCGTGGGCGACCGTCCGGTTTACCTGACTTTCGACATCGACTGTCTGGATCCAGCGTACGCGCCAGGAACAGGCACACCGGTTTGTGGCGGCCTCAGCACCGACAAGATCCTGAAAGTGATCCGCTCACTGCAAGGCATCAACCTAATTGGTATGGACGTGGTAGAAGTAGCACCAGCCTACGACCACGCCGAGCTGACCTCTCTGGCAGCCGCGACGATTGCCACTGACCTGCTGTATGTATGGGCAGCGAATCGTAAAGCGAAGTAATTGCGGCTTTGCTGACAAGAAACACTCGCTTCGGCGGGTGTTTTCGTTTTCAACACGGGTTGCTACGCTCAAAGTGATAGAATAGTATCACTTTAGTACCACTTTGGAGCTGCTGTTATGAAAGTCGAACTCGTTACATCGCTGAAGCGTCAAGCCACCAAGATCCTCGCTGATCTGCATGAGACCAAAGAACCCGTTCTGATCACAGAGCATGGTAAACCATCGGCGTATCTGGTCGATGTGGAAGATTACGAGTTTATGCAAAACCGTTTGGCCATTCTTGAAGGGATTGCGCGAGGAGAGCGAGCGTTGGCTGAAGGAAAAGCAGTTAGCCACCAAAAAGCCAAGGACAAGATGTCAAAATGGCTGAAGTAATCTGGACGGAAACAGCGCTATCCGACCTCAACGATATCGCCGAATACATCGCACTTGAAAATGTGGTCGCGGCTAAACATCTTGTTCAAACTGTGTTCGCCAGTGTTGAGCGTTTGGAACATTTTCCAGAATCTGGGCGCACACCACCAGAGCTCGAAAACCTAAGCTACCGCGAAGTTATTGTGAACCCTTGCCGCGTTTTCTATAAACAGGAAGGCGATAAGGTGTTTATTTTGTTTGTCATGCGTGTAGAAAGAGATCTGCGAAAATTCTTGTTAAGCCAAAAGTAGCGAAGAAAAATGCGCCGCCCTATCGCTACTTTTTTATCACGCTATACTCGCTGCTTTGCTTGAACACCCCGCCCCCACGCCGTATCCTTGCCGCTCATTCATCTACACCGAAACATCGCTATGTCATCTTATCTTTGTCCCCTGTGTCAGCAGCCACTTTCGCTGCAAAGCCGCACTTACAAATGTGCCAGCAACCACCAGTTCGATCTGGCCAAAGAGGGTTATGTGAACCTTCTGCCCGTGCAGCACAAACGTTCAAAAGATCCGGGGGACAACAAA
Organism: Enterovibrio paralichthyis; assembly: GCF_019209835.1. Classification (NCBI taxonomy): domain Bacteria; kingdom Pseudomonadati; phylum Pseudomonadota; class Gammaproteobacteria; order Vibrionales; family Vibrionaceae; genus Enterovibrio; species Enterovibrio paralichthyis. The sequence continues at coordinate 61,079 of NZ_JAHUTS010000023.1, read as the reverse complement.
GAGATGATGCAGGCGCGCCGCCAGTTTCTGGATGGTGGACACTACCAGCCAATGCGCGATGCCGTAAGCGAGCTTTTAACCTCACTGCTGGCAGACAAAGCCGATGCGCAGCTTTTGGATATCGGTTGTGGCGAAGGCTACTACACCAGCTTCTTTGCCGATGAACTGGCAAGCACCAAAGTATTTGGCCTGGATATCTCCAAGGTGATGATCCGCTATGGCGCCAAACGCTACCCGAATGTGGATTTTCTGGTGGCCTCCAGCCAGCGCCTGCCGTTTGCAGACCAGCAACTTGACGGTGTAGTTCGCATCTACGCGCCTTGTAATGGTGACGAACTCGCCCGCGCAGTGAAAGACAATGGTGTTGTGGTAACGGTAACACCCGGGCCTCGCCACCTGTATCAATTGAAAGCAGGCATTTACGACGAAGTGAAACTGCACGATGTGCCTGTTGAAGACCTGCCAGGCTTTACGCTGGAAACCGAGCAAACCGTCGCGTATCCGATGACGCTCAACAGCGCTGATGCCACAACCCTGCTGCAAATGACCCCGTTTGCATGGCGCGCGCCAGAAAGCCTGCGGCAGGCACTGAAAGATGCTGAACAATTTGAATGTGAAGCGGATTTCACCCTTCGGGTTTATCGCAAAATTGCATAACTGAGCTGTTACATCATAATGGAGCGTATCTAAAGGTTATTCCCATCTGAGGTTTACCATGCTGATACGCTCCCTAAGCGCTGCACTGTTTTCCCTTTCCCTTGTAGCCTGCACCCACCCGCTCACGCCCGTTGAAACACCGCCCCCGTCAGGCACACTCTACGATTACCAGATCCAATCGCCCAATGGCGTACCTTATTCGCTCAATGAGTTAGCCAACGCACTGGGTGATTATGATGTGGTGCTGGTTGGTGAATGGCATACCCATCCTGGCATTCACTTGTTTGAAGCACAGCTTCTCTCCACACTTGCCGCCCGGTATCCGGCCACAGCCCTTTCTATGGAACAATTTTCCCGTGCCGAGCAAAGCACCCTCGATGCCTACCTCGCCGGAGAAATTGGCGAGAGCACGTTCATTGATAAAAGCAGCGCCTGGCCAAATTATGTCAGCGATTACCGCCCTTTAATTGAAATTGCCCGTCAGGATGCACTGCCAGTGATTGCCGCCAATGCACCGCAATCCATCGTCCGCTATATTGGACGCGAAGGGGAAAGCTATCTAGAGAGGTTATCCGCAAAAGAGCGCGACTGGGTCGCAGACACCCTGACGAAAGATGAGTCCCCCTACAAAGAGAAATTCTTCGCTGCCATGTTCCACGGCGATGAAACGAAGACCCTCAACCAGTATCTGGCACAAATCGCCTGGGATGACACCATGGCCGAAAGCATCGTTGATTTTCTGGCGGCCAACCCCGGCTACAAGGTGATGCAGATAGCGGGGGCGTTCCACGTTGAGGAAGGACTGGGCATCGCCAGCCGGATTACTGCACGAAATCCTTCGCTTAAAGTCGCCATCATCTCACCGCAAACGGCCGATGACCCCTTGGCGGCTGAAATCACCGATTTCCGTCTTGTCGTCAATGCCCTTCCCAGCCAGTGGGTCAATGAGGAAGAAATGAATCAGGCCATGGCGGCCATGCGTCATTCTTCTGCGACTACATGCCCTTGATCTGCTTCTAAAAATGCGGGAGGCGTGAATACTCCTCCCCCTTGAAATCTCTCAGTTTCATCCCTATCTGAAATGTAAGGAACCTATTCGACATATGAATGTCTGAACGAGGTCACATTTTTACACTGTCAGGATCTGGGAAACACAAGCTATGTTAGCGGATACATTTCAACGTCTTAACGCTTACCTGCAAAGCCAGGTAATTGGCCAACCTGAACTGGTTAAACAACTACTGATAGCACTGCTGGCCGATGGCCACATCCTGGTTGAAGGCCCGCCGGGGCTCGCAAAAACCCGCGCGGTTAAAATGCTGTCAGACTGCATTGAGGGTGACTTCCACCGCATTCAGTTCACACCGGACTTACTGCCTGCCGACCTGACAGGTACCGATATTTTCCGCCCGGAAACCGGCGAATTTACCTTCCAACCGGGGCCGATTTTCAACTCCCTGCTGCTCGCTGACGAAATCAACCGCGCACCAGCCAAAGTACAGGCGGCCATGCTGGAAGCCATGGCAGAAAAACAAATCACCGCCGGTCGCAAAACCTACCCACTGCCGGAATTGTTTCTGGTCATGGCGACACAGAACCCGATTGAACAGGAAGGGACTTACCCACTGCCGGAAGCCCAGCTTGACCGTTTCCTGCTGCAACTGAACGTAGAATACCCGGATGAAGGCAGCGAGCTGGAAATCCTTCGCCTAAACCGTGGTGAAGCGCAAGGCATCGAAAAAGCTGACCCCGTGCTCATCAAACAGGAAAGCATCTTTGAAGCGCGTAAAGCCGTGCTGGGTATTCACATGGCTGAGGATGTGGAGAAATACATCATCCGCTTGATCATGGCGACCCGCCAACCTGAGCGATACAGCGACAAACTGGCTGGCTGGCTGCAAATGGGCGTGAGCCCGCGTGCTACCTTGGCGCTCGACCGTTGTGCCCGCGCCCATGCATGGCTGGCTGGCCGTGACTTTGTGACACCGGAAGACGTGCAAGCCATGGCTTATCCGGTATTGCGCCACCGCCTGCTGTTGAGTTATGAAGCGCAGGCAGAAAGCATTGCCGCCGACGCCGTTGTCACTCACCTGATTGAGCAGGTTGCCAGCGTATGACCGACATGCGTATTGAATTGCCACCACACAGTGATGGCGTCAATGTGTCGTTAGCTGAGCTGCTCCACTACCGCCAACAGGCCGTGCGCTGGTTGCCACCGGCGCTGAGTATCTGGTCGCAGTTGAGCGGCCAGCACTCTAGCCGCCATAAAGGCCGTGGGATGAACTTTTCTGAAGTACGCCCCTACCAGCCCGGCGATGACATCCGCGCGATTGACTGGCGGGTAACGGCACGCACCGGAAAAACCCACACCAAGCTGTTCACCGAAGAACGGGAACAGCCAGTGATGCTGATGATTGACCTCAGTGCCAGCATGAAGTTTGGGTCGCAGTTGATGCTGAAATCCGTGCAGGCGGCGCATTTTGCCAGCCTGCTAAGCTGGCTGGCCGTCAGCCAACAGGACCGCATTGGCGCGGTGATTTACAACGGCATCCGTCTACGTGAATGCAAACCGACAGCCCGACAGCAAGGGCCGCTGCGGCTTATCCATACCCTGATGGAAGCCCATGAAGAATTGCTCGCGTCAGACACTGCCCCCGCCACCAGCGCCGGATGGCAGGCGGCATTGCGCCACCTGCATCACCTGTGTCCGAAAGGCAGCGATATCGTCATCATCAGCGACTTCTATGCCCTGACTTCGGCAGATAAACGCCGCCTGAGCCAGCTTCGCCAGCACAACCGCATCCAGTTTGTGCGGGTCTCTGACCCACTGGAGCAGGGGCAAACCGAGTACCGTGGACACGAACTGGTGGCCGACAACACCCAGACCGCCTGGCTTGATTTCTCTGCAAAGAAAACCCGTGACGGTTTGGCAAACCAATACCAACAACAGCAAGGGTTCATTGCCGAAATGGCACGTTCACTCGCCATTCCGCTGCACAGCCTCGATGCGGCTGAGCCTTTGCTGAAGCAACTTGGAACCACATCAATGAAGGCGATGCATTAACCATGGCAAACAGTGTGTCTACACCTGCTCTGCCACTGGCAGATATTCATCTTCAACAGGCACCAGGGCTCTGGCCGCTGGCGTGGGGATGGTGGCTGGTGATTGCCGCCGTGCTTATCGCCCTGCTGCTCACCGTCCACTGGCTGCGCCTGAGAAACTACCGTCTCGCTGCCCGTCAGGAAGCCTTGTCTGCATTGAACGCGGCCACGTCGGTGGCAGACATCAACGCCCTGCTGAAACGCGCGGCCTTGAGCTATTACCCGCGTGAACAGGTAGCCGGGCTGACCGGTGAGCGCTGGCTGGCTTTTCTCGACAGCCAGTTGCCTGCCGCCCAACAAGGCTTTGGCAGTGAATCAGCGCTTTGGCTGAACGGCGCGTTTTCCAATGTGCCTAACACCGATGCCGAACTGGCACAGGCCAAAGCAATGGCAGCTCGCTGGCTGAAACAGGCCATTCCGGCAAAAGCCCAATCAGTACCGTCTTCGTCAAAAGCGGAGGCGCGCCATGTTTGAGTTTGTCTGGTGGTGGGCGTTTGCCCTGTTGCCACTGCCCTGGTTGGTCTGGCGTTTCGCACGGCCTATTCCGCGCCCGGCTGCTATTCACCTGCCGAAATTGCCACAAGGGCTGGGCGGAAAGCAGACTGGCAGCAAGATGCGCTATGTCCTGATGACGCTATTTTGGATAAGTCTGGTGACTGCGCTGGCACGTCCAGTCTGGTATGGCGATCCGATCCAAATCCAGCCTGAGCACCGCGACATGATGCTGGCCGTCGACCTTTCCGGCTCAATGGAAATGGAAGACATGCAACTGCCTAGCGGCGGAACGATTAACCGTCTGGATGCGGTCAAACATGTGCTGTCAGATTTTATCGGCAAGCGCGAAGGCGATCGTCTCGGCTTGGTGCTGTTTGCTGACCACGGCTATCTGCAAACGCCGCTGACGCTTGACAGAAACACGGTTTCGCAGCAACTGGAGCGTGCGGTGTTGGGTTTGATAGGCCAGCAGACTGCTATCGGCGAAGGGCTTGGTGTCGCCACCAAAACCTTTATTGACAGCAAGGCGCCGCAGCGTGTGATCATTTTGCTCAGCGACGGTGCCAACACTGCAGGTGTGATTGATCCGCTGGAAGCGGCCAAATTGGCCAAAGAGTACGGTGTGACAATTTACACCGTGGGCGTGGGTGCAGAGCAGATGCGCCAGCGAAGCCTGTTTGGTTCACGCATCGTTAATCCTTCACAGGATTTGGATGAACGCACTCTGACCGCCATCGCCAAAACCACGGGCGGCGAGTATTTCCGTGCCCGTAATCCTGAGGAGCTTGAGAAAATTTACCAGATCATCGATCAGCTGGAGCCTATCTCTACCGTTCAGCAAACCTGGCGTCCACGCGATGAAATGTTCCGCTATCCACTGGCGTTAGCCCTGTTGTTGTCGGCACTGATTGCCGTCATTAGGAGACGCAATGGCTGATTTTACTTTTATGCATCCACTGTGGTTGCTGGCAGCATTGCCGCTGATTTTGCTGCTGCCCTGGCTGAAAGAAAAAGCACAGAAATCCGGCCTTATCGCCCCGCACCTCGCCAGCTTGCTCGCGGGTGGCAACACCGCGCGAGGCAAAACCAAGCGCTGGCCGCTTGGTGTGTTGGCACTGGCATGGCTGCTGGCTGTAGTCGCTTTGGCGGGCCCAAGCTGGCAGAAAACCGAATTGCCTGCCGTGAACCTTGCCGGTGCAAGGGTACTTGTCATGGATATGTCACGCTCTATGTACGCGACCGACATCGCCCCCAGCCGACTGGCACAGGCACGCTTTAAAGCGCTGGATATGTTGCCGGGCTGGAAAGAAGGCAGCACGGGTCTGGTCACTTATGCCGCAGACGGTTATATCGTCAGCCCGCTGACAGAAGATGCCGCGACGCTGAAAAACCTGATCCCGAACCTGTCACCCGCCATTATGCCGATTGCAGGCAGTAACGCAGCGGCAGGGGTTCAACAGGCTATCGATTTGCTGACGCAAGCTGGCTTTGCCAAAGGTGACATCATTGTCATCACCGACGGCATGAGTGAAAAAGAGGCCGCGCAAACCCTGAATGTGCTTGAAGGGAAAAACTATCGTGTATCCGTGTTGGCGGTTGGCACGCAGCAAGGCGCACCGATCCCACTGCCTGATGGTTCACTGCTGGAGCAAAACGGCAACCCTGTGATTGCCAAAATGGATCTGGCTCCGCTTTCTGATGTCACCAAAGCGACCGGCGGCATGCTGCAAATATGGCAACCTACGGATCAGGACGTGGACAACCTGGTGGCCTTCACTGCCAAGCCACTCTCCGGCACCTCAGATGCGGCCAAGAAAACCATTGAAGAGCGCATCAACGATGGCTACTGGCTGATCATTCCTGTGCTTCTTCTTGCCTTGATGGGCTTTCGCCGTGGCGTGGTATTGGCTGCCCTTTTGGTGGTGATGCCTATCGACCACGCCAATGCTGCAGTATTTAAAACAGATGACCAACAGGGTTATGAGCAGTTTGAGTCAGGCAACTACCAAGACGCGGCTGATGCTTTCCAGTCTCCGCAGTGGAAAGGCATTGCACAGTACAAAGCAGGCGATTATCAAGGCGCGATTGAAACCCTGTCCAAACTTGATGATCCGACGTCGCGCTACAACCTGGGCAACGCCTACGCACAGGCTGGCGAACTGGAAAAAGCCGCTGAAACCTACCGCTCGGTGCTGGAGTCCAACCCGGATTATGCCGATGCCAAACATAACCTGGATGTGGTTGATCAGGCGCTGAAGCAACAGCAACAGCAACAGCAACAGCAACAGCAACAGCAACAAAACAGTGGCGAAGGAGAATCAAAACCACAACAGGGCAACGAAGGCCAGCAAGGCCAGCAAGGCCAGCAAGGCCAGTCTGACGCACAGGATAGCCAGTCGCAAGAAGGACAATCCGGCGAAGATCAGCAGGGTCAGCAGGGTCAGCAGGGTCAGCAGGGTCAGCAGGGTCAGCAGGGTCAGCAGGGTGACGATAGCGCGTCATCTTCGCAAGGCAACCCGCAGGGCCAGGAAAGCCAATCTGGAGCAGATGACCAATCCCAATCAGGACCGGGAGAACCTTCACCTTCGCAACAAAGTGGACAGAAAGCAGATGCTGAATCCAGAGCCCAGCAAGGTGAAAATCAAGGCTCTGCCAGTCAGGCGATGCAGGGTGAACAAGGCAGTGATGGCAAAGGAGAGGCGGCTTCAGCGCAATCTGACGCTTCCGGCGCTGAGGATGGCAACCAGAGCGGTTTGCAGGCCAGTCATCCTGTGCTGAAAAAGCTGGAGCAGGTTCCCGATGACACCGCAGCTTTGATCCGTGCGCAACTTATTCTCCAGGCAAGGGAGAAAGACGCCCCTGCCCCGACAGAAAATTCATGGTAAACGAACAATGAAAATGACACGTTTAACATCCACTTCCGTTTTACGCCGCGCTGTGTCGGCACTGCTTGGCCTGTCGCTGATGCTGGTTTCCGGACTCTCGTTCGCGGCGTCTGCCGTCGCAACGGTGTCACAAAATGTGGTGCCCGTTGGCGATGCGTTCCAGCTCACCATCTCAGTCGATGACAGTGTCGGCAACGATGCTTTGGACTTATCACCATTGGACAAAGATTTTATCTACGGCCGGCCAAGTATCAGCAACAGCACCTCAATCATCAATGGCAGCATGAGCCGCAGCACCGTCTGGCGTATCGCTGTCGCAGCGAAGAAAACCGGCACCTATACCCTGCCAAGCCTTGATATTGAGGGAATGAATACCGAGCCCATTTCCATCCGCGTGCTGGATGCTGGGGAAAAAGGCAATGCGCTGGATGACAGTGCCGTCAAAGTGACAGCCTCCCTTGACCGCCATGAAGGTTATATAGGCGAAACATTCAACTACCGTGTCCGGCTGATGATCGGCACCCAGCTTGACTCCCCAACCCTGAAGGCGCCCTCCGGTGAAGGGCTGGACGTCAAACAGGTGGGTGAAGATGTGCAGGCGGAAGCGGTGCTGAATGGCCGTCGCTACATTGTGATCAGCCGTCTGTATCAAATTACGCCGACCAAGGCCGGTGAATTGACGCTCAACGGTGCGGTTTTCAGCGGTACAGAAGTGAAAGGCAGCAGTGGCTGGGGCCCGTCTCTTGGCGTCCCCATCAGCCGGGAAGCAAAAAATGTCACCCTGAACATCAAAGATAAACCGGTGGGTTATCAGGGACTTTGGTTACCAACGCCGAAGCTTGAACTCGCCCAAAGCTGGCAGCCTGATGCCCTTTCTGAGCCGCTTGACGTGGAAGTCGGGGAAGCGATAAACCGCGAGATCACGCTGAAAATCAAGAATATTGAGCAAAGCGCGATGCCGGATCTGGCGATTGACTATCCGCAAAGTGTGCGCGTGTATGCCGACAAACCGGTATACAGCCGTGATGGTGATTCCACCATCATGACGGTGAAACAGGTCATCATTCCGCGCGAAACCGGAAAGATCACTTTGCCTGCGCTCAGCATTAACTGGTTCAACACGGAAAGTGGCGAGCAACAAACCAGTGAACTGGCAGGACTGGATTTGACGGTGAAACCAGGCAGCGCGACACAAGCGCCAGTCATGCCAACACCTGATGCCTCAGCGCCTGTTACGCCTGAATCTGCAGCCACAGCAAACGGTTCAACCACAGTCGTCTCTGATGCCGGATTCTGGCCCTGGACAACCGCTGCATTTGCGCTGCTTTGGCTGGGCACGCTGGTGCTGTATATCCGCAAGCGCCCAGCATCCGCTGAGGTTACGTCTGGAAACCCTACTGGGATCGCCACGTCTAATTCGCTTCAGGCATTGATTGATGCCGTGAAATCGAATGACACCGTTAAAGTGGCTGCAGCGCTTCGTGCATGGGACAGGACATTGTTGCCCTCTGCGCTGAATGGAGAGATTGAGCAAGAAGTTGCTGCTATGATGGCAAGCCGTTACAGCCCGTCTGCGACACCTTGGCAAAACACAAGGCTGTTACAGTTGCTGGCAAAGGCAGGGAAGGTAAAGAAAAGCGACAGTCGCCAAACACGGTTACGTGAACTGTCCTGATTAGGTGCGGCTGAAAAACAAAACGCCCCGGCATTTGCGGGGCGTTTCTCTATCAGTGCAGCAATTAAAACCAGCGTTCCAGAGAACTTTTGTCGAGCTGTTTAAAAGCGCGGTTCAGTGTTTGTGCCAGCTCTTTGTAGCGCGGGCGGTTTTTCACTGGTTGCATGGCTCCGCCTTCGCTGACGATCTTTTCATGCAGTTCACGATACCAGCCAGCCAGCGCAGGAGGCAGTTGGGTATCGCGTCGCTTGCCTAACCACCATAGCCCCTGCAAAGGAAGGCTAAGTGCGAACAGTGCGATAATCATCGCCTGTGGCAAGCCAGATTGATTGTTGAATGCCATTTGCATCAGCACGCTGATCACAGCGATAGCTGGCATCACTTTAATCGCAAACTGGGTTGCACGGATTACACGGTTTTCAGGGAACATTGCCGCGAGCTCTTTGCGCACTGGCCATTCCGCCATGTACTTCTGCCCATCACGGAACGAATCCCAAATATTTTTATCACTCATATGGCGCATACCTCTCAGCGATGTCACTGTATCATCGGCTAAAAACTTGCTGCAACCGTTAAAATAAAGTTGAGAAACATTAATTCAAATCAAGAATGACTCAAAAATTTTTGTTATCTGACGCAAGTATCGCTAGACTTAGCCGACCTAAATCAATTGTTGCTCGGATTTGATTATCTCGCAACCACTGAAACGCCAAATGGATGGCCAGCAGCGCAACAAACCGCCTAGTCGGCTTGCGTGAAGGTGAGTCTGTCTGGCGTTTTTCGTTGCATATCCGGTTACGTACACATGACCTGAATTCGATCAGGCGTGTTACAGATTTTTTGAAATCTGATAGGCGTACGAGCTGGTATCTATCATGGACCGATGAGCGATGTATCTATTCCGCGACAAATTTTGCTAAATGCTTTTTAAGAGACGGTTAGTGTGATTTCCATCAACTATCCTTCTCCGATTAGTTAACACCATCTACTTTACACGAATAGGTAGTCTCAAATGTCTAAGCTGGTTCTTGTTCTTAACTGCGGCAGCTCTTCGCTGAAGTTCGCTATCATCGACGCACAATCAGGTGATGAGCACCTGTCTGGTCTGGCTGAGTGTCTGCACCTGCCAGAAGCTCGCATTAAGTGGAAAATGGACGGCAAACACGAAGCTCAACTGGGCGAAGGTGCTGCACACAAAGAAGCACTGAGCTTCATCGTTGACACCATTCTGGCTTCTAAACCAGAACTGGCAGAAAACCTGGGCGCAATCGGTCACCGTGTAGTTCACGGCGGCGAGCAGTTCACTAAGTCTGCACTGATCTGTGACACAGTACTGAAAGGTATCGAAGACGCTTCTAGCTTCGCACCTCTGCACAACCCTGCGCACCTGGTAGGTATCGAAGCGGCTAAAGCTGCGTTCCCTAACCTGAAAAACGTAGCGGTATTCGACACTGCGTTCCACCAGACTATGCCTGAAGAAGCGTTCCTGTACGCACTGCCATACAAGCTGTACAAAGAGAACGGTATCCGTCGTTACGGCATGCACGGTACTTCTCACTATTTCATCGCTCAAGAAGCAGCTGCACAACTTGGCAAGCCAGTTGAAGAACTGAACATCATCAACTGTCACCTGGGTAACGGCGCATCTGTATGTGCAATCAAGAACGGTAAATCTGTAGACACTTCTATGGGTATGACGCCGCTTGAAGGTCTGGTAATGGGTACCCGTTCTGGTGACCTGGATCCAGCAATCATCTTCCACCTGCACGATGCACTGGGTTACAGCGTTGAGCAAATCAACAACATGCTGACCAAAGAGTCTGGCCTGATGGGTCTGACTGAAGTGACTTCTGACTGCCGTTTCGTTGAAGACAACTACGGCTCTAAAGAAGAAGCGACTCGCGCAATGGACGTATTCTGCCACCGTCTGGCGAAATACGTTGCTGGTTACACTGCGTGCCTGGACGGCCGTCTGGACGCGATCGTGTTCACTGGCGGTATCGGTGAGAACTCTGGCCCAATCCGTGAGCTGGTTCTGAACCGTCTGGGTCTGCTGGGTGTTGAAGTTGACCAAGAGCGCAACCTGAAAGCTCGCTTCGGCGGCGAAGGCGTTATCACTACTGATAACAGCCGTGTTCCAGCGATGGTTATCTCTACTAACGAAGAGCTGGTTATCGCACAAGACACTGCACGTCTGGCTGAAATCTAATCGCCATTTGATGCAAACATGCGGCTGATCAATGAGATCAGCCGTTTCAATTTGGCAAAGTTATACCCTTAACAGCCAAACTGAATACTGACCAAAACCTGCTCACGCGGGTTTTGCATCTTACATAGTAAAGAGGAATCAAGCGTGTCCCGTACTATTATGCTCATTCCAATCGGCACAGGTGTCGGCCTGACCAGCGTCAGCCTTGGCGTACTGCGTGCGATGGAACAAAAGGGCCTTCGCGTCTCATTTTTCAAGCCTATCGCCCAGCCTCGCCACGGCGGTAACCAGCCTGACCTGACTACAACCATCATTGAAGCAAACAGCGACATGAAAGTGGCAGAGCCACTGACCATGGCAAACGCTGAAGCACTGATCCGTACTGATCAAGCTGACGTGCTGATGGAAGAAATCATCGCCCGCTTTAAAGACGCAACTGCTGATGCAGAAGTGGCGCTGATTGAAGGTCTGGTACCTACCCGCAACCACCCATTCGCGAACCAAGTTAACTACGAAATCGCGAAGACTCTGGATGCGGAAATCGTGTTCGTCACCACTCCAGGTACTGACAACCCAGCGCAACTGAAAGAGCGCATTGAGGTAGCAGTATCTAACTTCGGTGGTAGCAAGAACCCGAACATCGCTGGCGTTATCATCAACAAACACGGCGCGCCTGTGGATGAGCAAGGCCGCACCCGTCCAGACCTGTCTGACATCTTTGATGATGCGAACGCAGCAAAAACCAGCAACGTAGAAGTGATGGAGATCTTCAACTCCAGCCCTATCCGCGTACTGGGTTGCGTGCCATGGAGCATTGAGCTGATCGCAACGCGTGCGAGCGATCTGGCGAAGCACCTAAACGCTGAAGTGATAAACGAAGGTGAAATCAACACCCGTCGTATCAAGAGCATCACTTTCTGTGCGCGTTCAATCCCTAACATGGTTGAACACTTCCGCGCAGGCTCTCTGCTGGTAACTTCTGCTGACCGTCCTGACGTTATCGTTGCAGCCTGTTTGGCAGCGATGAACGGCCTGGAAATCGGTGCCCTGCTGCTGACTGGCGGCTACAGCATTCCAGAAGAACTGAAAGGTCTGTGCCAACGCGCATTCGAATCTGGCCTGCCAGTATTCACTACCCAAGGTAACACTTGGCAGACTTCCCTGAACCTGCAAAGCTTCAGCCTGGAAGTACCTGCAGACGACAAAGAGCGTGTTGAATTCGTTCAAAACCACGTTGCATCAAATGTTGATGGTAACTGGGTTGAGTCTCTGTCTGAAGGTGCAGCGCGTGAGCGTCGCCTGAGCCCACCAGCATTCCGTTACCAGCTGACTGAGCTGGCACGTAAAGCGGCTAAGCGTATCGTTCTGCCTGAAGGTGATGAGCCACGTACCGTTAAAGCGGCAGCAATCTGTGCTGAGCGTAAAATTGCGGAATGTGTGCTGCTGGGTAACCCAGAAGAAATCAAGCGTGTTGCTGAGCAACAAGGCGTGGTTCTGGGCGCTGGCGTTACTATCATCGATCCTGCTGCAGTTCGCGAGCAATACGTTGCGCGTCTGGTTGAGCTGCGTAAGAGCAAGGGTATGACCGAAGTGGTTGCGCGTGAGCAACTGGAAGACACCGTAGTACTGGGTACTATGATGTTGGAAGCGAACGAAGTTCACGGTCTGGTTTCTGGTGCGGTTCACACCACAGCAAACACCATCCGTCCGCCACTGCAAATCATCAAGACTGCGCCAAACGCGTCTCTGGTGTCTTCTGTGTTCTTCATGCTGCTGCCTGACCAGGTTCTGGTTTACGGTGACTGTGCGATCAACCCAGATCCAAACGCAGAGCAACTGGCTGAAATCGCCATCCAATCTGCAGATTCAGCGAAAGCATTCGGCATCGAGCCACGTGTTGCAATGATCTCTTACTCTACCGGTACTTCTGGTCAGGGTGCAGACGTTGAGAAAGTACGTGAAGCGACACTGATTGCTCAGCAGAAACGTCCTGATCTGATGATCGACGGTCCTCTGCAGTACGACGCCGCTATCATGGAAAACGTTGCTGCTTCTAAAGCACCAAACTCTCCAGTAGCAGGTAAAGCGACCGTATTCGTATTCCCAGACCTGAACACCGGTAACACCACTTACAAAGCGGTACAGCGTTCAGCGGATCTGGTTTCAATCGGTCCAATGCTGCAAGGCATGCGTAAGCCTGTTAACGACCTGTCACGCGGTGCACTGGTAGACGATATCGTTTACACCGTTGCACTGACTGCGATCCAGGCGAAACAAGCTGACGACGCAGAAGCAGCGGCTATCTAAGTCCTGCTTTGAAATGACAAAAGCCGATGCAATGCATCGGCTTTTTTGTTTCCGTAGTTGCGTCTTATCCGGTTTTCTTTTGTAGTGCCTTGAGGTGCTCTTCCGCCGTCAGGAAATCGAACTGATTAACCGCCTCCTGCAGCCGTTTGAATTCCTCGAGTTGGTTGCACCACTGTGGCAGGGATTTCGACAATGCCGACACTTTGTCCTGCACTTCGATATCAAATTCCTGCAAGCTGACCAGCAACACATTCAACTGTTCCACCAGGTAGGCATCCAGCGGTTTTATTTCTTCCGGCTCTGTCGTTACCGGTTCGGCCGTCGCAGCACTTTGGGCGATCTCGTCGAATTTCTGCAGCGCCTCCAGGATCATCGCCTGCAACGCCTGCACTTCCCCTTCAGTGACTACCTCACCGTTGTTGTACTTTTCTTCAAGCACTGCTGCCGTTGCAGAAATATCTGTCGCCCCAATGTTGCTTCCCGCCCCTTTACAGGAATGAGCCATAATTGCCTTGTCTTCCATCGTACCATCAGCCAAAAGCTGCTCCATCGCCTTGGCTTGAGAATTTAAAAACAGCGACAGTATTTTCAGGTACTTGGCTTTATTGCCTCCCAGTCGCTGCACCCCTTCACCGAGGTTAATGCCGGGAACATTGTCGACCATCAGGTCAAACATCATATCGTCGTATTCCATGTTTATTCTCCCTCGGGACGGTTCGGTCACAGCACCTTCCTGTTGGGCTGCAATCGGCACAATCTGTGGCGTTATGGGCACTTCTGGTTCTGGTTCTGGTTCTGGTTCTGGTTCTGGTTCTGGTTCTGGTTCTGGTTCTGGTTCTGGTTCTGGTTCTGGTTCTGGTTCTGGTTCTGGTTCTGCAGGCGTAAAAAGCATCGTCCTTTCAACCGGAGCATCCGTTTTTTCCGCATCTTTTTCTTCTTGCGTCAACCATTCAATCAGTTGGTTTCTCAGCAGATCAAAGTCGATGGGTTTAGCAATATGGGCGTTCATTCCCGCGTCCCGGCAAGCTGCAATGTCATGGGGATGGGTGTTTGCCGTCATGGCCAAAATGGGCAGGCGCAACATCCCCAACTCTTCCCGGATAATCCGGGTCGCCATCACCCCGTCAACCACCGGCATTTGCATGTCCATCAGGACAATATCAACGGGATGCGATTTCACCATCTCCACCGCTTCGGCACCGTTATTCGCAACAAGGACATTCACCGGCAGGGATTCCAGTGCCCCCAGCGCCACTTCCTGATTGATAAGATTGTCTTCCACCAGCAACACCACCTTATCGAGAACGCCCAATTCCTCGTCAGGCCAGTCCTCAATTTCAACTTCCTGCAGCTCTTGTTTGAACGGAGAGACAGTGTGAGTTTCCTGCGTCAATGTTTTCAGCAGCAACGACGGCAACACCGGCATAGAGAGACAACTGAACGCAAAATTGGGTCGGGTATCGAGGAGGTCGAGTCCATGTTTCTGGTGGCAGAGCAGGAGTATGGATTGCTCTCGTGAAAGGCGGTTGAATAAGGTGTACAGGGCTGATTTTTCTTCCGCAGGCAGAAATTCCCAATCAACAATAATGTGCTCAAAGCAGCGTTGCTCGATGGCTGACTGGCGCGTTTCCACATCAGCCCAGTTCAGACACTGACTGACGTTGGCACCGACATAGATAAGGGGCGCCTTGATGTTGTTGATAAAACTGCTGTGGGGCGATATCACCAGCACGCTTTTTGCTGTCAGGGTTCTTGCCCATGCACCACCAAGACGGGAGCTTTCACGCAGGCCAGACTGACAGGGCAGTGTGAACGAGAAAACACTGCCTTCCCCGAGCCGGCTTTCTGCCTGCAGCTGCCCTCCCATCATAGAGACCAGCTCCCGGGATAGCGCCAATCCCAACCCCCTACCTCCCCGTTGACGGGATGCCGAGCTATCAGCCTGAGCAAAAGGGCGGAACAGGTCTTCCAAATCCTTCCGGCGAATACCCACCCCAGTGTCGCTGATAGTGAACCGGATTTTAATGTCCGACTCACGGCACGATTCAAGGGTGACGGACAGGGTAACCTCGCCTTCCTCCGTGTACTTAATAGCGTTATCCCCTAGCGCCATCAGCACCTGAGTCAGGCGCACTGAATCAGCATCAATGATTTTGGGAATTGCCAAATCCAGATCGATACAAAACAGGATATCTTTTTCCTGCGCCCGCTCGCCCAATACCGTGGCGACCGGTGTCAGAACGGTTTCAAGGTTACACTCCACCCATTCAATCTGGAGTTTACCGGCCTTGACCCGGGTAAAGGTCAACACTTCATTCAGAGCATCTAACAGCGTGTTTCCTGCGCTGATCACCCGTTTGATATATCGCTGCTGCTTGCCTTCAAGACCGCTGTCCAGCGCCAACTGGGACATCCCCAAAATGGCATTTAGTGGCGTCCTAAATTCATGGGACATATTAGAGAGAAACTCTTTTTTCGCCTGATAGGCCACTTTGGCTGAACGCTTTGCAATATCGAGATCTTTTTCCAGTTGCAGGTTGGCCTCGTGTTTCTCCTTGAGGCGCTGTTGCAGAGCTTTGTAGCTGGAAGCGCCCCATATCAGAATCGCCAGGAGAAATATCACCAGCCCGACCAGAAGCGGGACCAGACTAATTATGCCCTCGCCCTGAGGAGGCAATTCCCTGACAGACAGGTACCCATGCTCTTCTTCGGCGCGCAATGAGGCGGCTGTGAACATGGCATACACGAAAACAGATAAACAAAAAAGCCCTTGCCTCAGCACTTGCCCTGCTCCGCACTGATTCCCCATGACCGAGGTGATATTGGCGATTTCTCTAACCCCTGTACTGACCATGCTGATACCTGTGGTCTGTCTTCAGTCATCCGCATTACCGCGACTGACCAGACAGCCTTCATCTGTGAAAGCCTCTGTATCGCGTAACCGCATGTCTCAATTAAAATAATGCGACTCATAATTGGAACATTAGTAAGAGTAGACCTAGGATTGAATAAGTGAAAAGTGAATCAGGATCCGGTTAATGGTGTCACCGCAAAACAAGGGAAAAAAGCGCGCTACAATCTTGGTTGTCGACGACACCCCTGAAAACCTTGTGTTTGTCAGCGAAATGCTGAAAGACGACTATGAGGTGAAAGCGGCAACCAATGGACAGACAGCGCTGGCAATCGTTGAAAAGTTTGCCATCGATTTGATCTTGTTGGACGTCGTCATGCCGGGCATGGACGGCTATGAAGTGTGTCGCCAGATAAAGGCCAAAAAAAATGGTCAGGACATTCCCGTAATATTCCTCACGTCTAAATCCAAAGGCGAAGATCAAGAGTTTGGTTTTTCTGTCGGCGCTGCCGATTACATCAAAAAGCCTCTCAGCCCACCGATCACCATGGCGCGAATCCGTATTCACCTTGAGAACAAAGCCTCCAAAGATTTCCTCCACGATCAGAATGCGTTTCTGGAAGCGGAAGTACAACGCAGGCTCAAAGAGCTGAGCGTCATCCAGGATGTCACCATTAACGCTTTGGCAAGTCTGGCGGAAACCCGCGATCAGGAAACCGGGAATCATATTGTCCGCACTCAGTACTACGTCAAAATCCTCGCCGACCAGCTTTATCTTCGCGGCAAATACCCGGATATCGTGACACCAGACTTTATCAATATGGTGTTCAAAACCGCGCCATTGCATGACATCGGAAAAGTAGGGATCCCGGATGCCATTTTGCTCAAGCCCGGCAAGCTGACGGCAGAAGAATTCGACATCATGAAAACCCACGCCAAGTTGGGATACGATGCAATTGTGAAAGCAGAAGAGGAAGTGGGCGCGAACTACCCGTTCCTGAGCGCGGCAAAAGAAATTGCCTATGGCCACCATGAAAAGTGGGATGGCTCTGGCTATCCGCAAGGTCTAGCCGGGGAAGATATTCCCCTCAGTGCCCGCTTGATGGCGGTAGCTGACGTGTTTGATGCGCTGGTGAGTAAACGGGTTTACAAGGCCGCGATGACCAATGACGAAGCGTTTGCGATTATCCGCGAAGGCAGGGGATCGCACTTCGACCCCCTGTTGGTCGATATCATGTTCGATCTCCAACACGAATTTATCCGCATCGCAGAGACCTACAAAGACTAAAACCGGGCGATTAGCCCATTGCCAGCCAAACACCGACACCCATCATCAACGACCCGGCAATCCGGTTCATCATCTTTACATTTCCGCTTTTTTGCAGGAAATGGCGCAGCGTACGGCCACCGCTTGCGTACAGCAGCAAACAGCCAAATTCTGTCAGCAGAATAATGCCGATTAGCAGCGAGAGCTGAGGCACCAGTTCCATCTGCGGATTGATAAATGGCGGCAGCAGAGAAACCATAAACGCCCACCCTTTCGGATTGGCAATCGCCGTAACAAAGCCCTGCATCGCCAGCGTCATTGCGGATGTATTCCCTTTAGCAGAAAGGTCGTCCGGAATGGCCATTTTGCCCTTAGACAACCACATCTGTACGCCGAGATAAAACAGGTACGCGCCGCCAACATATTTGAGCACGTTGAACAGCCCCGGATAGTTCAGCATGATTGCCGCCACACCCACGACAGATGCCAGCGACACCAGACCAACACCAATCAGCTCACCCCACATCATGTGAAGGCTGCGGCGAACACCAATACTCATACCCAACGTCATCGCTAGGGTCATACACATACCCGGTGTGACAGAGACAAAAAAGAAAGTGGGGATAAACACCGCCAGCATGGCGATATCGACTGCAGATGTCACTTAAACTCCGGACATAACAAGCAAAAAGAAGCGTAGTAGAAACCGAGCCTTTGTCGCCGTCAAGCAATATAACGTTGAAAAATTGGCCTCCACAACAGGAGGCCATTGTACGCTTTAGCCGTAAACCAGCTCCGGCAACCAGGTTGCCATTGTTGGCCAGTAGGCAAGCAGTGACAGTACGATCAGCTGGATCACGATGAACGGCAGTACACCACGGTAAATGTCACTGGTGGAAATTGAGCCCGGCGCAACCCCGCGCAGGTAAAACAGCGAGAAGCCAAATGGCGGTGTCAGGAAGGAGGTTTGCAGGTTCAGTGCAATCATGATCCCCAGCCAGACCGGATCAACCCCCATTGTCAGCAATATCGGTGCAACGATAGGCACCACGACGAAGGTGATTTCGATAAAGTCGAGGAAGAACCCAAGCAGGAACAGCACCAACATGACCAGCAACATGGCACCGAACACGCCCCCTGGCAGGCTATGCAGGAAATCCCGCACGATGTCATCGCCGCCAAATCCACGGAACACCAACGCAAAAATCGACGCCCCAATAAGGATCATAAACACCATGGCTGTCACTTCCGTGGTGGTGCGCAACACTTCCTTGAGGATAGGTATGCTGAACATGCGCTTGCTGGCAGCCAGTACAATCGCACCGACAGAGCCAACCGAAGCCGCTTCAGTCGGTGTAGCAATCCCGGTCAGGATAGAGCCCAGCACCAATACAATCAGCAGCACCGGCGGGATCAGCACCGTCAGCACTTGAAGGTAAAGCTCTTTGCTGACCTTGCGATCTTCCGCTGGGATCGGTGGTACGCGATGCGGCTGGAAGATCGCAATGGCAATCAGGTAAACAATATATAGCCCGACCAGCACAAAACCCGGCACTAGTGCGCCAAGGAACAAATCGCCGACAGTGACACTTTCCGGTGAGTAAATCCCCTGATCAAGTTGCGCTTGTTGGTATGCCGAGGAGATAACATCCCCCAACAGCACCAGCACGATAGACGGCGGAATAATCTGCCCAAGCGTGCCCGAGGCACAGATGGTTCCCGTGGCGATACGCGGGCAGTAGCCGCGCTTCATCATTGAAGGCAGGGATAATAAACCCATGGTCACAACCGTTGCGCCTACAATGCCAGTACTCGCCGCCAACAGCATGCCCACGATGGTGACTGATATACCAAGACCACCGGCCAGACCACCGAAGACCTGTCCCATGGTATCGAGAAGATCTTCTGCGATTTTGGATTTTTCCAGCATCACGCCCATAAAGACGAAAAGCGGAATAGCCACCAGCAACTCATTAGAAAGTGTGCCGGAAATGCGGTTTGGGATTGCTTCAAGGAAAGCCGGATCAAAGGTACCAGTCAACCAGCCAATTAGGGAAAACAGCAGTGCCGAGCCTCCCAGCGAGAAAGCCACCGGATAACCCAACAACAGCACACCGAAGGTAAACAGGAAAAGAAACAGGGCGAGGAACTCTGTCATAGTGCGTGCTCCTCATCGTGTTCATCCAGTTGTTTGACTGCATCCTGATAGCCCATCAGCGTCAGTACCGCTTTCAGGGACTCCGCAATGCCTTGCAGGATCACCAGAGCAGGCATCAACAAGATACTGGTTTTGAAGATATAACGGGCATTCACCCCACCCGCTTCCTGCGAGCCTTCAAGAATATGCCAGGACGCAGCCACGTAATCCCATCCTATAAAGAAAATGAAGCCGCAGGTTGGCAGCAAAAGAAAGACAAAACCCAGCAAATCCACCCAGGCTTTTTTCTTGTCTGACATTGGGCGGTAGAAAATATCTACGCGCACATGCGCGCCTTTCAACAAGGCATAAGCCGCACCCAACATGATGACGTAGTTGTGAAAATAAAGAACCGACTCCTGCATAAAGACGGAGCCTGTGTTGAAAATGTATCGCATCACGACCACCACGAAGGTGATAAGCACGATCGCCAACACAAACCAAGAGACAAGGCGCCCGGTCCAGTCACTGAATCGGTTGATCCCCTTGATCAGGGATATAAGAAAAGGAGAGGCGGTATCCATACGAGAACTCTAACTTCAGCCAAAAGGCTTGGGGATTTCTACACGAAAGCGGCAGCACACAGGGTGCTGCCTTTCGAACTTATTGAGGGTTACGCGCGTTCAACATGGCTTGCTCGGAAATCGCATGCCAGTCAATCGCCTGATCGCGGAACGATTTGTAAGAGTCGTACACTTTCTTACTGATCGCATCCACTTCAGCCTGCTCCGCCACCACTTCGTCAGCCAGGGTTTGCAGCTGGGTCAGCACTTCTTTCGGATACGGACGCAGATCCACATTGTGTTCATTCACCAGACTTTCCAGCGCCGCATTGTTGCGCGCGGTAAACTCCGCCAGCATGTCTGCGTTTGCAACACGGGTAGCTGCCAGCACAATGGATTGCAGGTCTTTCGGCAGTTTGTCAAACGCGGCTTTGTTAATCAGCGCTTCCAGGGTTGTGCCCGGCTCGTGCCAACCTGGGTAGTAGTAGTATTTCGCCGCTTTGTGCAGACCAAACGCCAAATCGTTGTAAGGGCCTACCCACTCAGTCGCGTCAATCGCACCCGATTGCAGTGCAGGGAAGATTTCGCCACCCGGCAGCAGTACCGGCGTACCACCCGCACGTTTCAGCACTTCGCCGCCCAGGCCAGGAATACGCATTTTCAAACCTTGCAGATCGTCAATGCTGTTGATTTCCTTGTTAAACCAACCGCCCATTTGCACACCGGTGTTACCGGCAGGCATCGGGATAATACCGAATGGTTCATAGGCTTCTGCCCACAGCTCCAAACCTCCGCCACTGTAAATCCAGCCATTCATTTCCTGCGCAGTCAGACCAAAAGGCACCGCAGCAAAGAATTGCCCTGCCGGCGCTTTACCTTTCCAGTAGTAGCCTGCGCCATGCCCCATTTCCGCTGTACCGCGCGAGACTGCATCAAACACATCCAGCGCACCGACCAATTCGCCAGCACCGTAGACTTTCACCTCAAGGCGGCCATCGCTCATGTCCGTGATCAGCTCAGCGAGGTTGTTCGCCCCTGTTCCCAAACCGGGGAAGTTCTTTGGCCAGGTGGTCACCATTTTCCAGGTGATTTTTTCCTGTTCAGCAGGTTGTGCCTGTGCAGCAGCTTCCTGCTTCTCTTCTCCACAACCGGACAGCAGCACACCCAGTGCTATTGTGGTCGCAGCGAGAAACGAACGACGTTTTAACATGTTTCAGTCTCCTTGCTCGGAATGGCGATATCGATAAGGCAACACGAAATGGTAATAGGTATAACGGTGGGCGCTGCCTTGAAAAGTCCCTGTCACATCCACCAACACACGGTTAATAAGATGTTGCAATAACTTTACTCATTCTGGGCCATCGCAAGTAGCCTCAGCACGAGGGAGTTTGAAGTCGGTCAAACAATGACCGTCGTTTATTTAACCATCTGATTGCAAAAGTGCTCTGTGGCCGATAAGCGATGTGCCAGAGGATGTCGGAAAATGAAGAGGGAAAATGGGAAAGCAATGAGGAAGGAAATGAAAGGAACCTTGGAAAGCTTGAACAATTGACGGAATACTCACTGGCGGTGCGCGGGGGATGGGCGATTCAAACTTTACTCTTCGAGCCATTAAAGAGTAATCGAGGCGCCCAACAAAGCGGGTTTGAGTATACGTTTGTGAGGTATTCAGGGTGAGGTGGTGAAACGTTGAAAAATTGGCAAAGGGGCAAGGCTTGCCATCATGTTTACCCGTGCCCTGCAAAGTGTCAGCCGTATCGAGCTTGACCAGCTTAAATCCGTTAACGGTACACAGGGTTTCCCAAACACCGGCGTTACTGCCGTGGGCATTGATCACAGGCATCAGTGAGACAAGCAGCCAGCTTAAGGCGCTTGTCGCTAACATCATTGTTTTAAATGACGTCCTCACATCCCTGTCCCTATTACCATTCCAAGCACGTCAGTTTATTGCATCCCACATCCTGAATCAGTGCGCCAGTACAAAAAGCAGTCAGTTAAAATGTGCAACTGCAAAAATAAGGTTACAAAGCGTGAGGGATTCGGTATTTCTAGGGTGAAAGACACACAACGCCAACACCCTATCTCCTTCTATTTTCCCGTTTTATTCTCTCTTCAAAATCAAATATACGTTTAGACGTCTAGCCGTAAAAATATCCATTGACTTAAGTTGCAACAGCAAATAGCATCAAAAACCAGATAGCAGCAATAATCCAACAACAATCGCTGCATTTTTATTCGATTCTTAAACGGATTTTGTCCAGGACGGCATATGATCGAGATAAAACAGGTTAATAAGGAGTTCAAACAGGGCGCACAAACGATCCATGCCCTGCGCGATATTAACCTCCAGATCCCCCAAGGCAGGATCTTTGGCGTGATTGGCGCTTCCGGTGCCGGCAAAAGCACCCTGATCCGCATTGTGAATTTATTGGAACGCCCAACCAGCGGACAGGTGTCTGTCGACGGTGTTGAGCTGACTGCCCTCTCCCAGTCTGATTTGACGCGCGAGCGCCAGAAGATTGGCATGATCTTCCAGCACTTCAACCTGCTTTCTTCACGCACTGTGTTCGAAAACGTCTCGCTGCCACTGGAGCTTGCTGGCAAAGACAAGCAGCACATCCAGCGAAAAGTGACGGAGCTTTTGGATCTGGTTGGCCTCAATGACAAACACCAAAGCTACCCGTCCAACCTCAGTGGCGGCCAGAAGCAGCGTGTTGCGATTGCACGTGCACTGGCAAGTGAGCCAAAAGTGCTGCTGTGTGATGAAGCCACCAGCGCGCTGGATCCAGCGACCACCCACGCCATCCTCAACCTGTTGCAAACCATCAACCAGAAACTGGGACTGACCATTTTGCTCATCACTCATGAAATGGATGTGGTGAAGCGCATCTGTCATGAAGTGGCCATCATTGGCGACGGAGAACTGGTGGAAAAAGGCCCGGTGGGCGACATCTTCGCCCACCCGAAAACCGAGTTGGCACGCACCTTTATCCGCTCGACGCTGGATTTGTCGATCCCGCAGGATTACGCCGAGCGCCTGCAGCCGCAAAACGACGGTACCCTGCCGCCATTGGTACGCCTTGAGTTTACCGGCGCCAGTGTGGATGCCCCGCTCATCAGTCAGGCTTCCCGAAAGTTCGACATTGATGTAAGCATTTTAAGCTCTGACATGGATTACGCCGGGGGCGTGAAATTTGGCCTGATGCTGGCGGAGTTTTTCGGAGAAGAAGAAAACGTCGCCCGCGCGCTGACATTTTTGAAGGAACACAATGTAAACATCGAGGTGCTGGGCTATGTCGCTTAATATTGCTGCCGTTTCAGGTTGGTTCGCAGAGAACGAACGCCTGGTAAACCTTCTGATTGATGCTCTCGGCCAAACCCTCACCATGGTGTTTGTTTCCGGTGCGATTGGCTTTCTATTTGGCATTCCTGTAGGCGTCTTGCTGCACCTGAGCAAACCGCGCGGCCTGTTGGAAAATGCCCTTCTCAACAAGGTGCTGGGCACTGTAGTCAACATTGGCCGTTCTATCCCTTTCATTATCCTGCTGGTGGCGATAATCCCGTTCACCCGCTTTGTGGTGGGCAGCTCTATCGGTACCAGCGCTGCGATTGTGCCGCTGACCGTGGGCGCCATTCCGTTTATCGCCCGTCTGGTTGAAGGCGCACTGCTGGAAGTACCGGCAGGTCTGGTTGAGGCGGCGCAGGCAATGGGCGCAACCCCACTGCAAATTATCCGCAAAGTACTGCTGCCGGAAGCACTGCCGGGTATTCTGAACGGCGCGACCATCACCCTGGTCACGCTGGTGAGTTACTCCGCCATGGCCGGTGCTGTTGGCGGCGGCGGTCTGGGCGATGTGGGTATCCGCTACGGTTACCAACGCTTTGACGGCACTGTCATGCTGATCACCGTCGTCATGCTGGTCATTCTGGTGCAGCTCATTCAATCACTCGGTGATTACCTGGTTAAACGGGTAGACCACAGATAAAACGCGGGTGGCTGCGCCATCCGTCATAAATGGAAAATAAAATCAAGGAGATACAAGATGACTTTTACGCTCAAGAAAATTGCAGCCGCTGTAGGTTTGGCATCGGCACTGGTACTGACCGGCTGTGGCCAGGAAGAGACGGTTGATCTGTCTAAAGTAAAAATCGGTGTGATGGCCGGTGCAGAAGAACAAATCGCTGAAGTTGCAGCAAAAGTAGCGAAAGAAAAATACGGTCTGGACGTAGAGCTGGTGACCTTCACCGATTACGTGTCGCCAAACGCGGCGCTGGAAGAGGGCTCCATCGACGCCAACGCGTTCCAGCACAAGCCATACCTGGATCAGCAAATCACTGACCGTGGCTACAAGTTTGAAATCGCGGGTAACACCCTGGTTTATCCAATTGCCGGTTACTCCAGCAAGGTGAAATCCGTCGCGGAAATCGAAGACGGAGCGCAAATCGCCGTGCCTAACGACCCAACCAACCTTGGTCGCTCACTGCTGCTGCTTGAAAAGCAGGGTCTGATTGAAGTGAAAGACGAAGCGGGCCTGAAGGCGACCGTTCTGGATATCACTGCAAACCCGAAAAACCTGGAAATCATCGAACTGGAAGCAGCGCAACTGCCACGCTCTCTGGATGACGTCACGCTGGCTATCATCAACAACACCTACGCCAATGCAATCAACCTGACGCCAGCAAAAGATGGCATCTTTGTTGAAGATAAGGAATCACCATACGTGAACCTGATTGTGGCGCGCACTGATAACGTAAAAGCACAGAACGTGCAGCAGTTCGTTCAGGCATACCAAACTGACGCAGTATTCAGCGCGGCTGATGAGCTGTTTGACGGCGGCGCGGTGAAAGGCTGGTAAGCAGTCTTTCAACCAATCCACACCGTTGCTCCCAATCAAAAGCCTGTGATCTCCACGGGCTTTTTTCTACCTGCAGACAAACTGCTACACTGCTTTTTCACTTTGAATTGTCGTGAGCGAATATGGACTTTCTCTCAACCCTCGGGCTTTTTATCGGTTCTCTGTTTGCCAACACCCTCGCCTCTTTGGCAGGCGGCGGTTCTGGTCTTTTGCAGTTGCCCCTGTTGCTGTTTCTCGGCCTCACCTTTTCAGTGGCACTCGCCACCCATAAAGTAGCGTCTGTCGCCTTAGGTCTGGGCGCGGCACTCAAGCACTGGCGCAGCGGTAACCTTGACCCCAAGCTCACCGTCTATGTCACCCTGGCAGGAGCAACCGGGGTGATCATCGGTGCCAACCTGATTTTGTTTGTTCCAGGCCCTGTCGCGGAAGGCCTGCTCGGTGCATTTATCATCCTGCTTGGTCTTTATTCCCGAATGCGTAAATCCCTTGGGCAGGAAGCAGAGCCACGTAACCGAACCACCTTTGGGCTTGTCATCGGCTGCCTTGGCCTTAGTGCTATCGGGCTCCTGAACGGCTCCCTTACCGCAGGCACTGGCCTATTCGTTACCTTGTTTCTTGTGCGCTGGTTTGGGCTCGATTACAAACAGGCGGTGGCACTGACACTAGTGAGTGTAGGCCTGTTCTGGAACGGTTTGGGAGCAGTGACACTGGCGTGGGCAGGCGCTGAAATCTATTGGCCGTGGATACCGGCCTTGTTGCTTGGCTCAATGCTGGGTGGCTACCTTGGCGCCTACATGGCGGACAAATACAGTAACCGTCTTATCAAGATTGCGTTTGAGCTGCTGACCTTTGCGGTCGGGGTGAAGCTTGTATGGGGAGTGCTCTAATGGAAAAAGTCACCATTGATATTTATTACTGTCGCCAATGCAACTGGATGCTACGTGCAACCTGGATGACACAGGAACTGCTTTCGACCTTCAGCGAGGAAGTCGCCAGCCTGACCCTCCATCCCGACACTGGCGGGCGGTTTGAAATCCATTGCAATGGCGAGCTTATCTGGGAGCGCAAACGCGATGGCGGGTTTCCCGACGCCAAAGTGTTGAAACAACGTGTGCGGGACGTTTTTGCTCCCGATCGCGATCTCGGCCATATTGACCGCCACTGATCGCCGCAAAGGCATGCTGTTTTAATCCGACACCATGCCGTACATGACTATGCTGTTGTAGCTCACCACACCCAGCACCTCACCGTTTTCAATGACGGGTGCCCGGCTGATACCAAAGCGCTCAAACAGGCGGGCGCAATATTTCACATTCATATCCGGCGATACACCCAGTGCAGGTTTGGTCATGATCTCATAAACGTTAACCCGCTCCGGCGAACGGTTTTGTGACAGCACTTTTTTAGCGATGTCATTCATTAACACCAGTCCATATTCATCATGATCATCGCGCTTTTTCACGATCAGCGCCTTGATTTCTTTATCCCGCGCAATCCGGATCGCTTCAGAAACCGTGGTCAATCCATCTATCAGCGCAAAATCCTGCTTCATGACTTCCCTGACTTTTTTTGTCGTTTTCATAGTTCTTCCTCAATCACGCTACTTAACTCGCGCACCTGATGTGCCACCCCAACGGCATCCTCAATATCCAGTTGCACAGCGATTCCCTTGCCGGACGTCGCATCAAACTCGCCAACCTCGTTGATGGTTTCCAGCACACTGCGGGCAAGGTGCTCTTCCACCACAAACAGCATGACGTCACGCTGCACATCCAGTGTCAGGCCAAAAAAGGTTTTCTGTTTGGTCAGCCCCTCGCCCCGCGCGTTATTAATTACCGTCGCACCTGTTGCCCCCGCGTCACGCGCTGCATCCAGTACCGCATCGGTTTTGGAGTCTTCAATGAAGGCCACTATCAGTTTGAACCGCATTGCTAATCCCTCTTGGTTATTGAGCGCGTCCGCGTTTAGCGGCCCACTCGGTTAACTGCGCATATCCCATTACTGTAATCATGGGAAAAAGGCTGGCAAAGGCAATAAGACCAAAGCCGTCTATCAGTGGACTCCTTCCCGGCACGGTGGATGCCAGTCCCAATCCCAACGCCGTCACCAAGGGTACAGTCACGGTTGACGTTGTTACGCCGCCGGAGTCATAGGCCAGCGGCACAATAAATTTAGGTGCATAGAAGGTTTGGATCACCACCACGATGTAACCGGCAATGATGTAAAAGTGAATGGGGTCACCCGCCACGATGCGGTAGCAACCGAGCGAGATCCCCATCGCCACACCCAGTGCGACTGAAAACCTCAGCCCATTCACGCTAATCGCGCCACCGGAAACCTGCGAGGCTTTGATCGCCACTGCAATCAGAGAAGGCTCTGCCACCGTGGTACTAAATCCAATGGCTGCAGCAAACAGGTAAACCCAGTAATAGTGCTGCCAGGTAACGGTTTGGGGCATGCTCATCCCCTCACCAAACAAAAATTCCGGTGCGGTGAGCTGCACCGCCATGGACTGGCCGAGGGGGAACAGCGCCAGTTCCAACCCCATCAAGAACAGCGATAACCCAAGGATGACGTAAACAAACCCAAAGATGATCCGCTTCAGATTCACGATGGGTTTTCGCAGCACCGCGAGCTGGAAGCCGAAGAGAATGCAGACAATGGGAATGACATCCACCACAGTGGAAAACAGGGTGGAAATGAAAGTAGGAATGAGGTCTAACAGGACTGTCATGTCACCACCATCCCGTAAACCATCACAAATATCATGGGTGAGAGTGATGCAAAGGCAATCAGGCCGAAGCCATCAACCATGGGATTTCTGCCTTTGATGACCGTCGCCAGCCCCACCCCCAAAGCTGTCACGAGAGGCACAGTGATCGTGGATGTTGTCACGCCCCCCGAGTCGTATGCGATCCCGATGATATAGCGCGGGGCAAAGGCGGTCATAATCACCACCAGGATGTAGCCGCCAATGATGATGCGGTGAATAGGCCAGCCTTTGAGTATACGGAGCACTCCCAATACAATGGCGAACCCAACAGACAGTGCCACCGTCACCCGAAGGCCATTGGCATAGGACGACTGCGCTTCTGGCGTCATTCCTATCATGCCCCCCTCCGCCGCCACTTGCGCTGCTTCCGCCGCAACCGCAGTTAGCGCAGGCTCTGCAATCGTGGTGCCAAAGCCAAGCAGGAAAGCAAAGACAATCAGCCAGAACACACTGCCCTTTCGCGCCAGGGAGTGAGCCATGGATTCACCGATGGGGAACAAACCCATTTCCAGGCCAAAAACAAAGAAAGTCAGCCCTACGACCACCAGCACCAAACCGACCATGATCGATATCCAGTCTGGCAGAGGTTGTTGCAAAACGATGATTTGGAAAAAACCGATGACAAGGATGATGGGCAGCAAGTCTTTCAGGCTGCCTAACATCGCAGTGAGTAATGCAGCCAATCCCTTCACTGATACTCCGAAAAAACAAAACTAAGGCGAAAAGTACATTTGTGTCTTTAAAACTGGGCCAAGGTCAGCGAAATTTCCAATCCACAATATCAATAGGGTGATACAGCTAACAGGGGACTCACGATTTTCGGCATTAAGATCATTGTCTGGCTGATCAATTAACCAATTGAATGCATACTGGTTCTAATAACCACTTGAGGGGCACTGTCACATGCATATCCTTATCACCGGCGGCACCGGACTGATCGGCCGGGCATTGATCCCCCGGCTCGCTTCCCACGAGATCACCGTGTTGACGCGCTCGCCGGAGAAAGCCAGCCGCGTTTTACCTGAAAAAGTCCACCTGATTAACCACCTCAGCCAGCTGGGTGGCATGAACCATATTGATGCGGTGATAAACCTCGCTGGGGAACCCATCGTGGATCAACGCTGGACGGAAAACCAAAAGGGCATCATCTGCTCCAGCCGTTGGGGGATCACCCAAAAGCTGGTGGATTTGATCCAGGCGGCAGACACCCCGCCCCACACCTTTATCAGCGGCTCAGCGGTCGGGTATTACAGCGATCAGGGTGACAGGATCATTGATGAGTCTCTGGTGGTGGACGCTTCTGACTTTGCCCACTCCGTCTGCGCAAACTGGGAAAAAATTGCCATGAGGGCTGATTCTGATTTAACCCGGGTATGCCTACTGCGTACCGGCATCGTACTGAGTAAAAAAGGCGGGGCATTGAAGAAAATGCTGCTGCCTTACCAGTTCGGACTGGGCGGGCCGATTGGCGATGGACACCAATATTTCCCCTGGATCCATATTGATGACATGGTGGGTGGCATCATTCACTTACTCAACCATGCCGACGCGCGTGGGCCGTTTAACCTCACAGCGCCAACGCCGGTCACCAACAAAGTCTTCAGCCAGTCACTGGCAAAGTCCCTGCACCGTCCCCACTTCCTGTTCACCCCGAAATTCGTCATTTCATTGATGCTGGGTGAAGCCGGCCAGTTATTGTTCGACAGCCAGCGCGCTGTGCCGCGGGCACTGGAAAACAGCGGGTACGGGTTTGAATATCCCGATTTATCGCCAGCGTTAGACAACCTGCTGCAATAAAAGCCTTCCCTGATAACGAGCGCAGAGCAAGCCAGCCCTGCGCTTTCATCCGCTCCCTTTCACGCTGTCTTTTTCCTTGCCGCTGTCCCGCAGCGGAAGTGGTTAAAATTCCTCAACGACATCTCACAAATATGACATTAGTGCGTAATATTTCCCTTTCTTCTTGACCAATTTAACAGCCCTGCCTAGATTCCCCGCACCTCAATACACCGAGAGAAAGAATGAACAAAATCCCCCTGCTGGCCACCTTAATGCTCCCACTTTTACTGGGTTGCAACGGTAAAAGCGAAATCCCGTCCGTAACGGTACCAAACCTGCCATCATGGTTGCCGGACAACGCGCCTGCCTACCTTTCTGAGCAGCAACAACACAGCTTTATTGAACGCGCGACGGCAGGCAACTCAGCCTCGCTTTCAGCAGATCTCAACCGGATGGGGTACATCAACTGGATGGAGCAGCAGTTCAACCTGCCCGTTACCTCTCAACGTAAGATGCTTGAGGCCGCCCTGCCAACGATCGAGTCGATGGCACCGCCATCCAACTGCTGGTTTGTCCGCCCCAATTCAACCACCGCCCGTGACGGAATCTGGTGGGATCAGATGCTGTATGGACAAGACCAGCTTCGCCAGCGCGCAGCGTTCGCCCTGAGCCAGATCCTGGTTGTCAGCCGCCGCTTTGCCTATATCGGCCGTTACCCACAAAGCCTTGCTGCGTATTACGATATCCTGCAACAACATGCTTTCGGCAATTACCGCGACCTGCTTGAAGCCGTCACGCTCAGCCCGGCCATGGGCAGTTACCTCAGCATGGTGAACAGCAAAAAGCACAACCCTAAACGCGGCACGTATCCGGATGAAAACTATGCGCGGGAGGTGATGCAGCTCTTTACCATCGGTTTGTACGAGCTGAACACAGATGGCACGCCCAAGCTGGACAGCCAGGGCAATAAAATCCAAACCTACACTCAGGGTGATGTCGAAGAAATTGCGCGGGCATTCAGTGGCTGGACCTATTCCGACCGCGTTATCGACCCTGAAACCAACCGCCCGGTGGATGGAAAAGGATTGATCCAGCCTATGATGCCGGGCTCTGACAAATGGGGAAGCTGGCACGATGATGGCGAAAAAACCGTTTTCGGCCATACGCTCCCTGCCGGTCAAACACCGCTGAAAGATGTGCAGGATGTGTTGGATATTCTTTTCGAGCACCCGAACACCGGGCCGTTTGTCGCGCGCCACCTGATCCAGCGTCTGGTGACGTCAAACCCTTCTCCGGCTTACATCGAGCGTGTTGCCCAGGCGTTTAACGATAACGGGCAGGGAATTCGTGGCGACATGGAAAGTGTGTTCGCGGCAATTTGGCTGGATGACGAGGCTCTAAACGGTTCAAGCAATCCTGAGCGCTACCCGGTAGCCAAACTCAAAGAGCCAATCCTGGCTGTCGCCGAAGTGTTCCGGATCCTCAACGCGAAAACCTATGGCGGTAAGGATGCCCTTCCCCTTGATACCAATGAAATTTTCCATTCCATTGCACAGGGACCACTGGCAGCCACATCCGTATTTAACTTTTATTCACCGGAATTCAGCCCCAGCGGGCCGCTTTCCGACAGCGGGCTGAAGGCACCTGAATTTGAAATCATGCCATGGGCCGGATTTATCAGTTACCAGAATGCGCTGCGTCCGCGTTTTTCAAGGGTGTACAAACCGGATACCGTTCGCTGTGACAACGCTATCTATCTGGATCTGTCAGCCTATTTCACTGCTGCACAGTCAGCGGATGAGAATGCCCTGCCTGATCTTATCAATGCACGCTTTCTTGATGGAGCAATGAGCAATACGCTCCGTGTCGCCATGATGAATGCCATTGCTTCAGAGCGGATTTACCAGAACAAAGCGGCCATTGCGCTCACCCTGGTGGTGACTAGTCCCGAATTTTTGATCCAGAGGTAGATATGGTTACCCGTCGTGACTTTCTAAAGAACATCACTGTGCTTTCTGTCGCTGCACCTTCCGTGCTGACTGCGCCGCTGGGCTTTGCAGGCTCAACAGGAGCCAGCAAAGCGCTGGTTTGCGTGCTGCTGGATGGTGGGAATGACGCCGCCAATATGGTGGTTCCCACCAGCGAAACGCACTACCAAACCTATTTTGATGTGCGCCCTGATCTTGCGTTGGCTAAAGAACAGTTGTTGCCTGTTCCGGCAACGGGACGCTGCCGGGACAATCTCGAGGTTTCGCTCGGCCTGCACCCGAAAATGACCAAATTGGCCGAGGTTTTTGCCAATCGGGAAGCCAGTGTCATCGTCAACAGCGGCATCCTTCGCGAACCGCTGACCAAGGAAGAAGCAGAAACCCAGGGCTATCGGTTACCGCCATTTCTGTTTTCCCACAACTCGCAAAAGAACGAGTGGGAAAAAGGCGCTGTGGGTTACAGCCTGACAACGGGCTGGGCAGGACGTTTGATGGATGTGCTGCACCAGGATCTGTCAGGTACCAACCTTGCTCCGCTATACAGCCATGCCGGTGAAACCCAGCTTCTGCGCGCAAACACGCTGAATCAGAACATTATCCGGGGCAAAAAGATCACCGAGCTGAATGCCAATGCCAACACTGTTACTGCGCTGGATGACTACTTTGCTGAGGTGGATGGCGACGCTTTTGACCAAACACTGGCGTCCGTCGGCAAGGATTCTATTCACGTTGCAAACACCTTGATGGACGTGATTGACAGCATTGCCGATGAAGACGATATGCCGCTCTATCCGGACACGGGGCTTGGTACCCAGTTTCGCATGACGTCGCGCTTGATCCGCAAAAGCACAGAGCTGAATCAGGGCACGCAGATATTCTTTCTGCAACTTGGCGGTTTTGATACCCACGCTGATCAAAACCGTGCCCTGAATGAGAAGTACGCGGAATTGAGTGATGCCATGGCGGCCTTCAATGCTCACCTCAAACTCTTGGGACTGCACGACAATGTCATCACTGTTACCCACTCCGACTTTGGCCGCCGCATTCCGGCGAACGGCACAGGCACAGACCATGGCTGGGGCGGACACCAAATTGTGATGGGTGGGGCAATCGATGGCTCTGCGTTTATCGGCACCTGGCCTGACTACCGACCGGAAGGGCCGGATGCTGTTGAACGCGGCCGCTTGCTGCCGACCATCGCTGCTGATCAGGTGTATATTGCGCTCGCCCGTTGGTTGGGCGCGTCTGACGCAACAATCCGTGAGACCTTCCCGAATCACGCCAATTTTGCGCCGCTCGACCTCACCCGAAACGGTTAAAGCAACAAAAAGGCCAGCCGTTTTCGGCTGGCCTTGTCGTTTCTGTCATCGCGGGAAATCAGCGTTTCAGCGGCTCCAGCAATCCCCGCAGCATCCAGGCAACCGTCACGAACACCAGCCCGACAGCCAGTGTTGGCAGGCTGAGCCAGACTTCAGGATGGATCCGCACCGGCAATTCAACGCCCCACTTCAGCAGCCCCGCCATCGCAAGCTCAGCACCGCCCACCGCCATACAGCCCGAGACCAGCGCCATGATGCCGTATTCCGCCCACAGCGTGGTGTTGATGCGTTTTTTGCTTGCGCCCAGCGTCCGGTAGAGCATGATTTCCCGCTGCCTTTCTGCCAGGGTAATCCGCAGCAGAGTCAGCAGAAGCAACAGGCCACTGACAACGGCCAGCCCCGCCAGTACAGATAAAGACAAACTCACCTGGCGCAGGATCACCTGAATGCGGCCACTCATGGTGCGAAGGTCAAGCAAGGTGACGGTCTGGAAATCCCGCCCCAGCTGGTTAAGGATCTCGCTTTGCCCATCTTCCAGCCTGAAACTCACCAACCAGTTTGCTGGTAGGTTTTCCACCAGCGCTGGGTCGAAGATGAAGTAGAAATTAGGCTTCATATTTCGCCATTCCACATCCCGGATGGAATTGACCGTCGCATCAAACTCCTGGCTGTTGACCGAAAAGGTCAGCACATCCCCGAGCTTCAATCCCAGTCTGTCGGCAATGCCAGATTCCACCGACACGCCCCCTTCCGTCGGCCATTGCCCCGCGATCAAATCATTATGGCTTGGCAGGCTATCGCGCCAGGTAAAGTTCAGCTCACGGCGCAGCGCTTCGTCGCGCTCTTGCCTGTCCGGCGTCAACTCGGCGTAGTGCTCACCGTTGCTTGCCACCAGACGTCCCCGCACAATCGGGTAGGCCTCCGAGCGTTCAAGGCTATTGGTGTCCAGTCGCCCGACATAATCATCTAGCTCACTTTTGGCGATATTAAGCGCAAACACATTCGGCGCGTCCGGCGGCAGGGTTTGCTGCCAGTCCTCCAACAGATCGGTGCGCAAAAGCCAGATAATAGTGAGCAACATGAACGAAGTGGCGAGCGCACCAAGTTGGGCTCCGCTGGCTGCCGGGTTTCGCGTAATGCGGCTCAACGCCAGTTTAAAGGCTGGATGGCGAACCCGTTTTTGTGCAAAGCGCAGCACCATCACCCCAATCGCCGCCAACAGGCTCAGCATCACCACCAGCGCAGCCAATACCAACCAAAGCAAACGGTTATCGTAGGACCAGGCGATCAAGGCCAGCACAGGCACAGCCGCCAGCAGCCAGCTCCATGGATTTTTCCGCGCCTTCACAGAGGTCTGCTCCTGAAGCACGCTCATGGCAGGCGCTTCAATCAGGCGGATAAGTGGAATGCCAAGTGCAGGCAGGGCAACCAGCAAAGCAACGATTGGCCCAAGCAACCAAGGCAACAGACCGTAGCCCGGCAAAGGAGAAGGCAGGACATCGCCGAGCGGCAGACGCAACAGGTATTCGAGCATAAAGCCAAAGCCCAGCCCCAACGCTGTCGCCATCAGCATCAACATAACAAGCTGTCGGCCAAGCCAGCGGCGAACCCAGCTTCGCTGTGCGCCGAGGCTTTTCACCATTGCCAGGGTCTGGGTGCGGCTGTCGACATAATGCTGACAGGTCAGCAGCAGGGTTGCCGCCGCCATAATGATCACAAGCACCACAGTGAGAGACAGATAACCGCGGCTGCGCTCCAGTATATCGCCGGTGCGATCCCCAGTGTTTTCATCAATCCAACGTTGGCCTTCTTGCAGCGAATAGGTGTCTTTAACCGCCGCCAAAGCATCATCATCACCACGGAAGAAATAGCGGTAGCTGACCCGGCTGCCGGGGCGCACCACACCCGCCGCCTCCACATCACTCAGGTGCATCATGGCAGCTGGCATCTGGCTGAACGGGTTGAAGGAAAGCTCAGGCTCAGAGACAATTTTTCCGCTGACTGTCAGGGTCAGATCACCCACGTCCACCTTATCGCCCGGTTTAACGTTGAGCAGTGAAAATAGGCGCTCCTCCAGCCAAAGCTCACCCGGTTTGACCTGACTCTGAATGCCTTGCGCATTCTGCAGTTCAAGCACTCCACGCAATGGGTAGTTGCTTTCCACCGCCTTCACGCTGATAAGCTGCATGTCGTTTTCGCTAAATGCCATGGTGCCAAAGCGGGTCTGGCTGGAGCTTTCCACGCCATCACGGCTTAAAGCGCTGACCGTATCAGGGCTCACTGGCTGGTTGCTGCGCAGCACCATATCCGCTGCGAGCATTGAACGCCCCTGCTGGGTCAGCACAGATTCAATCCGCCCCGCCAGCGCAGAAAGCGCAAACACACAGGCAATAATGAGTGCCAGCGCTGCGACAACCGGCCAGAGCTGTCCATGGGTGAGTTCGCGCCACGCCCAGCGCCAGGTCAGGTTGTTCTTCATGCTGCCCCCATCAATTCGCCCGCATTGAGATGCAAGGTACGGTGACAGCGCTCAGCCAGCGCTGGGTCATGGGTAACAAGGATCAGCGTCGTCCCATGGTCGCGGTTGAGGGCAAACAGCAGATCAATAATGGTCGCCGCGGTGTGTTGGTCTAGGTTGCCGGTCGGCTCATCCGCAAACAGCACGCGGGGTTTGGTCATAAAGGCGCGGGCAATGGCAACACGCTGCTGTTCACCACCGGAAAGCTGCGACGGCAAATGGGTTTCACGCCCTTTAAGGCCAACGGATGCCAGCAGGGACATTGCCCTTTCTTCGTCTTCATCATCACCACGGATGGTGCAAGGCAGCAATACGTTTTCCAGCGCCGTGAGCGATGGCACCAGCAGGAAACTTTGGAACACAAAACCGATAGATTCAGCCCTGAGCGCAGCGCGCGCATCGTCATCCAACTGACTAAGCGGTTTGCCCAGCAATTCGATTTCCCCCACGCTTGGGGTGTCCAGACCCGCAAGTAAAGTCATGAGTGTTGATTTGCCTGCGCCGGAAACCCCAACCAAAGCAATACTTTCCCCTTGCTCGACCTGAAGGGAAACATCCTGCAGAATGGTCAGAGACTGTGCATTTGTCCTCACGGTTTTTGACACGTTACTGGCCCTGATCACTGGAGTAGTCATGTTTCGCATCCTTTCTTTCTGTCTTTTGATGATGAGTTTCAGCGTTTCTTCGCAAACGCTTTTGGTCTTGGGCGACAGCCTGAGCGCGGGCTATCAAATGGCCATAGAAAAAAGCTGGCCGACGTTAATTGAACCGAAACTGGCACAATCGAGTGACATCACCCGGGTCGTCAATGCCAGTATTTCCGGCGATACCACAGGCAACAGCCTGGATAGGTTGCCACAACTGCTGGAACAACATCAGCCGGAATGGGTTTTGATTGAGTTGGGTGCCAACGACGGCTTGCGGGGCTTCCCTCCCAAGCAGATACGCCAGAACCTCACTAAATTGATCAACTTAAGTCAGGAAAGTGGAGCCCAGGTCGCCCTGATGCAGATCCAAATCCCACCTAACTATGGTCAACGATACAGCAAGGCTTTTGCTGATATCTATCCAGCATTAAGTAAAGAAATGCAAATTCCATTACTGCCCTTTTTTATGGAAAAAGTGGTGCTGACCGATGGCTGGATGATGTCTGACGGGCTGCATCCCAAACCGGTCGCCCAACCTTGGATTGCAGAATATGTGACCGAGAACCTGCTTCCGCACCTGAACGAACAAGGATAAAAACGCAATGAACAACGCCGTATTGATGACCGGTTGTTCCTCCGGCATCGGCTATGTGTGCGCCCACGCGCTGGCAAAACAGGGCTTTAACGTGATTGCGTCGTGCCGAAAACAGGAAGATGTCGCGCAGCTGAAAGCAGAAGGGCTGACTTGTATACACCTCGACCTGGCCGATGAAACCTCCATTCTCAAAGCCGTGGAAGAAGTGAAAAGTCTGACCGGAGGCAAACTGTTTGGTTTGTTTAACAACGGAGCCTATGGTCAACCCGGCGCACTGGAGGATTTGCCCACTGATGCGCTGCGGAAACAATTTGAAACCAATTTCTTTGGCTGGCACACCCTGACCCAGGCGGTGATCCCGATGATGCGCGAAAACGGAAAAGGCCGCATTGTGCAAAACAGTTCGGTCTTGGGATTTGTGGCGCTGAAATTTCGCGGCGCTTATAACGCCAGTAAATTTGCTGTTGAAGGTTGGACAGATACGATCCGCCTTGAGCTTGAAGGAACGCCGATAAAGATAAGTTTGATCGAGCCCGGCCCTATCGAGAGCCGTTTTCGCGCCAACGCATTGAACGCATTTTTCCGCTATATCAATCCGGAAAGCAGCCGTTTTAAAAACGATTACCTCTCTCAGCAGGCACGATTGGAAAGCGAACACTCTTCCAATAAATACACGCTGCCAGCCGATGCGATTGTTGAACCTTTGGTGCACGCGCTGACCTCAGCCAACCCCAAAATACGTTACCGGGTGACCAAGCCCACCCAGTACATGGCGCTGTGTAAAAGGCTCTTGCCCGCCAAAACGTTAGACCGTTTGTTAGCAAAAGGTGGCTAACTTAGACCGTTCTCACAAAAAATACAGTGCAAAAAGCCGTTTTGTATTCATTAATCTGTCATAAACCTTAGCTAAGCTTCTCCTTGTACCGTGAAACACCTGCCCTCATCAGCCACACAGATGTGACGCATGTCGGAACAGGAAGTGAACGGGGAAACAATAAAAGAACAAATACCCCAAAAGGAGCCGGACTATGTCCCTTAGTCAACTGAACTGGCTCTGTTTGAGTGTAACGCTGGCAGTATTGCTTGTGTTTTAAGTCAGCGTTTCACATCGACGAGCGCAAAAGATTGAGGCCACTGAATTATCAGTGGCCTTTTTCGTTGCTGGGAAAATCGATCCTCCGGTTGATCCCGCGTCAAACTCTCCAAGTTTTCTGCGCCTTTTGACGGATAATGCCTTGAATTTTCTCAGCGCGCGCCCCACCTTTATACCCAAGCACACTCATCCCCTAACGATCAGGCGACGTTATGCATCCGAATTATATTGTTGAACTGACTGAGCAAAATTTTCAGCCGATCCTTGAAGGCTCTGTAGAAACGCCAGTACTTATCCATTTCTGGGCGCAAATGAGCCCGGAAAGCACCGAAATTATCCCGGCACTTGAGAAGCTCGCTCACGAGTATGCAGGCGCGTTCACCCTTGCCCTGCTCAACTGTGAACAACAGCAAATGCTAGCTGCCCAGTTTGGCGTTCGCGCACTGCCAACCATTGCACTGTTCAGCAACGGTCAGCCTGTGGATGGCATTGCTGGCCCACAAACCGAAGACACGGTTCGTGAAATGCTGGTGCGTCACCTACCAAGCCAGGATGAAATGGTATTCAAGAATGCGCTAGCTCTGATGGCTGACGGCAACTATGTTGAAGCGCTGCCTTTGCTGAAATCTGTTGAAGCAGCGTTAGGTGAGAATGGCCAGTTCAAGCTGGCTGTTGCTGAGTGCTTTGTTGAAACCCAGCAATTTGATTTGGCTGAAGCGGTGCTCGCTACCGTGCTAATGCAAGATCAAGATGCGCAATACAAAGCGCTGGTAGCGAAAGTGGAGCTGCACAAGCAAGCGGCAGATACCCCTGAAATACGCGAACTGCAAAGCGCGTTTGAAGCAGACCAAAACAACCATGATTTGGCGTTTGAGCTTGCTGTTCAATTCAGTCAGGTAAACCGTCAGGAAGAAGCGCTGGAGCTGCTGATGGGTATCCTGCGCAAAGACATGAACTTTGGTGAAGCCAAGAAAACCATGATGGATATCCTGGCTGCGTTGGGTCAAGGTAATGAAATAGCCGCACGTTACCGCCGCCAGCTTTACTCACTGCTTTACTGATTGGTCCTGTCCACGATGAGCGAAAGCGCCTTTCCGGCGCTTTTTTACTTTTCGTCCCCTTCAGAAAGGGCATCAATGATCGGGCAACAGGCACTGTCATCACCGGGGCACGCATCCGCCAGTGTATGCAACGAGGTTTTCATCGCCTGAAGCTCCAATATTTTTTCGTCAATCTCCGCGATTTTCTCCAACGCTTTTCGTTTCACATCCGCACTTCGCATATTTGGGTTGCGGGACATTTCAAGCAACGCCTGACATTCATCCAGACTGAACCCCACCAAACGGGAGCGGCGGATCATCTGCAGTTCATTAATGTGTTTTTGACCGTAAGCACGGTAACCGTTTTCGGCACGCGCCGGTTCGCTGATGATCCCTTTCTGTTCGTAGAAGCGGATGGTCTTGGGCGTCAGTCCCGTCAAACGGGCGATCTCATTAATTTTCATTCAATCACCTCTGTCTCAAATTCATGCTTGACCTTACAGTTGCTGGAAGGTTTATTCTTCGGAATTATGAACAGTCTGACACCAAGACTGCAAGAAAAAATAGGTAACGCTATGGCTGACATCGAACTCCGAACTCCGCCGCAAAGCACGGAGACAACTATCACGCTCCCTTTGAGCGGACTGAATTGCATGAACTGCGCCAGAAAAGTAGTGGCCGCAGTAGAACCGCTTGACGGCGTAACCTTGGCGAAGGCAGATACCACCTCGCTCACCATCAATGCCGACGCGCCGCTGGCTGATGTGATTTCAGCGGTTGAAGGTCTGGGTTATACAGTGGCTGACACCATTGCACTGCCGCTGGCGGGATTAAGTTGTGGGCGCTGCGTTGCCAAACTGAAAGCTGCGTTTGAAGCCGCACCAGGCGTCTATTATGCCGATGTAGAAAAGAACAGTGCCCGTGTCACCTCCTCACTTTCACGTGAAGATCTTGTCACTATTGTTGAGCAAACCGGTTATCAGGTTCCTGATAAAGCGGCTACCGAAACTAAAACTGAGACTGAAGCACTAGCACCGCTGGCTGTTGATACGGCACAAGAGGCTATTGATACGGTGCAAGAGCCACCGACTGAATCAACACCTGACGCTGTCATAAACGCTGACAACGCCCAGCAATTGATCCTGACCGGCATGACCTGCGCCAGCTGCGTGTTGTCTGTCGAAGGTGCACTGAAAAGTGTCCCAGGCGTTGATGGGGTAAGTGTCAATCTGGCTGAACGTACGGCTATGGTCACCGGCAGCGCAGACACCCAAAGCCTGATTACTGCGGTATCCAACGCCGGCTATGGCGCTGAGCTGAGTGAAAACGAAGAAACCCGGCGCCAGCGTCAGGCCGACTTGCATGCTTCACAACTGGCAGAACACAAACGCAACACCTGGTTGTCGCTGGGTCTGGGCGCACCATTGATGCTGTGGGGGTTGCTAGGTGGCACCATGTCAGTGCAAAGCACCACCAGCCAAAT
The DNA here is from genome assembly GCF_019209835.1 of Enterovibrio paralichthyis. Taxonomy (NCBI): domain Bacteria; kingdom Pseudomonadati; phylum Pseudomonadota; class Gammaproteobacteria; order Vibrionales; family Vibrionaceae; genus Enterovibrio; species Enterovibrio paralichthyis. Next base: position 20,843 of record NZ_JAHUTS010000023.1, on the reverse strand, counting down.
CGGTTGGGGGATTGTCGCACTGGCCACATTGGCGCTGCTTTTCACAGCCGGTAAACACTTTTATGTGAATGCATTTAAAGCATTCAAACACCACCGTGCGACCATGGATACCCTGGTCGCACTGGGTACAGGTGCTGCGTGGCTTTACTCTGCGGCTGTTGTCGTTGCACCCCATGTATTTCCTGAACAGGCTCGCCACGTTTACTTTGAAGCGACAGCGATGATTCTGGGTCTGGTTACCCTTGGCCACGCCATTGAAGCGAAAGCGCGCGCTTCCACGTCAAAAGCGCTGGATCGCCTGCTTGACCTGCAACCGCCTACAGCACTGATTGTGGAAAACGGCCAGGAACGTGAGGTACCGCTGGCAGAGGTAAAAGCTGGCATGATGCTGCGCGTTAAACCCGGTTCAAAAATCCCGGTTGATGGTGTGGTTGAAGACGGTGAAAGCTATGTGGACGAGTCTATGCTGACCGGTGAACCGCTGGCCGTGCATAAGAACCTGGGAGATGCGCTTCATGCAGGTACGGTAAACCAGAATGGTAGCCTGCTGTTTAAAGCGACCGGCATTGGCAGTGATACCATGCTGTCGCGCATCATTCACCTGGTGCGACAGGCACAAACCAGTAAACCGGCACTGGCCCGTATGGCGGACACCATTTCTTCGATCTTTGTTCCGACTGTCATGATCATTTCGATCCTGACTGCGCTGGTCTGGTACAACTTTGGTCCGGATCCAAAACTCAGTTTTATGTTGGTCACAGCAACAACTGTGCTTATTATTGCCTGCCCTTGTGCTCTGGGCCTGGCGACCCCAATGTCTGTAACCACCGGGGTTGGTCGAGCAGCTGAGCTGGGCGTGTTGATCAAAGACGCTGAAGCGCTGCAACATGCTGCGAATGTCGACACCGTCGTGTTGGATAAAACCGGCACACTGACTGAAGGCAAGCCACAGGTGACATCTGTCGTGGGTATTTCCCAGGCTGAAAATACCTTGATACAACTGGCTGCCAGCCTGGAGCAAGGTTCTGAACACCCGCTGGCGAAAGCGGTACTGGAAGCGGCAAAAGCTAAATCCCTTGCGCTTTCAACCATCAGCCAGTTTGAAGGTATTCCCGGAAAAGGCCTGAAAGCGGTTATCGATGGCGAAACATACCTGCTGGGTAATGCCCGTCTGATGGAAGACAACGGCATAGCACTTGGCGAAGGGAACGATGCCGCCAAAGTGCTGGCGAGCCGCGGTGAAACCGCTGTGTATCTGGCTAAACGTGAAACCCTGCTGGGTCTGATTGGCATTAGCGACCCACTGCGTGCAGATTCTGCGAGTGCAGTGGCGAGGCTGAAATCTCTGGGCTACCGCGTTGTGATGCTGACAGGCGATCACCCTGACACTGCTAACGCGATTGCAAAACTGGCCGGGATTGATGAAGTGGTGGCAGGCGTATTGCCAGACGGCAAAGCAGACGTCATTACCCGACTGCAATCAGAAGGCCGCAAGGTCGCGATGATTGGTGACGGTATTAACGATGCCCCTGCACTGGCGAAAGCAGAAGTGGGGATCGCGATTGGCAGCGGCAGTGACGTGGCCATTGAGAGCGCACAGATGACCCTGATGCGCCACTCCATTGATGCTGCAACTGACGGACTGACCCTATCCAAGGCCACACTCCGTAACATGAAAGAGAACCTGTTTGGCGCGTTTATCTACAACTCGCTGGGTATCCCTATTGCGGCAGGTATTTTGTTCCCATTGACCGGCGCGTTGTTAAGCCCAGTGGTCGCAGGTGCGGCAATGGCACTTTCTTCCATCACAGTGGTCAGTAATGCAAACCGTCTGCGCTGGTTCAAACCCCAAAAAGGAGACAAACATGTTGGTTAATATTCTCGGCGTTGCCTTGATTGCCGCCATTGTCTGGTGGTTTTGGCTGGCAAAGAAAAAATAACAGTCTGAAATGGAAAAGGCTTATACCATTCAACGGCATCTAAAACTTGCAGCGCCCCTCACCTCTGGGCAGGTACAGGCGCTGCAAAATGCGGGCGTACAGAGCGTCAGGACAGACGGCAAATGCGTATCGCTGGTTTACGATGTCAGATTGGTTGATTTAACACGGGTGATAGAGGATGCGAGGGTTACGCTCAGCCGTACTTTTTGGCAACGGGCAAAGCGTCATCTCTATCACTTCAAAGATAACAACTTGCGGGATGGGGCGAGTCATGTTCCCCACTGCTGCAACAAGATAAAAAAACACTGAGGAGAAGCTATGAAAAAACTTCCTAAATTAGCGGCGCTTTCATTTGCCCTGCTTTCTACGAGCGTATTTGCATCTGCTGGCATTACTTACAAGTCGCCGTATTGCGGTTGCTGTAAAGAGTGGGTAAAGCATATGGAAGACAATGGCTTTGAAATGGCAGTTGAAGACCACGTCAACATGAACCCCATTAAAATGAAACTGGGCATTAAACCTCAGCTCGCCTCGTGCCACACCACTGTTATAGATGGATACCTGTTTGAAGGCCACATTCCAGCGAGCGATGTCAAAGCTTTCCTGGAGAAGAAACCTAAACTGGCAGGTTTGGCGGTACCGGGTATGCCTGTTGGCTCACCAGGTATGGAATATGGCGATCAAAAAGACCCGTATGAAGTGATTGGCTTCTCCAAAAATGGCATGACCATGGTGTTTAACAAGCACAACTAAGACTGACAATCATGCGCTCAGCCTCCATACTGTTACTGCACAAGTATGGAGGCTTCATGACACGCTTTATCACCCTGATTTTCACGCTCTTTTTCTCTTCATTTTCTTTTTCGACACCACAGGTGTGGCAGGCTTCAAAAGAGGGTGTCACTTTCACCATCATGGGGTCAGTCCATGCTGGCAGACCAGATTTCTACCCGCTGCCAGAGATCATCGTTACACGGTTCAATAATGCCGACGCCCTGATTGTTGAAGCCGATATCATTAACGATACCAACGTCCGCTTTCCAAAAAGCAAACCAACCCGCACCCATCTTAATGCTTCGCAAAAGCAGGTACTCGCCAATGTTGCTGCCGATGCAGGACTACCGGCTGAAAACTTGTTAAACCTACCTCCCTGGCAAGTCGCCATAGCCTTGCAGATGCAGCAGGTCAACTCAATGGGTTTAAACCAGCTGCTGGGCGTTGACCTCTATTTTCTCTCGCAAACCACCGCTAAGAATAAGCCGGTTATCGCACTTGAAACTGTGCAGCAGCAGATTGACCTCTTGGCCAAGGCAGAAAATGATGGCCTGGAATTGTTGACTGACACCCTCAAATACTGGGAGCTTTCAAAAGATTTCATGCCCTGCCTGATTGATTCATGGCTGGCTGGTGACGAAGAAAAGCTGACCACGATTGTCGATGATATGGGCACTGCCAGTGACTTCGAACACAAGCTGATTGCGGAGCGCAACCACAACTGGCTCAAAGCGATGGGTGATAAATCGAGATTTACTGAGGAAAACTACGTGATGGTGGTCGGTGCGCTGCACCTTTATGGAAAACAGGGGTTGGTGCCATTGCTACGCAATGCCGGGTTTGACGTTAAGCCTTTAACACAGGGCAAAAGGTCGACCTGCACACTCCCGGCACTGCCATAAACCGGGTAGGTTTAGCCGCTGATCACTACTTTGGTGACGATCATCGAAACGAAAAACAGCAAAATAAACCACAGGATGAACGACTTTCTCATACCTCTTCCTTACTGCGGGATGTGAATGTTGCGGCCATTCTACCTCATTCTGCTTAGAAGGGATGCGCAAATTCCCCGGAAGAAGATGTAAAGCCTGCAGAGTTTGGCGCCCGACCACCTGCACCCAAACTTCCGATCCGCGATTCTCTAAAAGATGGGATGCGCCACCAAACTACGCCTTTCCAATCACCATAACGAAAGAAGCCTCGCATTGCTGCGAGGCTTCAAATGGTGGTCGGTGAAGAGGGATTCGAACCCCCGACCCTCTGGTCCCAAACCAGATGCGCTACCAAACTGCGCTATTCACCGATTGCACAACACTTTCTGATGACAGAGGCGGCTGTATACCTGAATAAGTGGTCGGTGAAGAGGGATTCGAACCCCCGACCCTCTGGTCCCAAACCAGATGCGCTACCAAACTGCGCTATTCACCGACTGTACAACACTTTCTGATAACAGAGGCGGCTGTATACCTGAATAAGTGGTCGGTGAAGAGGGATTCGAACCCCCGACCCTCTGGTCCCAAACCAGATGCGCTACCAAACTGCGCTATTCACCGAGCATGTATTTCTTTTTTTGGGTTTCGCTATCAGAGGGTCACCCTCTGCTCCGCTATTCCCAAAAGCCGTGATGCGTTACTAAACCGCGCCATTCACCGACTGTTGCCTGATTCGCTGTGCGCCTCAGAGGTGGCTAATAATACTCATCCGAGCATAAGACTCAAGTGTTTTATTGCGATTTTTGCGTGATACGAACCGTTCGGTCAAAGGATCACCAGTGGCGTATATTTTGCGCGCTCTCACACACTTGAATTGTTACGTGCCACTAACACCCCATTCACTTGATCCAGATCATCACGCAACCCTTCACGTATTGGCAACCTTAGCGCAACGTTCACAGATACAAGGAGCACAATGATGGAGTTTTGGTTAAACCTACTGTTCGGCAACGCAATTGGCCTTTCTTCCATGATCGTCATTTTTGGTGCATTACTCATGATCTGTGCCATGGGTGGATTTTTTGTCTATCAGGCAATGAAAGCGCCCCAAGCGTAACAGTTCCCTTAAACCAGTTTTTGACTTGGTTGCTTACGCCAGGGTCGATATCGCACCCTGGCTTTTTTTTTCTTTCCGGCTAAGCGCGAGCAGTCGCTACCAATAATCCTTTTTACTTTCCTCTTCTCGTCTACAGCATCAGCAACATCATACGATGACCTTGATTTGGTTTGTCGCTATACTGTGGCGATGCTTCAATAACCCGTAAAGACCATGAACGGTAACAACGAGTTCGATTTATTTCGGGAAATGATGGCGGATGTTGCCCCCATCAAACACGACACGGTGGAGAAAGTTAACACTAACCACCAACCGACCGATGCCCAATTGGCGCGACAGCTGGCCGCACAATCGCTGTCTGAGGGTGATCCCGCATACCTTTCCCTTGAATATGCCAGAATGCTGAAGCCCGATGATATCGTGGCGTTCAAACGCCCGGGCGTTCAGGACGGCGTTTTCCGCAAACTCAGGCTGGGTAAATATGACATTCACGCCCGACTTGATTTGCACAAATACAGCCTGAAAGATGCCAGAGACGAAATCCTGCGATTCCTGAAGCAATGCCAGCGCATGGATATCCGCTCCGTGATTATTGTGCATGGCAAAGGTGAGCGCTCGAATCCACCTGCGCAGATGAAAAGCTTCGTTTGCCAATGGCTTGAGCAGATCAGCGACGTACAATGTTTTCATTCCGCCCAGCGCCATCAAGGCGGTACTGGCGCTTTGTATGTGATGATCAAAAAGAGTCAGGAAAAAAAACAGGAAACCCGCGAGCGGCATCTTCACCGCCGGGCATAGTGCCAAACCAAAACAGGAGCCCTCGGCTCCTGTTTTTATCTTTTTCGAGCTGCTCTCTACAAAGTCACAATGACCCGCGCGGCAAGACCAATCAATACGATCCCCGATAAACGGTCAATCAAGACTGCTTTTTGCTTTAGCTTTTCCAGCATCCGGTTGGATGAAAGGACCAAAGCCACCAGCGTGTACCACAAACCGTCGATAATAAACGGGGTGATAACGATAACGCTGCGGCTGAAGGTGTCAGTGCCAATGGCAACAAACTGGCTGAAAAGGGCGAGGAAAAACAGTGCCAGTTTCGGGTTCAACACGGAAATCATCGCACCATCGCGCGCCGCTTCCAGCAGTGTTGTTTTTTCCCCTTTTTCCAGTTTGGCTGCCACGCCTCCTTTGGCACGCAGCGATTTCACCCCCAACCACGCCAAATAGGCGGCACCGGCATAGGTAATGAAGCTGAAAACAGTGGGAGACTCTTTCAAGATCACGGCCAACCCCAGCAAGGTAAGCACAGCATAAAGCCCAACGCCCAATGCATGTGCCCATGCTGCGACAATGCCATGCAACCTGCCGCCAGCAAGACTGTGGCGCACCATCACAACCAGGCTTGGCCCCGGTGACATCGCCCCCAACGCACACACCAACGCCAGACTAAACCAAACGGTAAGGGTCACTTTCCCCCCCCTTTCACGCCCATCAGGCTGTTCAGGCGGCTGATTTGCTCTTTTGTCATTTCAATCATGCAATTAAGGTATCCCTGCCCACTTCCTGAGCCGGAGGCGTAACTCGCTTCTACCATTTTGCATTGAGCTTCGCGCCAGTCACGAAATGTCGCGTAAGCTTTGTCAGTCAATGGCGCAGCATCAGATGCGGACGAAATAGAATCCAGCTCGATAAAATGCACTTTTAATGCGGATTCCGTCTTTCCAAGCTCGCCTTTTATGATCTGCCAGTGATTATCAAGGCACGCCGTCACTTCAACATGTGTCTCGTGTGCCTTGTAACATTGCATCAGCGCAGAATGTTCTTTATCACCTGCACTGGCAGTCAGCGGTAAACCTAACAACATGAATACCCACCAACGCTTTTGCATCGACTAGCCCTCCTTGCCGACAGCGGCAAATTTTCCTTGTGTCAGTGAGAGTAAATCCGCCGGTGAAAGTTCAATTTCAAGGCCACGTTTTCCCGCACTGACGTAAATCGTATCAAAGGCTTGCGCACTGTTATCTAAAAATGTCGGCAGACGTTTTTTCTGGCCCAGTGGGCTAATTCCACCTACCACGTAGCCTGTCGTTTTTTCAGCAATGTCCGGGTTGGCCATTTCTGCTTTTTTAGCGCCTGCCGCTTTTGCCGCCGCTTTTAAATCCAGCAGGCCGGATACCGGTACAACCGCAACGGCCAGTTGTTTCGGGTCACCATTCATCGAAAAAAGGAGCGTTTTGAATACACGCGCCGGTTGTTGCCCGAGCACGCTTGCAGCTTCCAGCCCAAAGTTGGTGTTTTTAGGGTCATGGTCGTAGCTGTGCACATGAAAAGTAATGCCTGCTTTTTCCGCCAGGATAATTGCCGGTGTCATAAACGTCTCTCTGAATCCTTACGCGACAAACTGCATACACAGTGTCTCTCTATAGGATTCTGATAATGACACAAAAAAAGGCACTGTCTCCAGTGCCTTTTCGCGTTTCAATCTTAGTTTTCTCAGCGTAACACCAGCACCATCACTGGTAAGTAATTTCGCCGTTTGGCTGATATTCGTTCACATCGATAGGCGAATGCTTCTCAAGGTAATCTTTCAATACCTCAGCATCTACGAAACCGGTGTTGACGTTGCCTGGGTGATCAGAAATCTTCGGATATCCATCACCACCCGCCGCATTGTAGCTTGGCACAGTGAAGCGGTAGGTTTTGTTCGGATCAAGCGGCTCTCCCCCAATCACAACATCGCTGACACCATCCGGTGAAACCGTCATGGAAATACCGTAAAACTGCGCGTAAGCACCGGAATCTACCGGTTTAGTTGCTACAACATTCAGGTAATCCAGCACTTCTGCGCCAGTCATATCGGTATACGTTACCATGTTGGCAAATGGCTGAACTGTCAGTACCTGCTTGTAGGTCACGTCGCCTTCTTCGATAGAGTCACGCACACCGCCGGAATTCATGATGGCGAAATCGGCTTTGGCGCGATCTTTATGTGCTGCTGCGATCAGACGGCCCAGATTGGTTTGTTGGAAGCGTACCACATTGCGGTCACCTTCCAGCTTGCCATTGGTTTCAGCGATTTTCACGCCCAGCTGACCCTGCCCTTTCTCCTGATACGGTTTCAGGAAATCATAGATAGCTTTGTCTTTTGGAATTTCTTCCTCGATAAAGACACGTTTCTTCTCGCCATTGACTTCCACTTTCTTCTTCAGGTTAACCGGAATGAGATCATAGGACACCAAGTTCAGCTCACCGTTACGGAACTCAAAATCTGCCTTGCCGACGTATTTGCCCCACTCATGCGCCTGTACAATCCAGGTACCATTCTGGTTGTCAGGTTTACACTCATCGCCCGGCTTGAACGATGTGTTGTACATATTGGGGCCTTCCATACAAACCGGCTCTTGTGAGTGACCACCCACAATCATGTCTAATGAGCCTTCGTCCAGATAACGGGCCAGTGCCACATCACCCGGCGCGTTGATGCCGCGTTTGCCATCTTCGTAGTGACCCATGTGGGTCGCCGCGATGATGATGTCTGGCTTTTCGGTTTGCTCCAGCTCCGCTATCACTAGCTTCGCTTCTTCTTTCGGGTCACGGAATTCCAGCTCACCGATAAATTCCGGGTTACCAATCTTGGCCGTGTCTTCGGTAGTCAAACCGATAACAGCAATCTTCAGGCCGTTACGCTCAAAAATTTCATACGCCTGATATTTACGCTCGCCGGTGGCTTTGTCGTAAATGTTGGCAGACAGCATTGGGAAATCCGCCCACTGCATTTGAAGGTCGAGAACATCCAGCGGGTTATCGAATTCATGATTACCCAGCGCCATGGCATCGTAACCAATCATGGTCATGCCTTTGAAATCTGGCTCAGCGTCTTGCAGGTCAGACTCTGGCACGCCGGTGTTGATGTCACCGCCAGAAAGCAGCAGTACAGATGCGCCATCCGCTTCTGCTTGCTCACGCAGGTTATCAATCAGGGTTTTGCGTGCCGCCATGCCGTATTCGCCATACTTGTTGTGCCAGAAACGGCCATGGTGGTCATTGGTGTGCAGGATTGTCACTTTATACGTGGTATCCGGTTGCCAGCCCGGAACGTATTCCGTTGTTTCGTTAGTGGTTGAGCAACCTGCCAGTGTGGCAAGCAATGCAGCGCTGATGGCTGCTTTCAAAGAGAGGCGTTCCTTCATGGTGATACCTATTGTGATTTTCGACGGCGCACAACCTTGTCCGCACGCCGCCGGAGTTTAACCCAGACTGCTTTTTCATTTTCACGAAGTAGTCTAAATAGTTACTCTGGCTCGCACAGGGGACTTTCAAGAAAGTGCCGTGTAGATCACTGAAAAACACCTCAACTGCCGACATGTCGTCGGCAATTGAGGTGTTAGGCTCACATCAGGCCGGGTGTTGACCCTTTGTTCGCGCAATGGCAAATGCGGCTGCAATTGCCAGCAGGAAACAGTAGTAGGACTGGCTGACCACACTCAGTGGTGATAGCTCGAAAATGGAGCCCAGAAGCAGTGCCTGAGCACCGTATGGCAACACGCCCTGAATAACGCAGGAGAAGATATCCAGCAGGCTTGCGCTGCGCTTTGGTGCGACATCGTGCTGCACAGACAGCTCTTTCGCGACGCCACCAGCCACAATAATGGCAACCGTGTTATTCGCAGTACACAGGTTAGTCATACTCACCAGCGCTGCGATACCCGCTTCACTTGCACGGGGAGAACCTTTTTCTGCATCTTTGTCTGCACGGGACATGATCAGAGTGCTGAGTTTGTCTGTGACAAAAGCCAGTCCGCCTTGTTGGCGCATCAGCTCGGCCAGACCACCAATCAGGAGTGACAACAGGAAGATTTCCTGCATGCTGCCAAAACCTTTATAAACGTCCTGCCCAAAGGTCATCAGGCTGTAGTCCGGGGTTTGCACCATGCCAACTATGCCCGCAAACAGGATACCGATAGCCAGTACCACAAATACGTTCATGCCAGACACTGCCAGCACCAGAATGGTCAGGTATGGCAACACTGCCAGCCAGTCAACATCGCCCGCAACCGGCGCTACAGTGACTTCGTTTGAGATGAAGAAGATAACCAGTGCCACAACGGCTGCAGGAACCGCAATTTTCACGTTCTCGCGGAATTTGTCTTTCATGTGACAGCCTTGGGATCGGGTCGCCGCAATCGTGGTATCCGAGATAATTGAAAGATTGTCGCCGAACATGGCACCACTCAGTACCACACCGGCCATCAGCGCTGCATCAATACCCGTGGTGTCTGCAATGCCCAGTGCCACAGGGGCGACTGCAGCGATGGTACCCATGGAGGTACCCATGGAGGTTGCAATGAAGGCAGAAATCAAAAACAGGCCAGGCAAAATGAAACTGGAAGGGAGAACGGCCAGACCAAGGTTTACGGTAGCATCAACCCCACCAGTTGCTTTCGCAACCGCGGAAAATGCACCCGCCAGCAGATAGATCATGCACATTGCCGTGATATCGCGGTGGGAAACACCCTCGATAAACTGGCCGATGGCATCATTCAGCTTGTCTTTGCTCATCAATACTGCAAGCACAATCGCAGGCAGAACCGCGATAGGCGCCGGCAGCTGGTAAAACGCGAACTCGACATTCTGGGTGGAAAAGTAAATACCGGTGCCGATAAACAGGCACAGGAAAAGCCCAAAGGGCAGCAGCGCAATGGCTGAAGGATGTATTTTAGTTTGCTTCTGTGTCATGTTGTGTTGCATATTTTTTGTGATGTGAACGCAGGTTAAAGGCAAACCTCCGACACGTCAACAAATAGACGTCTAAACGGCCGTAATCAATAAATCTTATTTAATCGATAAAAATATCAATATGGCAGCCACCTTAATCCATATGGACACCGTGTTGACAGTGCGCCGCCAGCTGAATACCGAAATTCACGGTTGCTGGTTGTAACAGGCACAAAAAAGCCGGCATATGCGCCGGCTTACTTTTCACTGAATCAATCCTTATTGAATATCCAGCTCTTCGAAGCTTTTAACCAGATCGTCCAGTGCTTTCATCTGCTTCAGGAATGGCTCCAGTTTTGCCAGTGGCAGCGCTGAAGGACCATCACAACGCGCGTTGTCCGGATCCGGGTGCGCTTCAATGAACAGACCCGCAATCTTGGTACCCAGACCGGCACGTGCCAGATCAACAGTTTGAGAGCGGCGGCCACCGGACGCTGCGCCGAATGGGTCGCGGCATTGCAGTGAGTGGGTCACGTCAAAGATGATTGGGCTGCCATTGCTCGCCTTCTTCATCACGTCGAAACCCAGCATGTCTACCACCAGGTTGTCATAACCCATGCATGAACCACGCTCACACAGGATCACGTTTTCGTTGCCACACTCAGCAAACTTATCAACGATGTTACCAACCTGACCCGGACTCATAAACTGCGGTTTCTTCACGTTGATCACCGCACCAGTTTTCGCCATCGCTTCAACCAAATCGGTCTGGCGGGCAAGGAATGCTGGCAGCTGGATCACGTCGACCACCTCAGAAACAGGCTGCGCCTGCGCTTCTGTGTGTACGTCGGTGATGATTTTCACGCCGAAAGTGTCTTTCAGCTCCTGGAAAATCTTCATGCCTTCTTCCAGGCCCGGGCCACGGTAAGAGTGCACAGATGAGCGGTTTGCTTTGTCAAAAGACGCCTTGAACACGTAAGGAATGCCCAGCTTCTGGGTAACTTCCACGTAGTGCTCACAGATCTGCATCGCCAGATCGCGAGACTCCAACACATTCATCCCGGCAAAAAGAACAAATGGCTTGTCGTTAGCAACTTGAATATCGCCAATCTGAACCGTTTTTTGTGTTGTCATGGTGACTTCCTGATTAATGGAAAATAGGAGCTTCTGCGGTCAACACTTTGACCTGCAGTTTCAACAGCTCAGCCGCCGGATCGTTCGGGCACTGAGCAATAAAGTATTCGTAGTCTTCCGCCGCTACCCAGTCACATTTCAGTTGCTGGAATATATAGCCACGGTCACGGATTTCGTAAGGATCATCCGGGCTGAAGGTGAGCGCCAGTTCACTGCAGCGCAGCGCCATGGCGTAGTTTTCTTCACGAAGCAGCGCACTTTTGATGACCGCCAGCCAACGGCCAATCAGCGTTGGGTTGTCCGACGCTTCAAGGTGCTCAGATTGCAGGGAGGCCGTTGGGCCATCTTTACCAATCAGCCAGCCACGCAGCATACGGTCTGACAGGAACTCGCCGTCAAACGGGTTGATGTATTGCGGCTCACGGTGGAACCAGTCCACGCGCAAGATAAGCTGGGTAGGAAAGCCTACGGGCTCGAGAGGCAAATCCAGTCTTTCAGCCAAAAACAGAAAGATAGCGCCCAGGCTCACCGGGATCCCTTTTTTGCGTTTGAGCACTTTTTCAATAAACGCATTGTCCGACGAAAAGTACTGCTCAAAGTCGCCTTTGAAGCCCCACTCTTTGTAGAACAGACGGATCAACCCTTCGAGACGCAACTCGTCATTGGCTTCTCCTGCCAGCAAATTTTCAGCATCCTTGGCCAGCAATTCGAGCTGCGCCCGAACCCAATGCAGGGATGTTGCCGGATCGATAGCAGCGTTAAGTGCCAACGCACCTTCTATCAATGTCAGCTCATCTAATTCCTGGTCTGTAAACGCGATCATTGTTACCCCAACAGCTGTGGTGTTTTAGTGATAGCCAGATCTGCGGCAGCGTACACCCAGCCCAGCGCACCAAAGAATGCGAAGAGTCTGAATGCCATGCCACGGCTGTAATGCAGTGCCACATAGCCAAGGGCGATGTAAGCCAGCACACAAGTGAGTTTTTCTGTCATCCAGAGTGCCGCTGGTGTGAACGGGATAAAGCCCGTAATAAACACCAGTGCCACACCAGACGTCAGCAAGACAGTGTCGATAATGTGAGGGACAACCTTCACCCACTTTTTCTCCATCATCTTGCTACCCATCATGCTCCATACGAAGCGGATAATAAACAGGCTGACACTCAATGCGATAAAAAGGAGGTGAGTATGCTTCAATGCAACGTACATAATTCCGTGGGTCTCTCTTTGTTTAGATGGATATCGGTTAGCGCAAAACGCCCAGGGTAACGCGGTCTTGCCCAGCGTAATCCTGCACGGTTTCAACGTCAGAAAAACCGGCGTCGGCAAAAATGGCTCTCGCCTTTTCACCCTGATCGTAACCATGTTCAATAAGCAGCCAGCCGCCGTCTGCCAAATATTCAGGACTGTGCTGACAGATATGGCGAATATCTGCCAAACCCTGATCGTCTGCAATCAGTGCCGATTTTGGTTCAAAACGCACATCACCTTGTGAAAGGTGAGGGTCTTCAGGGTCAATATACGGCGGGTTACTCACAATCATGGTGAAACGCTGCGCCGGCACATTGTCGAACCAGCTACTTTGCAAAAATGCAGCGTTGCTGATGCCGTTTGCAAGCTGGTTACGTTTAGCCAAGGCTACTGCCTCGTCACGAAGATCAACGCCAGTGACGCCGATATCCTTGCGCTCGCTGGCTATCGCCAGTGCAATCGCGCCGGTACCGGTACCAAGATCCAGCACTGTACCTTCGCCTTGCGGCAAACGCTCCAGCGCCAGTTCAACCAGCCTTTCTGTATCCGGGCGTGGGATCAGGGTGCTCGGTTCGACGTTCAGCCGCAGCGACCAGAAGTCACGGTACCCGATGATGTAAGCCACAGGCTCACCGAGTTTGCGACGCGCCAGTAAGGCATTAAACGCTGCCTCTTCCTCGTCAGTCAGTAGTTTATCCGACCATGTATAGAGATAGCTGCTTGGCTTGTCGAGCACATGACAAAGCAACACCGAAGCATCAATCTTCGGTGAAGGACTTTGGTGCTGGGCTAACAAAAGCGCTGCATCACGCAGCGCATGTTCAATGCTGATTGGCATTAGTGTTGCTCAGCCAGCGCCGCCAGTTGGTCTGCCTGGAATTCCTGAATGATAGGCTGGATCAGACAGTCCAAATCGCCTTCCATCACTTCATCTAGGCGGTAAACCGTCAGGGTGATACGGTGATCAGACACGCGCCCTTGTGGGTAGTTGTAAGTACGGATGCGGTCTGAACGGTCACCGGAACCCAGCAGGTTACGGCGGGTACTTGCCTGCTCTGCCGCACGCTTTTCTTCTTCAACCTTGATAAGACGCGCCGCCAGAACGGCCATCGCTTTGGCTTTGTTCTTGTGCTGTGAACGCTCGTCCTGACATTCCACCACGGTGCCGGTTGGCAAGTGGGTAATACGGATTGCAGAGTCGGTGGTGTTAACGTGCTGACCACCTGCGCCCGATGAGCGGAAGGTGTCAATTTTCAGATCTGCCGGATTAATTTCCGGGATTTCGGCTTCTGGGATCTCAGGCAGGATCGCAACGGTACACGCCGAGGTGTGGACGCGGCCCTGGGATTCCGTTGCCGGAACACGCTGGACGCGGTGACCGCCTGATTCAAACTTGAGCACACCGTAAGCGCCTTCTCCGCTAACACGGGCGATCATCTCTTTGTAGCCACCGTGCTCACCGTGGTTAGCGTTGATCACTTCCACGCGCCAGCCTTTTGATTCGGCAAAGCGGCTGTACATACGGAACAGGTCGCCGGCGAAAATCGCAGCTTCATCACCACCCGCACCGGCACGGATTTCCAGGAAGCAGTTACGCTCGTCGTTTGGGTCTTTTGGCAGCAACAGAACCTGAAGCTCTTCGCTCAGACGCTCGATCTCTGCTTTCGCAGCTTTCACTTCTTCCTGCGCCATTTCGCGCATTTCAGGATCGTCTTCGTTCGCCATTTCCTGCGCAGCTTCCAGATCGTCCACAGCCTGCTGGTAGGACGAAAAACACTGGGTCACTTCTTCCAATTGGCTGTACTCTTTCGACAGCGAGCGGAAACGGTCTTGGTTAGAAATAACGCCTGGGTCGCCCAACAGGTGCTGCACTTCTTCGTAGCGCTCGCTGAGCGCTTCCAGTTTGGCGATGATTGATGGTTTCATAATGAGTCTTAAAAACTATTTCAGGGGATCCAGACCTAAGCTCTGACGCAACGTTTCCAGTGTACGTGCGTCGCCATTTCTGGCAGCTTCCTGCATGGCCTGAGTTGGCGCATGGATCAATTTGTTGGTTAGTCGATTGCTCAGCTCGGCGACCACTTTTTGTGGATCGGCGCCACTGGCGAGGGCTTGTAAGCTCTTGCTGAGTAATTCATCTTTCAGTGCTTCTGACTGAGCACGGTATTGCTTGATGCTGTCCACGGCACTGCGTGAACGCATCCAAATCATAAAGCTGTCGCTTTCTTCGTCGATGATGGCTTCTGCCTGCACCGCTGCCGCTTTACGCTGCTCACGGTTACGCTCTACGATAGACTGCAAATCGTCCACCGTATACAGGTAAGCATCATTCAGCTCACCGACTTCTTCTTCAATGTCACGCGGAACAGCAATGTCGATCAGCAGCATTGGCTGATGGCGACGTACTTTAATCGCTTTTTCCACCATGCCTTTACCGATGATCGGCAATGGTGCAGCCGTCGAACTGATCACAATGTCGGCTTTGTGCATGTGTTCCGGAATTTCTTCCAGCGAAATGATCTCAGCACCAAAGGCATCGGCAAACGGCTTGGCACGCTCACGGGTACGGTTGGCAACGATGATGTTTTTACATTTGTGCTCGTAAAGGTGTTTAGCCACCAATTCGATAGTTTCACCGGCACCGACCAGCAACGCCGTCGAGTCTTCCAGTGATTCAAAGATCTGGCGCGCGAGTGAACAGGCAGCAAAAGCCACCGACACCGCGTTGCCACCGATATCGGTTTCTGTACGGACGCGCTTGGCAACGGTAAAGGTTTTGTGGAACAGGCGCTCCAGCGCACCGCTGATCACGTCCTGCTCGACAGAATCTGCATAGGCCTGTTTGACCTGTCCCAATATTTGCGGCTCGCCCAACACCAGGGAATCCAGACCACAAGCTACGCGCATCAAATGCTGGGCAGCTGCCTGATCATGGTGGGTATAAAGGCAAGGGACTAATGCGTCGCTGTCAAGGTTATGGAATTCGCGTAACCAGTCCACCACCACACCCGGGCTTGGCTGGTCGATTTCACAATAGATTTCTGTGCGGTTACAGGTAGACACGATCACTCCACTCTGCACTACCTGCTTTTCTTTAAGCTGGTGCAATGCATCGCGAAGTTGTTCTGGTGAAAAAGCGACTTTTTCACGCAGGTCGACCGTAGCGGTCTTATGATTAATTCCGAGAACTAACAAGCTCATTAAGCAGGGTTACCGACAGCACCAGGTGAAATCCGAGCCGAGGATTTTACTTTATGGGCCCGTCGAATAAAAGATAACATTAGTCTCCCTATACTGCTAACAAGCAGAAGTGTGATTATTTCACCCTCATCACACCATTTTCGTCCAATTTTTCAACAGCTCAACAATGCGTTTTTTCAAAGCATGCAGTGTGGAAAGTTAGCGTGACACGCATGCAACAAGATTTATCCCAGGGTCGAGGATATACTAGACCCCATTCTTCACCCGGGTTGAATGAAAAACGGAGTTTGCCCATGTTTCGACGTTACAACGTCCTCTTTCTACTAGTCTTCATTCTCTCCGGCTGTGCGACACCTCCACCGGTACCACAAACCGAGTGGGAAGCACATCAGGCTGCACTCGCTGCCATTACCGATTTCACTGCCAAAGGCAAAGTGGCCTTAATCAGCCCAGAGCAGCGGGTGTCCGCCAATTTTATCTGGGAGCAAAACGGCGACGCCCTCTCTCTTCGCCTGACCAATTTCCTCGGGACTACCCTGTTCAAGCTTGATGCGACACCCCAAATGGCAGTGCTGGTTGATGGCGACGGCAACCGCTATGTGGGACGCGATGCCGCCAGCCTGTTACACAAACTGACCGGCATTGCCCTGCCAGTGGATGAGATGATGCAATGGGTTAAAGGCCTGCCTGCTGAGAATAACCAATATACCTTGGGTGCTGACAACCGTTTGGCCTACCTCAGTGAAAACGATCCCGAAACCAACCAGCCCGGTTGGCAGCTTGAATACAGCGCCTACGATGCAGACACCAACAGCCTGCTTCCGGCCAAAATTAAAATGAATCAGGACCAGCAAAAAGTGAATCTGGTCATCTCTGAATGGGTTTATCCGCAATGATGCAAAACACTTCAGTTTGGCCGGCTCCAGCCAAACTCAACCTTTTCCTTTACATCACTGGCCGCCGTGACAACGGCTATCACGATCTGCAAACCCTTTTCCAGTTTCTGGATTATGGCGACACACTCTCCATCACCCCCAATGACAGCGGTGTTATCACCCTGTCACCGGAAATTGAAGGCGTCGCCGTCGAAGACAACCTGATTTTCCGCGCTGCAATGGCCATCATAGCTAAGACCGGTTGCGAGAAAGGCGCGCATATTCATGTTGAAAAGGTGCTGCCAATGGGCGGTGGTCTGGGTGGTGGTTCATCTAACGCAGCCACCACGCTGGTTGCATTGAACCACCTTTGGCAAACCGGCCTTTCTGTCGATGAGATGGCCGACATGGGACTGGCACTGGGCGCGGATGTGCCTGTGTTTGTCCGCGGTACAACGGCGTTTGCCGAAGGCGTTGGAGAACAGCTTCAACCGGCGGACGCTGAAGAAAAATGGTATTTAGTTGCAAAACCGGACGTTAGCATCGCCACCGCCAAGATTTTTGGTCACCCTCATCTGACTCGCGATACACCCAAGCGCACACTAAATGCGCTATTGGCATCAAAATACGAAAACGATTGCGAAAAGATAGTCAGAGAGTTGTTCCCAGAGGTTGATAAGGCTATTTCGTGGCTGCTAGAATACGCGCCGTCAAGATTGACCGGAACAGGTGCCTGCGTTTTCGCTGAATTCGAAAATGAACAAGATGCACGTTCCACTTTTAACAAATTGCCCGACTGGCTTACTGGTTTTGTTGCGCGTGGTGTGAACACTTCACCGCTTTTAACCACGCTGAATGCGCAAGACTGATGAGACAGACAACACTCAATGGATACAACCCCGAGGTTTTCCACCGTGCCTGATATGAAGCTGTTTGCTGGTAATGCAACGCCTGTACTCGCCCAACGCATCGCGAATCGCCTATATATGTCACTAGGTGACGCTACCGTTAGCCGTTTTTCTGACGGTGAAGTGTGTGTACAAATCAATGAAAACGTACGGGGTAGCGACGTATTCGTTATCCAGTCGACCTGTGCGCCAACCAACGACAACTTGATGGAATTGGTTGTGATGATCGACGCACTTCGTCGTGCATCTGCTGGCCGAATCACTGCAGTTATTCCTTACTTCGGTTACGCCCGCCAAGACCGCCGTGTGCGTTCAGCGCGTGTGCCAATCACTGCGAAAGTTATCGCAGACTTCCTGTCAAACGTGGGTGTTGACCGCGTTCTGACTGTTGACCTGCACGCAGAGCAAATTCAGGGCTTCTTCGATGTGCCAGTGGACAACATCTTCGGTACCCCTGTTCTTCTGGAAGACATGCTGGCGAAAAACCTGGAAGATCCAGTTGTGGTTTCTCCAGACATCGGTGGTGTTGTACGTGCCCGTGCAACTGCAAAACTGCTGGACGACACAGACATCGCAATCATCGACAAACGCCGCCCACGTGCGAACGTTTCTCAGGTTATGCACCTGATCGGTGATGTTGAAGGCCGTGACTGCATCATCGTTGATGACATGATCGACACCGGTGGCACACTGTGTAAAGCAGCAGAAGCACTGAAAAACCGTGGCGCTAAGCGTGTATTCGCATACGCAACCCACGCGGTATTCTCAGGCAACGCACCTCAGAACATCAAAGATTCTGTGATTGACGAAGTGATCGTCACTGACTCAATCCCACTGAGCGCAGAAATGCAAGCGACCGGTAAAGTCTCTCAGCTGACACTGTCAGGCATGCTGGCTGAAGCTATCCGTCGCATCAGCAACGAAGAATCTATCTCTGCAATGTTCGATTCTTAATCGACCTTCTTTGCAGGAAAACGCCTCGCTTATTGCGGGGCGTTTTTGTTTTGCACAGATAATGGTAGGATAAGCCGCTTTTGGCATGGGGTGGTTCCGCCACTGTGCGTAACACTGTTTACACAGAACAATGAGAATCTCACCGTGAGCGATCAAATTCGTCTTTTAGTGGGTCTGGCAAATCCAGGGCCGGAATATGCAAAAACGCGTCACAATGCGGGCGCCTGGGTAGTAGAAGAGCTGGCACGTATCCACAACGTGTCGCTGAAAGAAGATAAAAAATACTTCGGTCTAACTGCCAGAATCAATGTGGGTGGTGAAGAGCTGCGCCTTCTGGTGCCAACCACCTTTATGAACCTGTCAGGTAAGTCTGTTGCCGCGCTGGCCAAATTCTTCCAGATCAAACCGGAAGAAATCATGGTCGCCCACGATGAGCTGGACTTGCCACCGGGTGTTGCCAAATTCAAAAAAGGTGGTGGGCATGGCGGTCACAATGGCCTTCGCGACATCATCAGTAAAATGGGCAACAACAAAGAATTTTACCGTCTGCGTATCGGGATCGGACACCCGGGTCACAAAGACAAAGTAGCAGGATTCGTGCTGACCAAAGCCCCTGCTGCCGAACAGAGCCAGATTGAGCAAGCCGTTGACGAAGCCGTTCGCTGCATCGACATTTTGCTGAAAGACGATCTGGCCAAGGCGCAAAATCGCCTGCATACATTTAAGGCACAATAAGACTCGTCTTGTTCTGCTTTCACTGCTTATACAACGAAAGGTTACCATCTCATGGGTTTTAAATGCGGTATCGTTGGTCTGCCAAACGTGGGCAAATCAACTCTGTTCAACGCTCTGACCAAAGCCGGTATTGAAGCGGCAAACTTCCCGTTCTGTACTATCGAGCCAAACACAGGTGTGGTACCAGTACCCGATCTGCGTCTGGACGCGCTGGCGAAGATCGTAAACCCGCAACGTATCCTGCCTACTACCATGGAATTCGTAGACATCGCGGGTCTGGTTGCCGGTGCATCTAAAGGCGAAGGTCTGGGCAACAAGTTCCTGGCTAACATCCGTGAAACTGACGCAATTGGTCACGTTGTACGTTGTTTCGAAAACGACAACATCATCCACGTTGCGGGCAAAGTAAGCCCTGCAGACGATATTGATGTTATCAACACCGAGCTTGCTCTGTCCGACTTGGAAGCCTGTGAGCGCGCAATCCAGCGTCAGGCAAAGAAAGCCAAAGGCGGTGACCGTGATGCGAAATTCGAAATCGCGGTTCTGGAAAAACTGCTGCCAGTTTTGGAAGAAGGCAAAATGCTGCGTTCTGTTGAACTGACCAAAGAAGAAAAAGCAGCGGTTGATTACCTGAACTTCCTGACCATGAAGCCAACCATGTACATCGCTAACGTGAACGATGACGGCTTCGAAAACAACCCATACCTGGACATCGTTCGTGAAATCGCAGAAGCAGAAGGCGCAACCGTAGTTGCCGTTTGTGCGGAAATCGAAGGCGAGCTGTCTGAGCTGGACGCTGATGAAGCAGCGGTATTCCTGGAAGAGATGGGTCTGGAAGAGCCTGGTCTGAACCGCGTAATCCGCGCAGGTTACGATCTGCTGACTCTGCAAACTTACTTCACCGCGGGTGTGAAAGAAGTTCGCGCATGGACTATCCCTGTAGGTGCCACTGCGCCACAAGCTGCAGGTAAGATCCACACTGACTTCGAAAAAGGCTTTATCCGTGCAGAAATCATCGGTTTTGACGATTTCATCGAAAACAACGGTGAAGCAGGCGCGAAAGTAGCGGGTAAATGGCGTTTGGAAGGTAAAGAGTACATCGTTAAAGATGGCGACGTAATCCACTTCCGCTTTAACGTTTAATTCTGTTAAGCGCTGAACCCCACAAAAGCTGGCTAATGCCTAATGCCGATCAGTTAAGAGATAAATGATCGGTTGAACGATCCAACAGATGGCTTATAAAGGCTCTAAGTCCCCATACTTAGAGCCTTTTATTTTGCAATTGACCACAGCCCTTACCCTCGCGA
>NZ_JAHUTS010000022.1:0-70558 GCF_019209835.1 Enterovibrio paralichthyis | reverse complement strand
AGGAGGCGATACATCATGTGTTGCCCATTAAGCGAGAAGATCGAATATACCCGAGAGCCGTGAAGCCTAAGGCAAAGAAATACCCCAATAAAAAGAAAGCCAGTCAGCTTAACTGACTGGCATTACCATATAGGCCCTTTTTTCGAACAGTCAGGATTAACAGTATCCGTAGTTCAGCAGACGCTGGTAACGACGCTCACGCAGATCATCGGCACTCATTGACGCCAGATCACCCAACTGCTTGAGCAGAATCGCTTTAATGTTCTCTGCCGTTTTTGCAAAGTCACGGTGGGCACCGCCCATCGGCTCTTCAATGATGTGGTCAATCAGACCCAGCTCTTTCAGGCGTGGGGCCGTCATACCCATGGCTTCTGCTGCCTGAGGTGCTTTATCGGAATCACGCCACAGGATAGATGCACAACCTTCCGGTGAAATGACCGAGTAGGTGGAATATTGCAGCATGTTGACGTAGTCACCAACACCGATTGCCAGTGCGCCGCCTGAGCCGCCTTCACCCACAACGTTGACAATGACAGGCACGGTCAGGCCTGACATCTCTTTCAGGTTACGTGCAATGGCTTCTGACTGGCCGCGCTCCTCCGCACCAACACCCGGGTAAGCACCGGCAGTGTCAATGAAGGTGATGATAGGCATGTTGAAACGCTCAGCCATTTTCATCAGACGCAGCGCTTTACGATAACCTTCAGGTTTAGGCATACCGAAGTTGCGCTTCACCTTTTCACGGGTTTCACGCCCTTTTTGGTGGCCGATGATCATCACAGGGCGACCATCAAGACGCGCCATACCACCTACCATGGCTTTGTCATCCGCATACGCGCGGTCGCCTGCCAGCTCATCGAACTCAGTAAAGATCAGGTTCGCGTAGTCCAGTGTGTAAGGACGGCGAGGGTGACGCGCCAGCTGTGCAACCTGCCAAGCACCCAGATCGCTGAAGATCTTTTTGGTCAGCTCGGTGCTTTTGGTCTCCAATTGCTCGATTTCTTTGTCCAGGTTGACAGCCTCCGGATCGTCGCCGCGTTTAGATACGACACGCAGGGCTTCAATTTTTGCTTCCAATTCCGCAATTGGCTGTTCAAATTCAAGGAAATTAAGACTCATAGAGAAAGAATCCTGTTCAGGTAATAACATAGCCCCGCTCATTCCTGACGGGGCCTAAGTATCAGTCAAATTCCAGCTCGACCTGTTTGTCGCCGAGCAGCGTTTTTAAATCATCGATCAGCTTGTCATCTGGCGTAATACGCCATTCTGTCCCTAAGACCAACTTGGCACGTGCATCGTCACGCTGGTAGTAAAGGTTTACTGGAACCGTACCTGCCCGGTGGGGTTCCAGAATCTCGCTGAAACGTTCAAAAAATTTGTTATCAATTTGCCTGTCGGTGACTGAGATAGCAAGTCCACGCAGGTACTTTTCACGCGCTTGGGCAATATCAAGCACTTCTCGTGCCGACATTTTAAGGCCACCGTTAAAGTCATCAAAGCTGACCTGTCCAGAAACCACCAGAATCCGGTCTTTTTCGATAAGATCCAGATACTTTTCCAACGCATCTGAGAACAGCATCACTTCCATACGACCCGAACGGTCATCCAGCGTCAGGATACCAATGCGGGTTCCGCGTTTTGTGGTCATCACCCGGGCAGCAATTACAAGTCCCGCTACCGTAGAAACCACATCCCGCTTCGTGGCATGGGCATCTTCCAGACGCCAGGTAATGTAATGCTTCAGCTCTTTCACATAGCTGTTGATTGGGTGACCGGTGAGGTACAGGCCCAGCGTCTCGCGCTCCCCTTCCAGCCACACTTTGTCCGGCCAAGGTGGCACTTTGGTGTACTTGTGCTCCACTTCTTCCGGCGCCTCGGTCAGCACGCCAAACATGTCGGCCTGACCAAAAGCTTCAGCCTGATGGTGTTGGCTGGCGGATTTAATCGCATCATCCAGCGATGCCATCATGGCAGCGCGGTGAGGGCCGAGGCGGTCAAGCGCACCGGATTGGATAAGTTTCTCGATAACGCGCTTGTTTACCTTCTTGGTATCAACGCGGGCGCAAAAATCAAACAAGTCGCGGAAGTAACCGCCCTCTTGGCGCGCTTTGATGATGTTTTCAATCGGCGCTTCACCGACGCCTTTGATCGCACCGATACCGTATACAATCTCGCCTTTTTCGTTAACGTTAAAGCGGTATAAACCCGCATTCACGTCCGGCGGCAAGATGGTCAGTTTCATGCGGCGACACTCTTCCACCAGGCCCACGATCTTGTCGGTGTTATCCATATCGGCGGTCATTACTGCCGCCATGAATTCCGCTGGATAGTGGGTTTTCAGCCACAGGGTCTGGTAGGAAACCAGAGCATAGGCAGCAGAGTGCGATTTGTTGAAGCCATAACCTGCGAATTTCTCCACAAGGTCAAAGATCTTCATCGCCAGTTCGCCATCAACGCCGTTTTTGATCGCGCCTTCTTCGAAGGTGGCACGCTGCTTGGCCATCTCTTCCGGCTTTTTCTTACCCATTGCACGACGGAGCATGTCCGCACCGCCAAGGGTGTAGCCTGAAAGCACCTGAGCAATCTGCATAACCTGTTCTTGGTACAGAATGATGCCGTAGGTTGGGTCGAGAATTTCTTTCAGCGATTCATGCTGCCAGGTAGCATCCGGGTAGGAAATCTCTTCGCGGCCGTGTTTACGGTCGATAAAGTTATCTACCATGCCTGATTGCAGCGGGCCCGGACGGAACAGGGCCACCAGTGCGATGATATCTTCAAAACAGTCCGGCTGAAGGCGCTTGATAAGCTCCTTCATGCCGCGGGATTCAAGCTGGAATACCGCGGTGGTTTCTGAGTTTTGCAGCACCCGGAATGACGACGTGTCATCCAGTGGAATTGACTCAATACGCACCGGCTCCAGACCGCTGCGCTCAAGGCGCGGGTTAATCAGACCCAGTGCCCAGTCGATAATGGTCAGGGTGCGAAGTCCGAGGAAGTCGAACTTAACCAGACCCGCCGTTTCGACGTCGTTTTTGTCGAACTGGGTAACCGGGAAATTACCTTCCGCATCGGCATAAATCGGTGCAAAATCAGTAATGGTCGTCGGTGAGATAACCACACCACCAGCGTGTTTACCGGCATTTCGGGTACAGCCCTCCAGAATACGACAGGTGTCAATCAGCTCACGGACTTCTTCGTCCGCTTCGTAGATCTCACCCAGTTGCGGTTCGGCAACGAACGCTTTTTCCAGCGTCATCCCCGGATCAGGCGGCACCAACTTAGAGATGCGATCGACAAAACCATAAGGATGGCCGAGTACACGGCCTACGTCGCGGATTACCGCTTTCGCCGCCATGGTACCGAAGGTAATGATTTGGGATACCGCATCACGGCCGTACATTTCGGCCACGTGATCAATCACCTGATCGCGCTTATCCATGCAGAAGTCGACGTCGAAGTCGGGCATGGAAACACGTTCCGGGTTAAGGAAACGTTCGAACAGCAGGTCATATTCCAACGGATCAAGGTCGGTGATTTTCAGCGCATACGCCACCAGCGAACCCGCACCCGAACCACGTCCCGGCCCTACCGGAATGGCATTGTCTTTTGACCACTGGATAAACTCCATCACGATCAGGAAGTAACCCGGGAAGCCCATGTTATTGATTACTTCGAGTTCAACTTCGAGGCGCTCATCGTATTCAGGGCGGCGCTTCAGGCGTTCTTCTTCATCCGGGAAGAGAAATTCAAGACGTTCTTCCAGACCTTCCCGCGATTTCATCACCAGGTATTCGGTTTCCTTCATGCCCTCGGTTGGGAAGGCTGGCAGGAAGTATTCATTCAGACGGACGGTAACGTTACAACGCTTGGCAATCTCAACCGTGTTTTCCAGCGCCTCTGGAATGTCGTGGAACAGCTCGCACATCTCTTCTTCAGTGCGAAGGTATTGTTGCGGGCTGTAGTTTTTCGGGCGTCGCGGGTCTTCGAGCGTATAGCCGTCGTGGATAGCCACGCGGATCTCGTGTGCATCGAAGAGGTCAGCTGTCAGGAAACACACCTCGTTGGTGGCAACAACAGGCAGGTCGTTTTCCGAGGCAAAATCAAGGGCAAAGTGCAGGTAAGCCTCTTCGTCCGGACGACCGGTACGCATCAGTTCGATGTAATAGGCATCCTGAAAGTGCTCTTGGTAAAAAGCAGCACACTGGTTGGCCAATGCCATATTGCCCTTTAGCAGGGCTTTACCCAGATCGCCACGGCGGCCACCGGAGAGGATGATCAATCCCTCTTTCAATTCCACCAGCCATTCCTGGTCAATCACAGGTTGATGCTGAACGTGGCCACGTAGATAGGCTTTTGAAATCAGTAACGTAAGATTTTTATAACCGGTGTTATTCGCCGCCAACACGGTGAGCTGACAAAGGTCGTCGCCAAACGCATCACTCTGCATTTTGAAGTCGGCACCGATAACCGGCTTCACGCCACAGCCTTGCGCCGTGTTATAGAACTTCACCAAACCACACAGGTTGGTGAAATCGGTCAATGCCATCGCAGGCATCCCAAGCTCGGCGACTTTTTTGACCAAAGGCGGTACCTTGCCAAGGCCATCGACCATGGAAAAGTCACTGTGAACACGGAGGTGAATAAAGCGTGGATCTGACATAGTACTCTTACGTTACTGATTTATTGTAGTGATTGTAGGAGAAGCGAGACCGCTTCTCCCGAAGCATTATGCAATGCCAAGCGCGTTCTTAACAGGCTTAAAGCTCTTTCGGTGCTCTGGGATAGCGCCGTGCTCAGTCAGCGCTTCAAAATGCACCTTGGTTGGATACCCCTTATGCTTGGCAAAGCCGTACTGCGGGTATTTCGCATCCAACTCTTCCATTTCACGGTCACGCACCACTTTGGCCAGAATCGACGCTGCACTGATTTCCGCCACACGCAGATCGCCTTTCACCACGGCCTGCGCCGGGATTTCCAGCCCTTTTGGCACGCGGTTGCCGTCAATCAGCACAAAGTCCGGCTTAATATTCAGACCGGCTACTGCCCGCTCCATGGCAAGCATAGTGGCAGAGAGGATATTGATATCATCAATCTCTTCCGGCTCGGCGCGACCCAGCGACCACGCCAGTGCCTTTTCTTTGATCTCTTCAAAAAGCACCGCACGTTTTTTGTCGCTGAGTTTTTTTGAGTCTGTCAGCCCTTCAATCGGGTTGTTTGGGTCCAGGATAACGGCAGCCGTTACCACTGCGCCCACCAGAGGGCCACGGCCCACTTCATCAACGCCGGCAATCAGCTTGGCGTCGGGATAGACAAAAGGTTCGAAGTCCATCGACTAACGTCCTATCAAATTCAGTACCGCTTGAGCCGAGGTTTTATCGGCATCGCGGCGGATGATCTCATGCAAACGGGTGAACTCGCCCATCAGCTCAGCATTGTCGCTTTCCAGATATCGGGAAACTTCATGCGCCAACGCATCAGGGGTACAAGCTTCCTGCAAACGTTCCGGCACCAGTTCGCGACCAGCCAGAATATTTGGCAAGGAGACAAACTCGGTTTTCAGCATCCGTTTGGCAAGCCATGCCGTAATGGCGTTAACCTTGTAACCCACCACCATCGGGCGTTTAACCAGCATACATTCCAGTGCCACGGTACCGGATGCCAGCAATACAGCATCGGAAGCGGTGATCACGTTTCGCGCGGTGTCGTCCACCAGCACAAAGTCCAGCTCAGGCGCGGTCTGCTGCCAAGCTTCTTCAAACTGGGCGCGGCGCTTCTCATTGACCAGTGCGACAGCAAAGCCCAAATCTGGGTATTTCGCTTTAAGCAGTTTGCAGGTTTCGATAAAGACCGGTGCCAGCAGCTTCATTTCGCCGCCACGGCTTCCCGGCAATACAGCGAGATAGCGTTTGTCCTGCTCTAGACCAAGCAAGCTTTTGGCTGCCGCTTTATCGCTCACCATCAGAATGTCATCAGCCATGGTGTGGCCGACGAACTCGCACGGCACATCAAACTTGTCATAAAACGCTTTTTCAAATGGCAACAGAGCCAACACAAGGTCGGTGGCAGCTGCGATTTTGAAGATGCGTTTTTGGCGCCAAGCCCAGACACTCGGACTGACGTAATGGACGGTTTTGATGCCGTTGTCTTTGAGGGATTTTTCCAGGCGCAGGTTAAAGTCCGGCGCATCAATACCGACAAAGACATCCGGCGGATTGGTAACGAAGTACTCGACCAGTTCACGTTTGACAGTCAGAAGGCGCGACAGACGGCCAAGCACCTCTACAATGCCCATTACCGCCAGCTCTTCCATATCAAACAGGGTTTCGCACCCCAGCGCTTTCATGCGTGGCCCGCCGATACCGACAAACTCGGCATCCGGATACTGTGCTTTCACCGCTTTAATAAAACCGGCACCTAAAATATCGCCGGAGATTTCCCCGGCGACAATTCCAATTCGAAGTGGCTTAGCCATTAGCGAATGATGCCTCGGCTTGAGCGCTCGAAGAATTCCACGAACAGTTGCAGTGCTGGCTCATCTTTTGCCATCTCTGCAATTTTCTTTTTCGCCTCTTCCAGCGTTTTACCTGAACGGTACAGCTCTTTGTAAACAGCACGGATCGCTTTGATCGCACTCTTTTCAAAGCCGCGGCGCTTCAGGCCTTCGACATTGATACCAAACGGCGCACAGTGGTTACCCTGAGCCATTACGTAAGGTGGTACGTCCTGAACGACGATAGAACCTCCACCCAGCATACAGTGACTGCCGATCGTGCAGAATTGGTGGATAGCGGTCATGCCGCCCACAATCGCCTGATCGCCCACGGTCACATGACCAGCCAAGGTTGCGTTGTTGGCAAAAATACAACGGTCACCAATGGTGCAATCGTGAGCAACGTGTGCATTGATCATGAACAGGTTGTCACTGCCCACTTTGGTGATGCCACGATCCTGAACCGTGCCACGGTGCATGGTCACGTTTTCACGGATGGTGTTGCGATCGCCAATGATCAGTGTCGTCGGCTCACCCGCGTATTTCAGATCCTGACACTCTTCACCGATAGAGGCGAATTGGTAGATCTTGTTATCACAGCCAATTTTAGTTGGGCCTTTGATAACAACATGGGTTTTCACTTCGGTACCTTCACCGATTTCCACACCCGTACCGATGAAAGAAAACGCGCCAACCTTGACGTTTGCGCCAAGTGTTACACCTTCTTCCACAACAGCGGTTGGGTGGATTTGTGCGGTTTCATGAATCACGATTAGAACTCTCTTCGGGCACACTTCAGGTCAGCTGAGCACACGACCTTACCATCAACTTTTGCCACGCCAGTGAACGCTGCAATGCCGCGACGCTCTTTGATGAACTCCACTTCCAGAACCATCTGGTCGCCCGGCGTTACCGGTGCACGGAATTTTGCATTGTCGATGCTGGCAAAGTAATACAGTTCATTTTCTTTTGGCGTGCCAAATGTTTTGAACGCCAGCAGGCCAGTTGCCTGTGCCATCGCTTCCAGGATCAGCACACCTGGGAAAATAGGTAGCTGAGGGAAATGTCCCTGAAACTGAGGCTCATTGACAGACACGTTCTTGATTGCGTGAAGGTATTTGCCTTCTTCGAAATCAGTTACTCGGTCAATCAGCAAAAATGGATAGCGGTGCGGCAGCAGGTCTTTAATTTCGTTAATTGTCAGAACGTTATTTTCGCGACTCAAAGTTCTATTCCCGTATGAAAAGCTTATTATTTGTCGTTGAATAGCCAAGAACACAAATGGCCTACACGACAATCTGTGGCGACTTTGAGCAAAAAATCAAAACACCACACATTGCCCGAGCAGGCCATCCGGGACCGCGTTACTCGCTGTCTTCTAGCTGTTTTTCAACGGCTTTCAATCGTTTATGCATCTCTTCAATCTTCAGAACGCGCGCAGCTGTTTTTCGCCACTCCCTGTTCGTCTGAAGCGGTATTCCTGAAGAGTACATGCCAGGTTCAGTGATAGGTCGCATCACCATCGCCATACCAGTGATCGTGACACCATCTGTGATTTCCATGTGGCCGTTAAAGACGCTAGCACCGCCGATAATGCAGTGTTTGCCGACTTTGAGGCTACCCGCCATCACCGTTGCACCGGCAACGGCGGTATTTTCACCGATCGAAACATTATGCGCGATCTGACACTGGTTGTCGATGATCACACCGTCAGCAATGATGGTGTCATCCAGCGCACCACGGTCAATGGTAGTACACGCTCCGATTTCGACACGGTCACCGATGATCACGCTGCCTACTTGCGGGATTTTCACCCAGCGGCCACGGTCATTGGCGTAACCAAAGCCATCAGAGCCAATCACAGTGCCCGACTGAACCAGACAGGATTCACCCATCTGCACATTGTGGTAGATGCTGACGTTGGCCCACAGACGGGTATTCGCGCCCAGTTTGGCGTTTTTACCCACAAAGCAACCTGCACCGATTTGTACGTTGTCACCCAGTTCAACACCGTCTTCAATCACGGCGTTGTGACCAATTGACACGCCGGCACCCAGCTTGGCCGATGGGGAAACATAAGCGCTCGGGGCGATGTCTGTTGCACATGCCGGGGTGGTATCCATGATTTGCGCGGTCAGCGCATAACCCAGATACGGGTCTCTCAATACCAATGCATTCCCATTGCAATATGCGAGGTCGGCTTCCTTGACCATCACCGCACTCGCCTGACACTGTGCGAGGTGCTTGCGGTATTTGCTGCTAGACAGGAAAGTAATTTGTCCTTCGCCCGCTTTATCCATACCCGCAATGGCGCTGATGACGACGTTACCGTCGCCATGTAGCTCAGCACCCAGTTTTTCCGCTAATTCAGCGAGTGTAATAGAAGCCATTGTCTACCTTAGTTATTTCACTGCTTTCAATACTTTTTCGGACAGATCGTCTTTCGGGCTTCCGTACAGGACAGCCTGACGATCCAATACCAGGTCGTAGCCTTCTTTCTTGGCAATGCTTGTAATGGTGCTCTGCAGCTTCTGGATCAGCTTGCGTTCTTCTTCACCGGCACGCTTACGCTGATCTTCCTGAAGGTTTTTCGCCTTAAGTTTGAAATCAGCATCCAATGCCTGCAGCTCACGTTGCAGCTTGGTGCGCTCAGCATCACTCATCAGTTCACCGTTGCGCTGAAGTTTCTCTACGCCTTTTTCCAGACGGCTTTTCAGGCGCTCAACATCTGCAATTTGATCTTTGAACTCTTTACGAAGCTTCTCTTGAATATTGCTCTTTTGCGCCATTTGCGCAATCACTGGGCCGGTCGCTACGTAACCAATTTTTTGTGCCGCTTCAGCAGCCTGTGCAAAAAATGATGTGCTCAGAATGGCGAGGCTAAGGCCCGCTGCTTTAATCATCGGTTTCAAACTTTTCTCCTAACGTTGAAATCAGAACGTACGGCCAATGGTAAAGGTGAAGAATTCCTCATCGTCACCCTCGTAGCTCTTGATCGGTTTTGACAGTGAAAAGACCAACGGTCCCATCGGTGAACGCCACTGAAGTGCCGCACCATAAGATGCGCGGTAGTTAGTTGGGTCACTGTAATCGTAAATGTATTCCTGTCCGCTAATCACACGTGCGTTCTCAAGCGTATACTCGGTATCCCATACTGATGCCGCATCTACAAACACGCTGGTACGGATAGCATTGCGGGTTTCAGCAGAAACAAACGGCGTTGGGAAAATCAGCTCAACACTTGCCAGAGCAATCGCGTTACCACCTACTGAGTCATTGCTACCTACCAGTGCCGGGTTGTTACCCGCACCCTGGTCATACACCGCTTTCGGGCCCGCAGTGTTAGAGCGGAAACCACGCAGGGTTGAGTAACCACCTGCATAGAAGTTTTCATAGAACGGCAGCAGATAATCATTGTTACCGTTGCTGCCATATCCGTTTCCGTAGCCCAGACGACCACGCATCAACAGCGAGAAATCGTGACCTTCGGTCAACGGGATGTACTGACGTACATCGTACTGCGCTTTGAAATACTGTGCATCCGAGCCCGGTACAGTCATGCTGAAAGAGGCACGCTGGTAGTTACCTGCTGTCGGGAAGAAGCCACGGTTCAGATTGTTGCGAGTCCAGCTCACAGACCAGTCGAAGTCATCGACTTCAAGACCACCATCGTCGGTCACACTGTCGCCCATTGAATCGAGGAACTTCTGGATCTGGTAGTAACCGCCCAGGTTTTCGATTTGACGGTGGGTGTAACCCACTGAGAAATCGAAGTAGTTAAGTTCATCGAATGGGAAACCCCAGGTCAGGCTGGTACCGTAACTTTTGTCGGTATAGTCAACGATGTTTGCATCAGACGCTTCAAACTCGTTGTAGAAAATACGGCCACCCAGACTGATACCGTCCAGTGTGAAATACGGGTCACGGTAGTCCAGCGTTAGGTTTTTCTGGTAGTCGTTGATCATGGCATTGATGCCGAAACGGTTACCGGTACCGGCAAAGTTGTCCTGCTGGAGACCTGCCTGGAAGCTCAGGCCTGACTCGGTACCATAACCGATACCAAAGTTAACACTGCCTGAGTTGGTTTCTTTTACCACATATTCAACGTCTACCTGATCATCAGTGCCCGGCACCCGTGTGGTGCGGACATCGACGGTTTCGAAGAAGCCCAGACGATTCAGACGCTCTTTACTGGTTTCCACAGATTTAGAGTTCAGCCAGGAACCTTCCATCTGGCGCATTTCACGGCGCAAGACTTCATCTTTGGTAATTTGGTTACCGGAGAACTTGATGTTGCGTACATAGATACGCTTGCCCGGATCGACATTGACATTCAACGCCACCGTTTTGGCTTCATCATCAAATTCCGGAATGGTAGCGACCTGCGGATAGGCATAACCCTGCTCGCCCAGCTTACGCTTGATTTCATCCTCAAGGCGGGTGACTTTATCACCGTTGTATACTTCACCGTCCTCGAACACCACCAAGGTTTCAAAATCAGCGCTGTTTTTGCTGCCACTGAAGTTAACATCGGAAACGGTATAGGGTTCACCCTCATCGATATTCAGGGTGATGTACACGCCTTTCTTATCCGGGGAAATGGATACATTGGCCGATTCAACACGGAACTTCAGGTAGCCTCGGTTGAGGTAGAAAGAACGCAGTGCTTCCAAGTCACCGGCAAGCGCCTGTTTCTGGTACTGTTCATTGGCCAGGAAATTCCACCAAGGCACATCAGCGCGCAGTTTGAAGTTGCCTTTAAGCTCATCATCACTGAACACTTCATTGCCGATGAAATTAATCTGCTGAATTTTGGCGGATACACCTTCGGTGAAGACAAACTTCACATCTGCACGGTTACGTGGCAGCGGTGTGATCACTGTATCTACCAGCGCGTTGTATTTACCTACGCTGTAGTAGAAGTCTTCCAGACCTTTTTCGATGTTGGACAGCTTGGTTCTGTCCAGAGCCTCACCGACACGCAGGCCAGAAGCGGTAAGGTTTTCTTCCAGCATCTCTTCCTTGATGGCTTTGTTGCCGGAAAATGAAATGCTGGCGATAGTTGGACGTTCAATGACTTTAACTAACAGGTCATCTCCGTCACGAAAAACGCGGACGTTTTCAAAGTTACCGGTCGAGAACAGGGATTTGATAATCCCGGAAACATCGCCTTCGTCAATGTTGTCGCCCACACGCACCGGCATCGCGAGCAACGCCGCACCGAGACTGACTCGCTGAAGCCCCTCAAACTTGATGTCTTCCACCACAAACTGATCAGCCGTGACAGATCCTGAGAATAGAAGAGAGGCCAGTAAAAGTTTTTTAATCGCCATTGCTGCTCTGACTTTTCCTTGCTAATCGCTGATTTTTATAGTCGGGCGAAATCGTTAAATATCGCTACTGCCATCAACACGACGATGATAGCTGAGCCAACCCGATATCCCATATCCTGTACACGTTCAGAGACGGGGCGACGTGTCACGGCTTCAATACCAAAAAACAACAGGTGTCCGCCGTCCAAAACCGGTAACGGTAACAGGTTAATAATGCCTAAATTCACGCTGATCAGAGCGAGAAAACCGAGAAAGTATACCAGACCGAAGTCTGCGGTCATCCCTGCACCCTTGGCAATTGAGATAGGCCCACTCAAATTTTTCACTGCCACGTCACCGGTGAACAGCTTTTTGATCATTTCCGCCGTCAGCACCACCACTTGCCAAGTTTTGTCTAGCGCTGCAGGTACCGCATCTAACGGACCATATTGCAGGACAAACTGGTGCGATTCAGGCCATGGCTCAACAGTCGGCGCAAACCCGGCGTAGCCAACAGCCGCCTCTCCTTCTTCCCGGCTATCCGGCGTCAGGGTCAGATTGATGTCCTGACCATTGCGGCTCACTGTGACTGGTAAGCTATGATTTGGATTTTGACGAATAGCATTCACCACTGACTGCCAGTCATCAAACGCATTACCATTTACGGAAAGCAAGGTATCACCCACTTGCAAACCGGCTCGCTCTGCCGCGCTGTTTTCCATCACTTGCGCAATCTCGCCAGTGATCGCCGGGCGATATGGGGTCATGCCCAATGTCCGCAACGCGGATTGTGATTCAGGATCGTATGACCACTCAGCCAAATCCAGATTTCGGTCAACGGTATACCCTGCATTTTCTTCCGGTTTGACCGTCAAACGCATGTTATCGTCACCAATATGGGAAATAAGCTGGAGGTTAACCGATTCCCAATCAGGCGTTTTGATGCCTGAAACGGCGGTTAGTTCCATGCCTGGCTCTACACCAGCCTTAGCAGCGATAGATTGGGGAGCAACCTCACCGATCACCGGCTTGACGGCTGGCGTACCAATGACCATTACCAGCCAGTAGGCAAAAATCGCAAACAGGAAGTTGGCAATAGGACCAGCAGCGACAATGGCGCTGCGCTGCCACAAGGGACGGTTATTGAAGGCCTGCTCGCGCATCTCTTCCGGCACATCATCGACACGCTCATCGAGCATTTTGACGTAGCCGCCGAGCGGGATCATCGCCAGAGTGTATTCCGTGCCATCTTTGCCGACACGGTTCCAAATGGCTTTACCAAACCCGATAGAGAACCGCTCAACCTTCACGCCACAACGGCGGGCAACCCAGAAATGTCCAAACTCGTGCACGGCAATCAAAATGCCGAGTGCAATCAAAAAGAAAAGCAGATTCCACAGTACACTGCTCATCGCGCTAACCTCATAATCCGTTCTTTAGCCATCTCGCGAGCCTTCGCATCTGTTTGTAAGAGGCTATCAATACAAGATGGTTCAACCAGTTGGGAATCTTGTAACACAGCATCGTTGATTTCAGCAATCTGCATAAACCCAATCTGCCCTTGCAAAAAGGCATCCACCGCAATTTCGTTTGCGGCGTTGAGGGTTGTTGTTGCAGCCTGGCCAACATAGCAAGCATCGATAGCAAGCTTGAGGCACGGGTAGCGGTTAAAGTCAGGTTTAAGGAACGTAAACTCCCCAATCTCACTGAAGTCGAGCGGTTTAACGCCAGCCTCAATGCGCGACGGATAGGCCATAGCATAGGCAATCGGGGTACACATATCAGGATGCCCCATCTGCGCCAATACCGAACCATCGCGGTATTGCACCATCGAATGGATGACTGACTGGGGATGAATGATCACCTCAAGCTGCTCGCGGCTTGCGTTAAACAGCCAGCGCGCTTCGATGTACTCCAGCCCTTTATTCATCATCGTGGCTGAATCGACGGAGATTTTAGGCCCCATTGACCAGTTTGGATGGGCAATTGCCTGCGCCGGTGTCACCGACTGCAATGCATCAAGTTCGCTATAACGGAACGGGCCACCTGAACCGGTCAGCAAAATCTTACTCACGCCTTCTGCCGCCAAATCACAAATGCCAGGACGGGATTGAATCGCTTGAGGCAAACACTGGAAAATTGCATTGTGTTCACTGTCGACAGGAAGAAGCTCAGCGCCATACTGATGAACCGCGTCAATAAAAAACTGACCGGACATCACCAGCGCTTCCTTGTTGGCCAGCAGGACACGTTTACCCGCTTTCACCGCCGCCATGGTAGGAATAAGACCTGCAGCGCCAACCACCGCTGCCATGACGGTGTCGACCTCTTCATGGGCAGCAAGCGCCGAAAGCCCCTCTACGCCACTCAAGACCTCTGTCTTACAGCCCTGGTTTTTCAGCGCCAGTCTCAACGCAGCAGCAGCGGTTTCATCAGCCATTGCTGCAAAGGTGGGTTGCCATTTGAGGCACAGCAAAATCATGTCGTTGACATTGGCATTCGCCGCCAGTGCGAACACCTGATAAGCATGAGGATTTTGTGCAATCACGGCCAGCGTACTGCTGCCGATTGAGCCTGTCGCTCCGAGGATAGTGATCTTACGCATAAGAAGACTCTAAAAACTGTTTCATCCAGCCAGAAGACAATTCACCGGCTTTACGCCGGTGAATTCGTTATGCCAACCAGAAGTACAACACAGTGAAAACCGGGAAAGCAGCCGTCAGGCTGTCAATCCTGTCGAGAATACCACCGTGTCCTGGCAGGATACTGCCACTGTCTTTCACACCGGCCACACGTTTAAACATGCTTTCCGCCAGGTCGCCCAGTACAGAGGCAAAAGCGGTAACCAAAGCAATGACCGCCAATACCGGCAGGGATGAGAATGGAATAGCTAGATATTCTGCGGCACCGAGTGTCACTACAATCGCAGCCGCAATGCCACCAATCAAACCCTCAATGGTTTTGTTCGGACTCACCGACGGTGCCATTTTACGTTTACCAAATCGCTTACCGGCGAAATAGGCACCACTGTCTGCAGACCATACCAGCAAACAGACCAGCAACACCAATTTTGCGCCAAGGAATGGGGTCGCATCGTAGTGATAAGCGCGAAGCAGGAGGACACTCCAAAGGAAAGGCAACAGAGTGAGGATGCCAAATCCCTGCTGCATGACATTGCTTTGCGCCCATCCGCGGGTTCCTTTGGGATAGCGAAGCACCATCACAGTAGCCACAAGCCACCACAATGCACCAATAACAGCAAACGTGCCGCCACTTAAGGAAGAAAGAGACATGCCGTTTTCAGAAACCGGCAAAACAAAACCCAAAGAAGCCAGCAAGATAATGGCAGGGAAAATAAATGCACTAAAACGTGATGACATAGTCACAAACTTGGTCCACTCCCAGTGCCCAAGCAGCGTAATGCCCGCTACCGCAATCACGAAATATTGAAACGGCAAAAAGAAAATAGCCGCGATAACAAGTGGTGCTAACACCGCCGCCGTTAAAACACGTTGTTTCAGCAAACGAAACCCTCTACTTTTCTACTTGTAACATGGCCTTGATCTGCTCACCGGTGCAGCCAAAACGGCGCTCGCGGTTAATAAACCAAGCAATGGCTTCAGTGAGACTGGTCTCGTCAAAATCTGGCCAGAATTGTTCGGTAAAATACAGTTCAGCGTAAGCTGCCTGCCACAACATGAAGTTGCTGATGCGACATTCACCGCTGGTACGGATCATCAAATCCACATCGGGCAAACCGGCGGTAGAAAGATGTACCTGCAAATCGGCTTCCGTCAGTTGCTCGGCAGGGATTTCCCCTTTCGCCACCTGACCGGCAAGTTTGCTCACCGCCTGCATGATGTCCCACTGGCCACCATAGTTGGCCGCGACATTCAGTACCAATCGGGTGTTATTGGCCGTCAGCGCTTCTGCGGCAGCGATTTTATCTTGTAATGACTGGCTAAAGCGCGAAGTATCGCCAATAACCCTAAGCTTTACGCCATTTTTGTGAAGTCGTTTAACTTCGCGGCCCAGCACAGTGACAAAAAGTTCCATCAGCAAGCTGACTTCTTCTTCTGGTCGTCGCCAGTTTTCACTGCTGAACGCGAACAGGGTTAAAACCTGGATACCGAGACGGTTGGCGGTAGAGACCGTTTTGCGCACGGCTTCAACGCCGGCTTTATGACCGAACATACGCGCTTTGCCACGCGCTTTAGCCCAACGTCCGTTTCCGTCCATGATGACGGCAATGTGCTTGGGCAACAGACTTGGATCTATATCGGGATGGGAAGACTGAAAGCTCATCATTATCCTTCGCAAAGAAAAAGCGCTGTACTGCTAGCACAGCGCTTTGGCAATGGAGTCAGAGTGTAGCCGGAATTAAACTTCCATCAACTCTTTTTCTTTTGCTTCAAGAATCGTATCGATTTCTTTTACCGCTGCATCAGTCAGTTTCTGGATATCTTCCTGACCGCGACGCTCTTCATCTTCAGAGATTTCTTTCTCTTTCAGCAGCGCTTTCAGATCGCCGTTCGCATCACGACGGATGTTACGCACAGCAACACGACCACCTTCGGCTTCGCCACGTACAATCTTAACCAGATCACGACGACGCTCTTCAGTCAGCGGAGGAAGCGGAACGCGGATAACCGCACCAGCAGACATTGGGTTCAGACCCAGATCTGATGTCATGATCGCTTTCTCAACTGCTTTAGAAACAGACTTGTCGAAAACAGTCACTGCCAGAGTACGTGCATCTTCCGCAACGATAGAAGCCAATTGCTTCAGTGGTGTTGCTGAGCCGTAATAATCTACTGACAGACCGTCCAGCAGCGCAGGGTGCGCACGACCGGTACGGATTTTAGACAGGGTGTTCTTCAGCGCTTCAACGCTTTTCTGCATGCGCTCTTTCGCATCTGCGTTAATTTCATTGATCACGAGAATATCCTTGAAAATTCTTTATTCAACGAGTGGGATTATGCCACTAAATTCGATTAACCGTTATTAATTAGTGTGCCTTCCTGCTCACCCATCACAACACGACGCAATGCACCCGGCTTGTTCATGTTGAAAACACGGATTGGCATCTTGTGGTCACGAGCCAGAGTAAACGCAGCCAGGTCCATCACTTTCAGCTCTTTTTCCAGAACGTCTTGATACGTCAAGTTGCTGTAAAGCTCAGCATCCGGGTTCTTCGCCGGATCATCAGTGTATACACCGTCAACTTTGGTTGCTTTGATCACGACGTCCGCTTCAATTTCAATACCACGCAGACATGCAGCCGAGTCAGTGGTAAAGAATGGGTTACCGGTACCTGCAGAGAAGATAACAACGCGGCCGTTGCGCAATTGGCTGATTGCCTCTGCCCAGTTGTAGCTGTCACACACACCGTTCAGTGGGATTGCAGACATTACCCGTGCGTTCACATAGGCACGATGCAGTGCATCACGCATTGCCAGGCCGTTCATCACGGTCGCCAACATACCCATGTGGTCGCCCACAACCCGGTTCATACCCGCTTCTGCAAGGCCAGCACCGCGGAACAGGTTACCGCCACCGATTACCAAGCCAACTTGTACGCCAAGTTCAACCAGTTCTTTGATTTCTTGCGCCATACGGTCCAGTACGGCTGGGTCAATACCAAAACCTTCTTTTCCTTGCAGCGCTTCGCCGCTCAGTTTAAGCAAAATACGTTGATAGGCTGGTTTAGGGTTTGTAGTCATTCTCACTACCTTTAGGCACTTACTTCTACGGATGGGATTGTGAAAAGACCGCAGGTTTCTGCGGTCTTTTGGGTCTCAAAGAGGAATTAACCTTTCTGAGCAGCTGCAACTTCTTCTGCGAAGCTCAGGCCTTCAACTTTCTCGATACCTTCACCTACTTCCAGGCGTACGAAGGTAGAAACAGAAGCGCCTTTCTCTTTCAGGATTTCGCCTACAGTTTTCTTAGGCTCCATGATGAAAGGTTGACCAGTCAGAGAAACTTCGCCGGTGAATTTCTTCATGCGGCCTTCAACCATTTTCTCTGCGATTTCTTTAGGCTTGCCTTCGTTCATCGCGATTTCAACTTGAACTTCGCGCTCTTTAGCAACTACGTCTGCTGGTACGTCTTCTGGGTTAACGTACTCTGGACGAGATGCTGCAACGTGCATTGCGATGTGCTTCAGAGTTTCTGCGTCGCCTTCACCAGCAACAACAACACCGATGCGCTCGCCGTGACGGTAAGAAGCCATCGCTGAACCTTCAACGTAAGATACGCGACGGATAGAGATGTTTTCGCCGATTTTAGCAACCAGTGCTACGCGGTCGTCTTCGAACTGAGCTTGCAGTTCTTCTACAGACGCTTTAGACGCTACAGCTGCTTCAGCTACTGCGTTTGCGAAAGTAGTGAAGTTGCTGTCTTTAGCAACGAAGTCAGTTTGGCAGTTAACTTCTACCAGCGCAGCAACGCCGTTAGATTCTTTGATGATGATTGCGCCTTCAGCTGCAACGTTACCTGCTTTTTTAGCAGCTTTCGCAGCGCCAGACTTACGCATGTTTTCGATCGCCAGCTCGATGTCGCCGTTGGTCTCAACCAGTGCTTTTTTACATTCCATCATGCCTGCGCCAGTGCGTTCGCGCAGTTCTTTTACCAGGGCAGCGGTAACAGCCATTGTTCATTCCTCGATTCGAAACTATTTGGGTAAAAATCAGGGGCCCGTAGTTGGCCCCTGCTAACCTACTTAGCTTACAGCGCTGTCTGTGACAGTCTGATGGCTAAGAACGCTCACAAGGAGCAAGTGTCTTATTCAGCGACTTCAACCAGCTCGTCTTCAGCTTGAGCTACGATGTCCTGGCTACGGCCTTCGCTGTAAGCTTGTGCTGCAGCGTTCAGGTACAGTTGAACTGCGCGAATCGCGTCGTCGTTACCTGGGATAACGAAATCAACGCCGTCTGGGTCAGAGTTGGTATCAACTACCGCGTACACTGGGATACCCAGGTTGTTTGCTTCTTTAATAGCAATGTGCTCGTGATCAGCGTCGATTACGAACAGTGCGTCTGGCAGACCGCCCATGTTTTTGATACCGCCCAGAGACTTCTCAAGTTTCTCCATTTCACGGGTGCGCATCAGAGCTTCTTTCTTAGTCAGCTTCTCGAAAGTACCGTCAGTTGACTGAGTTTCCAGATCTTTCAGACGTTTGATTGACTGGCGAACAGTTTTCCAGTTAGTCAGCATACCGCCCAACCAACGGTTGTTCACGTAGTACTGATCACAGCTTTCTGCTGCTGCTTTTACAGATTCGCTAGCGGCACGCTTAGTACCAACGAACAATACTTTACCTTTACGCTCACCAACTTTGGTCAGCTCAGCCAGTACGTCGTTGAACATTGGTACAGTTTTTTCTAGGTTGATGATGTGAACCTTGTTACGTGCACCGAAGATGAATGGCTTCATCTTAGGGTTCCAGTAACGGGTCTGGTGACCGAAGTGAACACCAGCTTTCAGCATGTCGCGCATTGAAACAGTAGCCATTTTAATTCCTCTCGGGGTTAGGCCTCCACATATCCCATACATCCGACCCGCAAGGGGCACCCCGGAGCATGTGCCGATATGTGTGTGTGTTAAAAATAAGTGTTTAGTGAAACCACGTTAGTGGAACCCAAATTTGGATTAACCATTAAGGCGTATTTCGGCGCGCTTTATACCACAAAAAGCATCCTTTAATCCAGCATAAAAAAGTGACCACCGTGTAGCCCGAGGTTCACACTTCGCGATGCGATTGATACTATGTATTAAATGCAGTCCCATCCTCCCTGAACGATTTTGACCTAAAATTCAGGGAGCCAACTGAGAGAAAGCAATGAGCGCCATTATCAAATCGGCTGAAGAAATTGTAAAAATGCGTGAGGCCGGTCGCCTTGCAGCGGAAGTGCTTGAGATGATCGAGCCACACGTGAAAGCAGGCGTGTCTACCGAAGAGCTGGATGCGATTTGCCACAAATACATCACAGAAACCCAGCAGGCGATTCCAGCGCCGCTGAACTACCACGGTTTCCCGAAATCAATCTGTACTTCCATCAACCACGTGGTATGTCACGGCATCCCAAGCACAGAAGAAGTATTGAAAGACGGTGATATCGTCAATATCGACGTGACCGTGATTAAAGACGGTTACCACGGCGACACCTCCAAGATGTTCCTGGTAGGTGAGGTATCAGCGGAAGACAAAGCGCTGTGCCACGTTGCGCAGGAAAGCCTGTATCAGGCGCTGAAGAAAGTAAAACCGGGTGCCCGCGTGGGTGACATCGGTACTGAAATTCAGAAGTTCATCAAGAACCGTCCGCGTCGCTACTCCATCGTGAAAGATTACTGTGGCCACGGCATTGGCGCAGAGTTCCATGAAGAGCCGCAAGTGGTGCACTACAAAAACAGTGACCGCACTGTGATGAAAGCCGGCATGTGTTTTACCATCGAGCCGATGATCAATGCGGGCAAGTTCAGCACGGTTCTGGACGATGAAGATGGCTGGACGGTATACACCGAAGATGGCAAAAAATCGGCGCAGTGGGAACACACCATTCTAGTAACAGACAATGGCTGTGAAATCCTGACCCTGCGCAGTGACGAAAAACTGCCACGTATTCTGGTCAACGCTTAATCATTAAAAAGTCGGCTCACGAGCCGGCTTTTTTTATCAAGGACGACAATGGACAACGTTTTGCTCTCCCCGCGCGATCTCACCGAAGACCAACTCAACCTCGCCTTTTTAAAGCAACAACTCGCCCTGTTCAGCGAGCAGCAAAAGAGCATCTTTCTCGATAAAGGCTTGGTGACCGATTTGGTTTATGAGCGTTCTGACTACATGGATGCGCTGCTAACGCGTCTTTGGCATCACTTCGCCTTTAGCCACCACCCCAACCTGGCGTTGATTGCGGTCGGCGGGTATGGTCGCCGCGAGTTGCACCCATTGTCCGACATCGACCTGCTGATCCTTTCTGAAAGTGGGATTGATACAGACTATCAGGCACGTATCAGTGAATTTTTTACCCTGCTGTGGGATTTAAAGCTCGAAGTGGGGCACAGCGTGCGCACCCTGGCTGAATGTTTTGATGTCGGGCTGGATGACCTGACCGTTGCGACCAACTTGCAGGAAGCAAGGCTGCTTTGCGGCAATGAGCGCACTTTCAATGAATTGAAAAGCCGCGTTCATTCAGAGCAGTTCTGGCCGAGCGAAAAGTTTTTTAAAGCCAAAGTCAAAGAGCAGAAAGAGCGTCACGCCCGCTACCATGATACCGCCTACAATCTGGAGCCTGACATCAAATCCAGCCCCGGCGGCCTGCGAGATATCCATACCCTAAGCTGGATTGCCCGTCGCCATTTCGGCGCCACCAGCCTGCGTGAAATGAGCAAATATGGCTTTCTCACGGATGCAGAGTTCCGCGAACTGGACGAGTGTCAGACCATGCTGTGGCGTATCCGATTCGCCTTGCATCTTGAGCTTCGCCGTTATGACAACCGTCTGACCTTTGCACACCAGCCCTCCGTCGCTGAATCGCTGGGCTACCAGGGCGAAGGAAACCGCGCCATTGAGCTGATGATGAAAGACTTCTACCGCACCCTCGGCAGAGTCTCTGAGCTTAACAAAATGCTGATCCGGCTTTTCGCCCAGGCGATTGAAAACGAACCAGACAGCAAAACCATCGAGATCCTCAGTAACGACTTTCAGCGCCACGGCCGCCAGATAGAAGCGCGCAAACCTGCACTGTTCCAGGCTCGGCCGGAAACCATCCTGGACATGTTCCTGCATATTGCCAATGACAAATCGATTGAATCTATCTC
Organism: Enterovibrio paralichthyis; assembly: GCF_019209835.1. Classification (NCBI taxonomy): domain Bacteria; kingdom Pseudomonadati; phylum Pseudomonadota; class Gammaproteobacteria; order Vibrionales; family Vibrionaceae; genus Enterovibrio; species Enterovibrio paralichthyis. Next base: position 48,937 of record NZ_JAHUTS010000022.1, on the reverse strand, counting down.
GGCACCAACCCTGCGCCAGCTTCGCACCGCGCGCCGCCGTCTCAACCGATTCTTGTGTGATATCCCGGAAGCCAAAGAAAAGTTTGTCACCCTGACAAGGCACCCTAATGCCCTGTTCAAAGCTTTCCCACTGATGCACAAACACGGCGTCATGTCCGCCTACCTGCCTCAGTGGAGTCAGATTGTCGGCCAGATGCAGTTTGACCTTTTCCACGCCTATACCGTGGATGAGCACACTGTGCGTCTGCTCAAACACATTCACAGCTATACCATTGAGGAAAACCGCGACCGCCATCCCATCTGTTGCGACGTTTATCCGCGCCTTGCCAAGCCAGAGCTTTTGCTGCTGGCCGCGATTTTCCACGATATCGGCAAAGGACGCGGCGGCGACCATTCAGAAATCGGTGCTGTTGAAGCGTATGAGTTCTGTATCGACCACGGTTTTTCGCGCCCGGAAGCCAATTTGGTGAGCTGGCTTGTCGGCAACCACCTGCTGATGTCAGTGACCGCGCAGCGACGAGATATCTATGATCCGGAAGTGATCACCGATTTCGCCCAGACCGTGCGCGACGAAGAGCGCCTTGATTACCTGATTTGCCTGACAGTGGCAGACATCAACGCCACCAACCCTGAGCTTTGGAACAGTTGGAAACGCACCCTTCTGGCAGAGCTTTACTACTCGACGCAGAAAGCACTGCGCCGTGGGCTGGAAAACCCGCCGGATATCCGAGAGCGTATCCGTCACAACCAGCAACTGGCCTCGGCACTGCTGAGAAAACACGGTCACACGCCGCGAGAAATTGAGCTCTTGTGGCAACGCTTCAAAGCCGACTATTTCCTGCGTCACACCCACAAGCAAATTGCCTGGCACAGCGAGCATATCCTCGCGCATCAAAGCGATGAGCCTTTGGTGCTTGTAAGTAAAAATGCCACCCGGGGCGGCACTGAGATATTCGTATACAGCCAGGACAAACCAAGTCTGTTTGCCCGTGTGGTAGCGGCGCTGGACAAGAAAAATCTCAGTGTTCATGACGCCCAGATCATGACCAGTAAAGACGGCTTTGCCCTTGATACCTTTATGGTGCTGGATGCCAACAACAAAGCGATCCCCCACGATCGGCACGAAAAAATCCGCGAAGGGGTCGCACACGCCCTGATTCAGGACGGGGCGATTACCATTCCGGTGAAGCGCGCATCGCGCAAATTGATGGCATTCAATGTAAAAACCCAGGTTTCTTTCCTGCCAACCCGCACCGGACGTCGCACCTTGTTGGAACTGGTCGCACTGGATACACCGGGGCTGCTGGCAAGGGTCGGGGCGGTTTTTGCCCGTCAGGGCGTATCATTACAGGCAGCCAAGATCACCACCATTGGGGAGCGTGCAGAAGACTTCTTCATTGTGACCGACGGTGAGCGACAGGCGCTGTCTGATGAAGCCCAGCAGGCGCTGCGCGAAGCACTATTTGATACTTTAAGTGACGCCCACTGATGCTATTTGCTGCCAGACCCCTTCCGTCTGGCAGCACATTAAGCGATCTTGACCACAAGTCTCAGACTTTGATCAGTGCGGTTATTGGGGGGATTTCGGACTGCTGCTAAAGTGAACAATAAGTGATTGAAAAAGTAGTCTGATTGCAAAAATAAGGCGGCAGTTATGTATGAAAATCTAAAAAACATCGGCGTAGAACATCCGGAAAACATCGAACGTTACACACTTCGCCAGGAAGCCAATTCAGACACGCTGAAGATCTATTTTCACAAAGCCAAAGGCGAGCTGTTCGCAAAAAGCGTGAAGTTCAAATATCCGCGCCAGCGTAAAAATGTGGTCGTAGACAGCGGTAGCGGCCGCTTCCGTCAGGTGACTGAAATCAACCGCAGCCTGTCTCTGGTTGTAGATGAGCTGGATAAAATTGTACGTGCGGAGCAAAACGAGCACGACGTGAAGAAGAAGATCCTTCACGACCTCCGTCACCTGGAAAAAGTGGTGGCCAGCAAGATCGCCGAGATCGAATCGGATCTGGAAAAACTCTAACGGCAACCATCTGGTAACAAGCATTAAAAAAACCGCCGACGGCGGTTTTTTTATTACAACAACTCCTGCCAGCCAAGGCCGTCGAGCACACGTCGCCAGACAGGGTCAACTTTGGCTTCAATCACCAATGGCTCTCCAGTGACCGGATGCAAAAACTCCGTACGTGATGCATGTAAAAGCAATTGGTGACAGTCAAATTCTTGTCTAAACAAGCGGTTGTGTCTGCCATCGCCATGGTTTACATCACCGACAATGTGGTGACTCAAGTGGTGCATATGACGTCGAAGCTGATGCTTTCGCCCAGTATGCGGCTTCATTTCCACCAGCGTGTAACGGCAGCTTTGGTAGCGCCCCATTGGGATTGGCAGTTCCGCATAGGCAACAGGCTGATATTCAGTAATGGCCTCTTTCGCCTCTGGCTCTGCGGTAGCGAACTTGTCAGCGACCTTATCCAACTCTTCTTTGAGCGGATAATCGAGCGTCGCCCCTTCTTTTACCCAACCACGTACAACTGCATGGTAGGTTTTGTGGATATCACGACCGGCAAACTTTGGCATCATCTGTGAGGCCATTTCAGAAGACAGGGCAAACAGCAACACACCGGATGTTGGGCGATCCAGACGGTGCAGCGGAAACACATGCTGGCCAATCTGATCACGCAGGGTTTGCATCACAAAGCGCGTTTCTGCTTTATCGAGCCAGGAGCGGTGGACCAGCATGCCGGACGGTTTGTTGACCGCGACTAACCATTCATCGCGATACAGTATCTCAAGTTCTACTTTTTCCGGTGCTTCCAACCGCACTTCTTCTGATGGCATGTTTTCTAATTGCATAATGACTTACTGTGATGCGTGACTGAACAAAGCGTCGATATCTACCGACACCTGGGTAATAGCCTGCCCGCCTTCAGCACCTTTCAACGCCTCTTCCACGTAGGGTGAAATGGAAAAAGCCTGCGGAAGCGGAAAGTTGTGTTCGACCAAAAATTGCATCTTTGGCAGAAAAATCCATTGCAGCCACTCGGTACAAGACAGGGTATCAATGGCAAATGGCTCAGTGCTGGCCAGTTTGTCTTCAGAAGGCGGTGTCGGTTGCCAGTAACCATGTTGCTCAAGGGCATCCTGTAACTGCACCAGCAACACGCCGACTTTTTGGTGTTGGTTCATGATAATGCTCTCTTCTTTAGCAGCATGGGTTGAAATTTCAGGTTCGCGCAAGCATATCAAAAAACACAGGAGGCGGTGAAAACTCCGCATCCAGAATTACGGCTGATATACTGATGCCTTTCTTATTTACCGCCAGCAGTGGCAACAGCAATAGAAGTTTTATGGAAAATTCGCTCTCTCTTCATGCCATTCTCGATCAAGCCAACTGTGATTATCTGGTGTTTGATCTCAGCCGCCGCGTGACAGAAATCAGCCAAAAGGATTTTGTTGCCATTGAAGAAAACCGCGCGCCCTATCCCTACCCTATCCAACAGCATGCTCAGTTGGGCATCGCCTTTTGGCAGGCAGGTCAAGCGCCGTGGATTTGGTTCCTCAAAATGCCACTTGATGAGCGGGGGTTACTAAACCAAGCCGCACTGGGGGATTTTATCCAGTACGTAGCACAAGCTATGGGCGCAACACTGGACAAAACCCCGACCGAGGAAGAGCAGGAGAAGCTGGCAAACAACCCCTATACCTTCAACCCGCAGGATGACAAAAAGGCGATTTTCCATGCCTTTTTGACCTCACGCCTGAACCAGCCTGCCAGCCAGTATTATGACCATGCGCAGCACTACACCTCTGGTGAGCTGGGCTGGGAGCAATGGCAGGGCGTTGGCCTGCAGGGTATTGCAGACCTCTGCGCTCGTATGGACAAGCACAATAACCTTACCCGCCTGCGCAAGGCGGTTGCCAATATGCCGGAAACCCCGAAATATGCGTTATTGGGTTGTCTTGAGCACTGCGCGGTTCCCGCATCACTGGCAGAGCGACTCGAAGACGCTATTCAGGCACAGCTTGCTAGCAATGAAGCCGATCTGTTTTTGCTTACCGCCCATGTCAGGGCTTTGGCAGGTGCCGAATCTTCAAGGTTACAGCGGATCATTGAAACTGTTCTGGCACAGCCTTCCCTTCGCCACCGGGAAATGTTGATTGCCATTGCCGGACGTTGCTGGCAGGCGCTCAGCCAAAGCGATTTGCTGGATACGTTCCTCATCGCCGTGGCAGAACAAAACGATCAAGCTTTTTTCCAGCAAATGGTTGCGGATTTGGTGATGATCCCAGCCCTGCGTCCACAGGTGTTGTCACTGTTGCACGGCGCTGCTTCACCGACACTGCTTGAGGCAGTCAAGCAACTGCAACAAAGCGTGAAGGCCTGAGCCATGATTAGCGATCTGCTGTGGATTCTATTGATAGCCGTTGCCGCCAGTCTGTTCTGGCAGCAACGTCGCCAGAGTGAGTTGGCCAGAGGCTTTATCCAGCGCCGCTGCCAACAGGTCGATGTACAGCTTATTTCTATTGCGCGGGGAAGCCATTCTTTCGGTTGGCCAAAAGGGCCTTTGAATATCCAGACCCGCTATTACTTTGAATTTTCAGTGAACGGTCTTGATTGCTATCAGGGCTATGCCGTGATGAAAGGAATGCGGATCCAGGAGATGTATATGCCTGCGTATCCAGTGATAGAAGGCCATTAAGAAAAAGTTTGTGGCGCAGAAAAAAGAACGGGCGCGACTTTCGTCGCGCCCTTAAGGTCTTACTTGCAGCTATCCGGCTACGAAATTTGCTCCCTGCATCAATCCTTGATCAGTAGCTGATTCCTTCAGCGTAATCCTTATCTCTCCTTCCTGGAGGTGTCCTTCGGTCTTACCATGACCCATCGAGCATTCCAGTTCTCGACTCTCATCCTCGTCCTGAGGGTGTCCTTACTTCGTCCTGAAGTGATTTCCTTAAGCCCCCAATCCCGGGTTGTCCTAAGTGTCATCCTGACCAGTAAACATCCTGCTTACTGCTACGGTTCCATCCGTGTCCCTAATTCCGCTTTCCTTGCTGGTAACACATTCCTTGCATTACCTGCTCATCCTGAGCAACCAAGTCCGTGGTGTTAGTTCCTGTTCCGTGTGTCAGTTCCCTTCCGACACCGAGAAGATTACGCGAACCAATTTCCAAAACAACCAACCTCAGCGTGATTCTCATCACACTTATCAAACACACAATCACACAATCACACAAACCATTGAATTTTAATCTTTTATTTTTAAGACTTTTACCACTATCCCTACTGAAAACAGTCGTTTCTTACCTTCATGTAAGAGATATCTCACAAGCCTGTCAGCTATATCAACCGAATAATGCACCGTCAACTTTGGGCGTTTCCGTTGAGGATCAGCATTTATCGCTAATTTGTTATCAGCTTGTGGTTATATTCTTGATGTGGAGACAGAAAAGGCAGAGAACAAAGAGCGAGACAAGAGATTAGAGATTAGAAACCAAAGATGGGGTAAAAGCGATAACGCTCCGCGAAGAAAAGCTTGGGAAATGCAGCGCTACAAAAAAGAGCGGGCGCGACTTTCGTCGCGCCCTTGAGGTCTTACTTGCAGCTATCCGGCTACGAAATTTGCTCCCTGCATCAGTCCTTGATCAGTAGCTGATTCCTTCAGCGTAATCCTTATCTCTCCTTCCTGGAGGTGTCCTTCGGTCTTACCATGACCCATCGAGCATTCCGATTCTCGATTCTCATCCTCTTCCTGAGGGTGTCCTTACTTCGTCCTGAAGTGATTTCCTTAAGCCCCCAATCCCGGGTTGTCCTAAGTGTCATCCTGACCAGTAAACATCCTGCTTACTGCAACGGTTCCATCCGTGTCCCTAATTCCGCTTTCCTTGCCGGCAACACATTCCTTGCATTACCTGCTCATCCTGAGCGACCAAGTCCGTGGTGTTAGTTCCTGTTCCGTGTGTCAGTTCCCTTCCGACACCCAAAAGATTACGCCAACCGTTTTCTTAAACAAGCCTCCCCTTACTGATGAGGGTCACATTTTTTCACCCACCACACGAAGGTTCGTGTAACAAGCTGTATTTAAAGAATTTAAATACAGGAGCTACCGATTTAGCCATCACTAAAAACAGGATAATCCTACTTGCGCGTAAGAGATCTCTCACAGATAACCACGGTGACTGGCAGTATCAGCTTCTATACTGTCGGAATATTCACAGGAGGTGCACGATGGAAGTGTTTAACCATGATCTTGAAAACCTGTTTAAACAGCTGGGATTAGCGGCTGACAGCCAAGCTATCAACACATTTATAGCCAACCACCACCTTTCTGATGACGAGAGTCTGGCGCAAGCGGCTTTCTGGTCGCCAAGTCAACGCCAGTTCCTCGAAGAGGCTATGCACCAAGATGCGGACTGGGCGGAGCATATCGATATACTCGACACCCTGTTGCGCAAAGGGAGAAGTTAAGGTATTTCTTGCGCCCATGCGCACTTACCTTAAGGACAGCCCCATGAGCAAAGATTTCACTTCCGTTTTGCAACAAGCCATAGACACCCTGGTCGCTGAGCAGAAAACCCCGAGTGTCGCGCTGATTAAAAGCCGCTTGAGCGAACCCGTGCCAATGCCGCTGATCATCAGTGCGCTGCAGCGTTGGAAGAAAAACGGTACCGTGCCCAAAGTGGAACTGGTTGAGAAAGAGAAAGATGCTCAACAGAGAATTGCCGAGCTGGAAGCACAGGTTAAGGCGTTGACTGCACGCATTGAAGCGCTGGAGCAACGCCAGTAACCAAGCCTGGGTTTCAATGGCCAATTTTGCTATTGAAAGTCCCAGGAGAGATTGGAGACCAAACGGCAAGCGTCGCACTTAAAGTGGAAAACATCGTGCAGTGGCGATTCCAGCAGCCACTCGCCGCCACATTTCGGGCATTTCCTTGCCAGCTCACCCTCTTTATCCGTTCCGCCGACGCGGTATTGATAGTAGTACGTAGGCACCTTGGTCAGGTATTCAATACGGCCACGGATATCCCACCCTTTGCGGAACAGCAAGCTATCGGCATCCTGGATCTCCGCCAAAGCCGCATGCTCAGCCTTAAATGCGCCTGCCATCTGGATTTCATCGCAAGCCTGCCATTCGGTCTGCCACTTTACTTCTGCTTTGTGATCGCCATTAAAGGTGGCAGGAATGCGATAAAGCGGAATTGGCAGCAGGGTTTCACCACATCGCAATGGTGAGCAGGTGTGAACATAGGTGGTGTACATCACCTGCCAGCTCCGCGCTTCATCGGGTGCACTCTCTTCAGAGTTAATATCGCGCCCAAGCACTTTCACTTTCGGAGACAACAGGCAGGCATCTGTCAGTTGTTTCAGTTTTTGCTTCACCTGTGGGCTGCTGTATTTTGGGCTCAGGCTGTCTTTTTCCGGGCACACTGCACGCACATGGAATTGGCCGTCTCCCATTACCATTGGAAATTCCCGTCCCAATACCTGGCCGTTGTAGCGAAGTGCATCCATCAGGCCATTTACCGCCCGGTCAACGGCTGAAATGGTGGTGTTATCAAAGCATTCGAAAGTGAGTTCTACAACATACATCGACGGTTAAACCTCTGGCGTCAGTTGCGACAAAAAGGTTTCCACGTTAGGTGCCAGTACCGTCCGGTTAGCAGTGCCAATTCGCTCTTTGATCACCTCGCCACTGACATTGCAGATAGAAACCACATCCAGTTCGTCATCCGTTGCCGCGATAAACACAGTTGGATTTTGCTTAAGGCGCTTTTGCATCAAAAGGTGGCCGAGGATATTTTCCTGCAAACGCGGCAAATCCTCATCACTCCACACCTGAATCAGCTCCAGCGAAAGCCCGTCAAAACGCGCCAGCATATCGCCACAATACTGACCGGCATAAAAGGCTTTAATGTCATCATGAAGCTGAATACCAATGCCATTTTCCACGTTGGAAAAGTCAGCCAACGCTTCGCGCTTGACCGGTTGCCAAATCACCACCCCGTTGGTTTCCTGTACCGTACATGGCGACTCGAGCCCCAAATAGGCGTCACTTTGTGGCTTTGAACCATGTTTCTGGTGCCAGCCGTCAACAAAGCGCTCACTGAAAGACCAAAGCGCACGGGTGACAGAGTGATTCATTAGCAAGATTCCTCAAGATTCAGTAAACTTTGCGCATTCTAATCGATCCGTGGCAAAACCGTATGAGCAAATATCAAGATGCAAAAGAACTCGCTGGCCTGACGTTAGGTCAGAAAACGGACTATCAGGAGCATTATGCCCCCGAACTGCTGCAACCCGTACCACGTAGCCTCAACCGCGATGACCTGAACCTGGGCGATTCGCTGCCATTCAGCGGCTACGATATCTGGACGCTCTACGAACTGTCGTGGCTGAACCCGAAAGGCCTGCCACAAGTGGCGATTGGTGAAGTGCGCCTGCCTGCCACCAGCCCGAACCTGATTGAATCCAAGTCATTCAAGCTCTACCTCAACAGCTTCAACCAGACCAAATTTGAAAACTGGCAGGAAGTGGTGAACACACTGGCAAAAGATTTGTCAGCCTGTGCCGGTGAAGATGTGGATGTAACCCTCTCTCCACTGGAGGAGTTCACCAACGCGCCTGTTATCGCCTTTGGTGGCGAGAACATCGATGAGCAGGATATCGAAATCGACAATTACGAATTCGATCCTAGCCTGTTAGAAGGTGCTGCGGACGGCCCGGTCGTCACCGAAACCGTGAACAGCAACCTTTTAAAATCCAACTGTCTGATCACCAGCCAACCGGATTGGGGCTCGGTGCGCATTGCCTACAAAGGCAAACGCATCAATCGCGAAAAATTGCTGCGCTACATTGTCTCATTCCGTCGCCACAATGAATTCCACGAGCAATGTGTCGAGCGTATCTTTACCGACATCATGCATTACTGCCAGCCAGAGTTGCTGACAGTGTACGCACGCTATACCCGCCGTGGCGGTCTGGATATCAACCCATACCGTACCAACATGGGTAAAACGCCAAGCGAGAACAACCGCCTGGCGCGCCAGTAATTCCCATGCGGGCTCCGTTTTAAGAGCCCGCCTGTTTCACTCATTCAGATTCCTATCGCCATGCGCTTTTTGCCAGCTTCCCTGATTGCCCTGTCCCTGTCACTCAGTCCATCGGCCAACGCCCGTATGTATTCCGCCCCCGCATTGTTTGAAGCGGAACAACTGGTGCAAACCGCACCGGAGAAAGCACTGGAAGCGTCAGAACGCTATCTGATCCAGCGCCGGCTGGAGGATACGGCAAACCGTGCTCACGGGAACAATGAAGTGGACCGCTCTATCCGAACGCCACTCAACACCGTGCATGCTTACCTCATCATCGCCAAAGCAAACAGCGAGTTAGGCAACCATGCTGCAGCCTGGGAAGCACTGAACTTCGCAAAAGCACTCATCGCTGAAAACAACCTCGAATTAGCAGGGCTGGGTGCTAAGTACATTGAAGCATCAATGCTTTACACGCTGGATGGAAGGGCAAATACGGCAGTAAAACTGCTTCATTCTTTGCTTGAAGAACTGCCAGATGACAATCAGCTAGTACCGAGTCTTGCCCGCGTGGAATTTGAGTCAAAATTGCTCAATGCCTGCATTATCGAGAATGGGGAAACAGAAGCGCAAAGCCTTGCTCAATTTGACGAAGTCGCAACACTGTTGGTCAAAAACCCGGATCTGTCCTGGAAGGTGCGCTACCAAATCGCTCTGGGCAAATATCATCTCAACCGAAAATCCTATGAGCGCGCGCTCTCGGAATTACTGAGTGCCTACTGGCTTGCCAGTGAAAACGAATTCACCATCCAGATAGGCCAAGCAAACCTGGCACTGGCATCGCTTTATATGCACCAGGGGGCGCTGGAAAAAGCACAACAACATGCCAACCAGGCCGCTGAGTTTTACGCCCGTTTTGATATCAGCCGAGGGCTGTCTGAAGCGCAAACCCTGCTCGCGACTATCTACCGCGAACAGGGACGCTACAACTTTGCGCTGGCAAACTACTTCAATGCACTGGACATTGAGACCTCGCTGGGACGTCCGGCACAAATGGCCAGCCTTTATGTCGCTATTGGTAAGATTTACCGCGAGCTACAAAAGTACAAGCTCGCAGACGAGTACGTTGACAACGCCATTGAGATTGCCACCAAACACGAGCTGCGCCGTCCGTTGACCGATGCACTGATCCTGAGCGGTGACATGGCGATCGCCGCGGACAAACCGGACACCGCTATCCAATCCCTTTCCCAAGCGCTGGACAACGCAGAGAAAGTCCAAAGCCTTAACCTTACGTTGCAAAGCCTGTCAGCATTGTCGAAAGCCTACGAGAAAAAAGGGGAATTTCAACAAGCGCTCAGTGTTCAACGCCGCTACGATGTTCTTTCCCAGCAGAGCCAAACTGAAAAGCAGCGCGAGGAAGCCGAGTCTTTCCTTGATCGTCAGCGCATGATTGAGCGGCAACTTCAGTTTGATGACATGCAACGCAAACAGGCTGAAGATGCCGAGAAAATCGTCGAGCAGAAAAAGGTTAACCTATTCTTGATTGGCAGCCTTGCAGTCTTGCTGCTTATCCTGCTGCTGCGTAACCGCACCGCAACGTTACGCCAGCAAGAACTCGACGATCTGCGCACCGAGCTTTATACCCACCCCCGCAGTGGGTTGCGTAACCTGCGTATGCTCAATGACAGGCTGTCAAACTCGCTGGCGAAAAGCAGCGCCCACTTTGAACAGTGGTATCTGGGAGAAATGATCCACGAACCTTTGAGTGACAAACTGAGCTTTGCCATGTTTGAAGTTCCGTTTCTCAAAGTGGTGTACCTGCAGCATGGCTACCATCAAGGGCTGGAGCTCGAACGCCAGTTGGGGGATTACCTAAAATCTGTGATTCACAAGCCAGCGCGCCTGTATCACTTTTCCGATGCCATGTTCATCTATATCGAAGCCTATTCGGAAACCCGCCGCGGGCCCGAAAAACTGGCCGCACGTATTCAGTCCATGGTGGATGATTTTGTCCAGAAAAGTGGTCTCGAAGACGTTGATGACCGCCTGCGGATCGGGATGGCTGACTACCCCTTCCTGCCCCGCGCCTATACCTCAATCAATGACAAAGAACTGATTGATATCCTGCTGATGGCAACAGGCGCGGCGCGCCAGGCCTGCAAGCTTGAACACTCCAGCCAGTGGGTTCACCTGAGCGCTATCGACTCAACGCCAGCAGCCTGTTTTGCGGATAATCATGTTCGCCAAGCCTGTCTGGACGGCATAAACACTGGGCTTATCAAGGTTAAAACTTCGGCGGTCGGCGGAATTAACTGGCAGACGGTTCACGATTCTGATAAAAACTGACGCCATTCTATTGATAGGCCTAGCAATAAACCGTTATAGCTAGGCGTTGCCCCCGTGCGTTAGTGAAATAACAACCCTATTTTTCAGGCTTTTGTCGGTCTGGATGGGGTTTGGAGATATAGTCGCGTTTTATGTCCAACTTCTCGTCAGATGAAGATATCATCGAGCTTAAAGAAAAGTTGCAGCATTCCCAGCTGGCATTTCGCGATCTGGCCTTAAAGTCTCGACGCGAAGCGGCGATCCTGAAACGGTTGATCTCCCGTCTTATTGCTGCCTCCCGCGTGCATGGCGACACACAGTTGAACGAACGCCTGTCGCAAATCCATCGTGATCTCGACACTCAGGACAATGTCAGCCGACTCATCCCACAACTAGCTTTAGTGGAGCGCATGGTGAACCGACACAATCAGGCAATTGAGAAATCCACTGATGCGCTGGAATGCCAATTCCTGCAAAGTGGCGAAACGCTGAAGTGCCTGCCCGGTTTACCCGCCCAGCTGAAACGCGACCTTCGCACCTTGTTGACCAGCCCGGCGGCGCAGCAAAGAGGCAGTACAGAAAAAATCATCGGCTTGTTGCAACTGTATGAGCGTGCGCTCAAGCTGCTTTCTCTGCCATCCAACGGCCTCAGTGCACGTGATCTGCTCAATATTGACCGCATCAACCAGCTTTGCAGCCAGTTACAACACCTGATCACTGAATTGGATTTTGACGGTGAAGTGGGTGATCGCCTGCTGGATATCCGAAGCCGCCTTTTGCTGTCACCGGATGCCCAGAGCCTGCTTGAACTGACGCTGGAATCTGTCCAGCTTATCCTTGATGGCACCCGCAACGAACGCAAGGCATCTCAGACCTTCCTGGCCCAGGTCAACGAAGATCTCTCGGCACTGCAACGTCACAACGGCCGCTCCATTGACAGTACTCAGTCTCTTGCCAGCCAGCGTGGCGCGCTGACGGATGAGCTCGCGGCTTCTGTCGATGCAATGCAAATGCATCTTCAGCAGGATACCTCTATCGAAACGCTTCGCCCTAACCTTTCACAGGTATCGGTGAATTTGGCTGCTATCGTGGCCAGAAACAAAGAACTGGAAGCACGAGAACAACAATTGCTTGAGCAACTGCAACATGCTGACCAGAAACTCGAGGCGCTTTACCAACAGACCATGGATTACCGCCGACGTCTTGGCGATCAGGAGCGCAAGCTGCTGCTCGATCCCCTGACCAAGGTCTACAACCGTGCAGCACTGGATGATCGCCTTGAGCATGAATTCCGCTGCTGGCACCGCTACAACACTCCTTTCTGCCTGGCCATGATTGACATTGACCACTTTAAAAATGTTAACGATCAATATGGTCATCTGGTCGGCGACAAGGTGTTGAAAGTGGTAGCCCGTACCATTCACCAATGCTTGCGTGATACCGACTTTATCGCCCGTTTCGGCGGTGAAGAGTTTGTTGTGCTTTTGCCGGATGCCAATGAGGAAACTCGTCACGCTATCCTGGATAACATCCGAGAAACCGTGGCTAAGCTACCATTCAAGTTCAAGGATGACCGTCTGACGGTCACCGTTTCTGTGGGAGCCAGCGTATTCCGCGGCACAGATACACCGGTCGATGTCCTGGAGCGTGCAGACACAGCGCTGTACAACGCCAAGCACAATGGACGCAATAAACTGTTCTGGTCCTGATCGCTCAATATTCATCTCCTTCCTGCTGGATGTTTTTTTACCCTATCACTGGCTAATCCGAAATTCTCTGTGTATGGTTTATTAACACACTGATTTTTAAACCATTGAATAAAAACAGCCGAAACAAAAATAATGGTGTCTTCGCACCCTCCATCCATACAGTGTGTTTTCTCTGCACAGGAGGTGACTATGATCACGCATATCAGCCCGGTCGGGGCGATGGATCTCTTATCCCAACTTGAAGTAGACAGACTCAAGGACACGGCGCAAAGCGATCTCTATCGCCTGTACCGAAACTGCTCGCTGGCCGTTTTGAACTCAGGCAGCCATACCGACAGCTCAAAAGAATTACTCGAACAATACCGCTCCTTCGACATCCGCGTAATGCGCCGCGAGCGTGGCGTCAAACTGGAACTGATTAACCCGCCGGAGCACGCTTTTGTCGACGGGAAAATTATCCGGGGAATACAGGAGCACATGTTCTCCGTGCTTCGCGATATCATTCACGTCAACGTGCAACTGGAACATGCCAAGGTGTTTAACCTTACCAACTCCAGCCATGTCACCAACCTGATCTTCGATATCCTGCGTAACGCCAAGGCGCTGGTACCGGGCAAAGATCCCGATCTCGTGGTTTGCTGGGGTGGTCACTCCATCAACCCAGTGGAATACCAGTACACCCGAGAAGTCGGCCATGAGCTTGGTCTTCGCGAGCTGAATATCTGCACAGGTTGTGGCCCGGGCGCAATGGAAGGCCCGATGAAAGGCGCGGCAATTGGTCACTCCAAACAGCGGGTAAAAGACAGCCGCTTCCTTGGGCTGACCGAGCCGTCCATCATTGCAGCTGAGCCGCCAAACCCGATTGTGAACGAACTGGTTATCATGCCGGATATCGAAAAACGGCTGGAAGCATTTGTACGTATTGGTCACGGGATCATTATCTTCCCTGGTGGCGCAGGCACGGCAGAAGAGCTGCTTTATCTGCTTGGCATACTGATGCATCCGGAAAACGAAGGGCAGCCAATGCCTGTCGTGCTTACTGGCCCAGAGGAAAGCGCCAGTTATTTCCGTGTCATTGATGAATTTATCCGGGATGTGCTGGGTGAAGAGGCAACCCAGTACTATGAGATAGTGATTGGCGATCCGGCCAAGGCCGCGCGTATCATCAAGCAGGCCATGCCCGCAGTGAAAGCGCACCGCCAATCTACCGGTGATGCGTACTCATTCAACTGGTCACTCAAAATCGCGCCGGAGTTCCAACTGCCGTTTGCCCCAACGCATGAGAACATGGCGAATCTCGACCTGCACATGAACCAGCGTCCGGAATTACTTGCGTCGGCATTGCGTCAGGCCTTCTCGGGCATTGTAGCCGGTAACGTGAAAGAAGAAGGGATCCGCGAAATTGAACGCCACGGCCCATTCAAAATCAATGGCGACAGTGTGCTGATGAAGAAGATGGACAAGCTGCTGCGGGGCTTTGTTGAACAACAACGCATGAAATTGCCAGGGACTGCTTACGTCCCTTGCTATGAAATCGTACAGGGCAGCAACGGGCAATAGTATTTCCCCTACTGTCTCAAACAGATATACCTGAATCCTGCACCTTCAGGCAGTTTATGGTTAGAATGGCCCTCACGGGCCATTTTTATTGAGCGACTCATGTCCATTCATCTTGTCATCATCGACGCCATGAACCTTATCCGCCGTGTGCATGCGGCACAGCCAAACCCTGACGACATTCCTGGTACGGCTCAGGTCTGCTGCCGTGCACTAAAGAAAATCATTCAATCCTCTGCACCAACCCACATTGTGGCTGTTTTTGATCATGCAGAGCAGGACAGAGGCTGGCGGGCAGAATTGGTGCCGGAATACAAACAAGGCCGTAAGCCCATGCCAGAAGCCTTACAGCAAGGGCTGGACAATATCCAGGATGCCTTTTGGGAAATGGGCGTCGACTCCCTGCTCTCCTCCGGTGATGAAGCTGATGACATGATTGCCACACTCGCAATCAAAGTCGCCAGCCATGATGGCCAGGTGACCATTGTTTCCACCGATAAAGGATACTGCCAGCTACTGCAACCCACTGTCCGCATCCGTGATTACTTTCAGCAGCGTTGGCTGGACAGCCCGTTTATTGAGAAAGAATTTGCCGTACAACCGGCCCAACTGACTGACTATTGGGGGCTGACGGGCATTAGTTCCAGCGGTGTATCTGGCGTGCCTGGTATTGGCCCGAAAACCGCGTCAACCTTGCTCCAGCGTTATGGCAACCTGGAGGCGCTGTTTGCCGCTGACGATATCGAGCCAAAGTGGAAAAAGAAACTAGATGGGCAGGAGGCACTGGCGCTTCGCTGTAAGCAAGTTGCAACACTGAAAACTGATGTAATTCTTGGTTTCAATCTGCAGGACATCCGGTATCAGGCTGAAACAGTACAATAAAAAACGGCAGCTTTCGCTGCCGTTTTTTATTACTTCAGTACACGGATGTGAACCGTCACTTCCTCACGGTCGTGATAAAGATGCTTTGCCTGCATCTCAAATTTCACACCGTTCTCAATCAGGAATTTCTTGAGGTTTTGTAGATCATCCCTCACCTGCTCGTAACGGCGGTTCATTGGCAGCTTGAGGTTAAAGATAGTTTCTTTTGCCCAGCCTTCGATCAGCCATTCACCCATCAGTTGTGCCACGCGGTAAGGCTTTTCAATCATGTCGCACACCAGCCAGTAAACGTTCTTACGTGGTGGCTCGAACTTGAAACCATCAACCGCATGGTATTTCACCTGGCCGGTTTCCATCAGGCTTTCCGCCATGGCGCCGTTATCCACAGCGTGAACAAACATAGAGCGTTTTACTAACTGATACGTCCAGCCACCCGGACATGCGCCCAAATCCACCGCCCACATGCCAGGTGCTAGACGCTCATCCCACTCGTCACGTGGAATAAATGCGTGAAACGCTTCTTCCAGCTTCAGGGTTGAACGGCTTGGCGCCTCAGGTGGGAATTTAAGACGGTGAATACCCATAAAGTGCGGTGAGTTGTTGTTCGTCAGTGAGTAGCCCACGAGGCAACAACCTGGCGCCGTAAAACAAACGTGCAGTACCGGCTTTTTCGGGTTTTCTTTTGCCAGCAATACGCCACGCTTACGCAGTGCCTGACGCAAAGGCACAGTGAATTTACGGCAGAACTTGAGCAGTTCTTTTGCCTGCGCGGTATCCGGCGTTTCTACACGGATATCACCACATTTAGGCAGCTCACCACCCAACGCCAGAATGGGCGAAATACGGTCACCCGGATCCAAATCGCTTAGTGAGTCAACAACCGCAATCATCTGCCGCGCAAAGATAAGTGATGTCAGTGGCAGCTTCTGAAGCAGCTTTTCTGCATCGCCTTGCTGGTAACACTCAAACAGCACATAGCCGGTGTTCTTTTCCACACGTGGAAAACCATACACTTCGACTTCTGTCGCTTTGTCCTGAATTTCACCCGCACACTCTTTTTCAAAGCCCTGGCGGCAATACAATAAAATCTGGTTCATTTCGAGCCTGCATACCTGAAAAAATAACGCGACATTATGATCAAGCTAACAGGTTAACTCAAGCATTGCGCCAGATTGCTATCGCCGCGAGCACCCAGCCAATCAGAAAACCTGTTCCCCCGATTGGGGTAACAGGCCAAAGCCAGCGCCAGTCTGTTAGCGCCAACCCATATAAACTGCCACTAAAACAAAGCATACCGAACACCATAAAGCCAAGCGCCAAGGCCAACAGGCGCTGCGGGCGAAGCTGGAGCCAGGCACCAAGGCCAATTAAAGCCAGCGCATGCCAAAACTGGTATTGAACGCCTTTTTCAATAATTGAAAGCTCATAGGCAGGAAGCTGGGCTTTCAGTGCATGGGCGGCGAATGCCCCCAGCGCGACCGCAATACCTGCAAAGATGCAGCCCAATACCGCGAAGTGTTTTCCTGTCATTGGCATACTTCCTTGATAAACGCGGCAATCTCATCCGCCGCCAGTTGTCGGTTTTGCGTTTCCGTATAGCCGGAGGCCTTCCGCGGTTTAAAGCTGTGGTCACCATCAGGAATAAAGGTGAGGGTTACTCTATCAGACAAGGGATACCCCTCCAGCTCAGAGCGGTTGCCAAACGTATCACGCTCTCCTTGCAGGATAAGTGTCGGTGTTGTCATGTCAGCCAGATGCCCGCCTTTGTCCTTTTCCGATTTACCCGGTGGGTGGAAAGGAAAGCCAAGGCAGGCAATGCCTTGAACGCCGGTATGACCATCCATATGACTGGCCATGCGTCCTCCCATAGATTTCCCACCAATCACGGTATTTTCCCCACCATACAGGGACACGACATCCTTAAACGCTTCAAGCAATTTCGGCGCACGATCTGGTGGGCGTTTTTTCCCGTCTTCAGCCCGTTTCACCATGTAGGGAAAATTAAAACGCACCACTCGGATACCATGGGCAGCAATGCGCTGCGCCACGTCCACCATGAAATCATGCTCCATACCGGCACCCGCCCCGTGGGCAAAGATAAAGGTATATTCGGCCGTCTCTGGCCCATCAATTAATACGTGACTCATGCAGAGATACTCTCCTGTTCTGCGGCGGCTTTCGCCAGTATCCATTCCCTGAACGCCGCAATACGGCCGGAATCGGCATCTTTTTGCTGACTGACCAGATAAAAGGCGTTTTTACTCATCAGAAAATGTTCAAACGGGCACAGCAAACGACCGGATTCCAGCTCTGGCTGAGCCAGTACATTGTTGCTCAGTGCAATGCCCTGCCCCAACGCGGCTGCTTGAAGCACCATGGCGGAGTGGCTAAAAATTGGACCGTAGTCGAGATTAATATCAGTAATCTGATAATGCTTGGCATACGCCTTCCAGTCTTTGCGCGAACGGTCATGCAGAAGGGTGTGGTGTTTCAGATCAGCCAGACAGGTCAGGGGCTTGGCACCACTCAGGACCGAAGGGCTGCAAACCGGCAGTAAAAACTCCGGATACAGTTCGTCACAACGCAATCCTGGCCAGTTACCGCGACCATAGTAAATAGCGACGTCAACATCGTCGGTCAGTGAACCATCTTCCAAGTCTACTGCCTTGATTCGCACATCGATTTCTGGGTGTTGTTGGTTGAAATCTGCAAGCCTTGGCACCAGCCATTGAATCGCAAAACTTGGCGGCAGACTGATCGTCAGCGCCCCTTTAGCTCCCCGCTCCAACACCCGATCCGTCGCATCGGCCAAAGAGGTAAATATATCTTTAATATCAAGAAAATACCCTTGCCCTTCTTCCGTCAACAATAAGGAACGGTTACGACGTCTGAACAGCTTCAGCCCCAAAAATTCTTCCAGGGCTTTAATTTGGTGACTTACTGCCGCCTGGGTAACGAACAACTCCTCAGCCGCGCGAGTGAAGCTCAGGTGACGGGCTGCAGCTTCAAATACCCGCAAGGCGTTGAGAGGGGGAAGTCGACGTGCCATAACGCATCCTTATTCATAAGATTTTCTAATGCAAAACATTATAAAATGTCGATTGCCTGGCTACCAGAGAAAACCTATTATTTGCGCGCACCACGGGGTTTACGCAGCCTACGTGCGTAGAATTTTGTGGTTGCGATGTTGTGTTTGCATATTTCGGTTATGCCGAATGTCGGTAGTAATCACTACCTTTCATACTTGCTATATTTTTTGAAGCCTATCTATCAAAAAATTTGTCGTGGCACTGAGTCTAATACTCGGTGCTTTTTTTTGTTTTTAATCCCACACCAAAACCATTTCAGTAGCATTACTTTCTCTTGAGTTAACCCGCCAGAAAAGCGATCATCCCCTATTCTGAGTGAAAGCAAGACAAAGTGAACCGGCCCATGACCTCTCGTCCTTTTGACGTTTACCAAATTCGTCGCGATTTTCCATCGTTGGATCAACACATCCATGGACAGCCACTGGTGTATCTCGACAGTGCTGCGACATCCCAAAAGCCCCGTCAGGTCATTGAAAGCATCAGCCGCTACTACTCTGGCGCCAATGCAAACGTACACCGCGGCTCCCACTCCCTGACATCAACGGCGACCAACCAGTTTGAAGCCGCGCGCGACACTGTCGCAGAGTTTCTGGGTGCGCCGAAAAACAGCATTGTCTGGAGCCGGGGCGCGACAGAAGCCCTTAATCTCATCGCGCAAAGCTATGGCCGTCACATCCTCAAGCCTGGCGATGAAATTCTGGTCAGCGAGATGGAGCATCACGCCAATATCGTCCCCTGGCAGCTGGTTGCTGAGCAGACCGGCGCAAAAGTCGTGAAATGGCCGGTCGACCCGATTAGTTGCCAACTCGATATGGCACAGCTGGACGCCCTGCTGAATAGCAATACCAAACTGGTGTGTGTCTGTCATATCAGCAACGTCACCGGTACGCTCAATCCTATCCGGGAAATCACTGAAAAAGCCCACAACATCGGTGCTGTTGTCGTCGTAGATGGCGCTCAGGCCGTGGTGCATGAACACGTAGACGTGACTGAACTCGACGCTGATTTTTACGTATTCTCAGGTCACAAGGTATTTGCTCCAGCGGGGATAGGTGCACTTTATGGTAAACCTGCATTGCTGGATGCAATGCCGCCATGGCATGGCGGCGGAAAAATGGTTGAGAAAGTGTCTTTTGGCGGCACATTGTTCGCTCAATCTCCAGCCAAGTTCGAAGCAGGAACACCCAATGTCGCGGGCGCAATCGCACTGGCAGAGGCGATCACCTGGTACAAGAGCATCGACAGGAAGGCTGCTGAGCGGCACATTGCCCACCTGCAGAAACGGCTGGTTAACGGTATTCAATCTCTCGATGATCTGAATATCGTCGGACTGCAACCTGCAGCCAGCGTAGTTGCTTTCTACGTTGAAGGCGTCCATCACTCAGACCTTGCTACCCTGCTCGATCAACAGGGTATTGCAGTGCGCTCAGGACATCACTGCGCCCATCCCCTGATGGATGCAATCGGCATCAATGGCTGTGTGCGTGCCTCTATCGCCCTGTACAATACGGAGGAAGATATCGACCGCTGT
This sequence comes from Enterovibrio paralichthyis, assembly GCF_019209835.1. Taxonomy (NCBI): domain Bacteria; kingdom Pseudomonadati; phylum Pseudomonadota; class Gammaproteobacteria; order Vibrionales; family Vibrionaceae; genus Enterovibrio; species Enterovibrio paralichthyis. The sequence continues at coordinate 28,802 of NZ_JAHUTS010000022.1, read as the reverse complement.
ATTGAAGCAATCCGCAAAGCCTGCGACTTGCTCTAGAGGACAACCAGATGACAAACATCACCCAACAACACCCTTTTGGTACAGACATTACTGCTGATGACATCATAGATCTGATGGCCAACAGCCGAAGCTGGGAAGACAAGTATCGCCACATCATACAGCTTGGGAAAAAGCTACCACCACTAGATGAAGCAGCGAAAAATCAAAGCATTTCTGTTCCCGGCTGTGAGAGCAAGGTTTGGCTTAGCTGGCAAGAATGCAATGGCGTTTACGTGTTTTGTGCGGACTCCGATGCACGCATTGTTAAAGGATTGTTGGCAATCATACTTGCCGCTGTTCACGGCAAGCAACGTGACACCCTCATTGCCTTTAACTTTGAACACTACTTTGAACAACTCGATTTACTGGCCCATTTGAGCCAATCACGTAGCAATGGAATAAACGCCATAATTACGCAAATTAAGGAAATATAAATTCACCTAAAAAGCGATGATCCGGGCGTAAAATCATCGCTTTAACTGGTCATTTTACCGTACAAAAAACACTAAAACTCTGAGACTTTGCTCAATAAACGCCATATCAAACTTGCATAATCAGTGCTTTATTTCCTATCTTAAATCGACCACTTTTTAGTCAAGCCATTCGTCAACACCTTGCCTTACCAAATTTGAAAAAGCTGAGCCAAACCAGCCAATTAACAGCAAGGATCGCCAAATAGATCGAAATCATATCCATTTGTTAACATTACGATAACGAATGGTCTTATATTGTGGATCGCGATCTTGTTTTGAGAAATTCCCTTCTAATGGCTTTGCCTTAATCCTGAGAACGTATATCTTTGAACTCGATGGTCATTAAATCATCACATAAAAATTCTAATCTTATTCAGAAATCAGATGAGTTTCTCTGGTTTCAACCCTTACTGCGCTAGAACTAAATAAATTAATGGTGCCTGTATTTTTGGACTTCCAAATGCAGTTACAGGGTCTTGTAAAATTGCTTGTTGTTATGAATGGAGTCATCAATGAAGAAACTCGCGCTCATCACCGGTTCTAAAGGTGGTATCGGTTCGGCGATCACAGAAAAGCTGGTTAACGAAGGCTATCGAGTGATTGCGACCTACTTTACCGGTAATCTGGTTTGCGCTGAGCAATGGTTTGAAGAGAAGAAATTCAACTCAGACCAAGTTCGCCTTTTTGAACTGGATGTTACAAACACCGCCGAGTGTGCAGAACGTCTTCCTATCCTTCTTGAGGAAGAAGGGACTATCGACATTGTTGTGAACAATGCCGGTATTACCCGCGACGGTCTGTTCAAGAAAATGGCTGCTGAAAACTGGCATGCTGTTATCGATACAAACCTCAATAGTCTTTTCAACGTCACCCAACCCCTGTTTGCTGCCATGTGTGAAAAAGGCGGCGGCCGCGTTATTAACATTTCCTCCGTCAACGGCCTTAAAGGTCAATTTGGCCAGGTCAACTATGCGGCAGCAAAAGCCGGCATGATCGGTTTTACCAAATCACTGGCATTCGAAGGTGCTCGTTACGGCGTTACTGCTAACGTGGTTGCACCTGGCTACACAGCAACGCCAATGGTTGAAGCGATGCGTGAGGAAGTTCTGGATTCAATCCGTAATGAAATTCCAATGAAACGTTTGGCTCGTCCAGAAGAGATCGCTGATGCCGTGGCATTCCTGGCTAGCGACTCTGCCGCATATATCACTGGTGAAACGCTGTCGGTCAACGGCGGCTTGTACATGCACTAAAACAGGGAAATACAACACATGGAAAAAGTGTATATCGTTGCGGCGAAGCGCACTGCTATCGGTGCGTTCACCGGTTCATTGAAAGACGTTCCTGCGGGCAAACTGGCAGCAGTCGCTGTTAAAGGTGCACTGGAAGCAGGTAATGTTTCCCCTAACGACGTCAACGAACTCATCCTCGGTAACGTTGTCAGCGCGGGTCAAGGCATGGGCATCGGTCGTCAGGCAGCTATCTTTGCAGACTTACCTGAATCTGTGCCTGCCTACGCTATCAACATGGTTTGTGGCAGCGGCATGAAAGCCGTGATGGATGCAGTTGCTCACATCCGTTGTGGCGATGCCGATGTCGTCGTTGCGGCTGGCGTTGAGAACATGTCTCAAATTCCTTTCGCTGCGTCAGGTTCTTTGCGCAACGGACAAAAAATGGGCGACATCAGCCTTAAAGACCTGCTCATCAGCGATGGTCTGACTGATGTTTACAACCAATACCACATGGGCGTAACAGCAGAAAATGTTGCCAAGCAGGTCGGTTTAAGCCGCGAGCAGCAAGATGCCTACGCCCAACAAAGCCAACAGAAAGCGGTTGCCGCTGTTGAAGCAGGTCGATTCAAGGATGAAATCGTGCCAGTTGAAGTGCAGCAACGCCGTCAGACCGTGTCATTCGATACCGATGAATATCCGAAAGCAGATTGCACACAAGAAGGTTTGGGTAAGCTACGTCCCGCCTTTGACCGCGAAGGTACAGTCACTGCCGGTAATGCATCTGGTCTTAATGACGGAGCAAGTGCAGTTGTCGTTGCTTCTGAAGCAGCAGTCAAACGCCTTGGCTTGAAACCGTTGGCTGAAATCACTAGCTACGCGCAAGTTGGGTTAGATCCTAAAATCATGGGCCTTGGCCCTGTGGGTGCAGTAACCGAAGCTCTGAAAAAAGCAGAGTTGTCGATTTCCGATGTGGATCTTTTTGAGCTCAACGAAGCTTTTGCTGCTCAGGCGCTGGGCGTTGTTCACCAATTGGCGGACACACACAACGTCAGCACTGACAGCATTTTGGAGAAAGCGAACGTCAATGGCGGCGCAATCGCATTGGGTCACCCTCTCGGGGCATCAGGTAACCGCATTCTGGTTTCACTGATCCACGAGTTGGAAAAGCGCGAAGGCACATATGGTGTTGCTTCGCTTTGCATCGGCGGCGGCATGGGTACGGCAGTAGTCGTTAAACGTGTCGGCTAACACAATGTTAAACCCCCTTGGATCTAATTAATACACTCAGGAGAAACACCATGTACACTGATATGTTTAAAGCATTCTCAGAGCAAACTGAAAAAACTCTGGCGCCTTACATCAAATTCAACAAGCTGGTAGCGAAAAACGTAGAAACGCTGACCGAGCTTCAACTGAGCGCTGTAAAAACTTACAGCGAAATGGGCCTGGCTCAAGTGAAAGCTGCAAGCGAAGTAACTGACGTGACTTCAATGACTGCATACAGCAGCCAACAACTGGCAGCGATGACTAAACTGTCTCAACAAATGATGGACGACAGCGCGAAGCTTCAAGCGATTGCGAAAGAGTTCAAAGATGATCTGGAAAAACTGACTGCTGACAACCTGAAATCTGTCACTCCAGCCTAATTCAAGGTGACTCCGCCCTCTTTGCTAGAGGGCGGAGTATTTTCCGATCAAGAGGGTTTAGACATGTATCATAACTTCTTCTCGGACTACCTTGTAAAACTCCAAGAGAGTAACCAGAAATGGTGGAAGGATCTTGAGCAAGGCAAGGCAGCCGTTAACACCCCACTCAACAAAGCAATGCAAGAGCTGAGTATCGAAGATACCACCAAGCTCCTTGAAAATGCCGCAAACCAGCCTGCTGCACTGTTGCAAATCCAAATGCAGTGGTGGGAAAAGCAAATGCAGATCTGGCAGAACGTTGCACTGACTGCTAACAATCAAGAAATTGTATCGCCAGATAAAGACGACAAACGCTTCCAGGATAAAAGCTGGCAAGATGAAGTGATGTATAACTTCATCAAACAGTCTTACCTGTTGTTTGGCCGCACTTTCCTCGACACCATTAATGCGGTGGAAGGATTGGATGACAAAGCCAAAGAGCGTCTGACCTTTTTCTCTCGCCAGGCTATCAACGCTATGTCTCCCAGCAACTTCGTGGGTACCAACCCGGAATTGCTGAAGCTAACCATGGAGAAAAACGGCGAGAACTTGGTGAAAGGGTTACAAACCCTGCAAGAAGATCTCGAGTCCAGTGCGGATATCCTGAAAGTCCGCATGACTAACAACAATGCGTTCAAACTCGGTGAGGAGATCGCCAACACCCCAGGTGATGTGGTGTTTAAAAACGATCTGTTTGAGTTGATTCAGTACCGTCCGATGACGGAAACCGTCAACGCAACGCCACTGCTCATTGTTCCGCCTTTCATCAACAAGTACTACATCCTCGACCTTCGTGAGAAGAACTCGATGGTGCGCTGGTTGGTCGAACAGGGACACACTGTATTTATGATGTCCTGGCGCAACCCAGGTGTAGAACAGCGCAATGTAGAGTTTGGCGATTACGTTACTGACGGCGTGGTTCAGGCCGTGAATGCGATTGAAGAGATCACGGGGCAACAGCAAATCAACGCTGCTGGTTACTGTATCGGTGGTACTGTTCTGGCATGTACGATTGCTTACTACGCTGCCAAACGCATGAAAGCGCGCATCAAGTCAGCATCGTTCTTCACCACACTGCTAGATTTCTCGCAGCCAGGTGAAGTCGGCGCTTACATTAATGACAGCGTTGTCAGCGCAATTGAACTTCAAAACAGCACCCGTGGCTTTATGGACGGCCGCTCCCTGAGCGTGACCTTCAGCTTGCTGCGTGAAAACAGCCTGTACTGGAACTACTACATCGATAACTACCTCAAGGGTAACAGCCCGGTAGATTTCGATTTGCTTTACTGGAACAGCGACAGCACCAACGTAGCTGCAGCTACCCACAACTTCATGCTTCGCGAGCTGTACCTGAACAACAAACTGGTACAGGACAAAGGTGTGAAAGTGGGCGGTGTTTGGATTGACCTGAATAAAATCAAAATCCCGACTTATTTCATTTCAACCAAGGAAGACCACATTGCCCTGTGGCAAGGTACTTACCGTGGTGCACTGAATGTCGGGGGTAACAAGACGTTTGTTCTGGGTGAATCAGGACACATTGCCGGTATCGTTAACCACCCTGCAAAGGGCAAGTACGGCTACTGGATCAATGATGAGCTGAGTGAATCTGCAGATGAGTGGTTTGAATCAGCAGAGCACAGCACGGGTTCTTGGTGGACTCACTGGGATAAGTGGCTCGCATCCTACAGCCCGAAAGAGAAGATCGCACCTTATGCGCAAGGCTCTGACGCTAACCCAGTCCAGCAGGCAGCACCGGGCGATTATGTGAAGCAAGTGCTTCCTATTCCTGAAAAAGCCGCTACTGAAGCAAAAAAAGTTGACGCAGCTGACGCTTAATATCAGGGCTAATACCCTGTTATAGAGGCAGATAGACGCGATAAAAAAGGCCGCATTGTCATAATGCGGCCTTTCTTTTTAACTGGCATTTACCTGTTATATCAATGCTTTGCCTTCGCGGTCAGTTTCGCAATGATGCGGGAAACAGCAACAAAACCAAATGTCGCCGTCACCATGGTCGCCGCGCCAAATCCACTGGCACAGTCCATACGTTTCGGGCCTTCCGCAGACGATTTGGCTTCACATACCGAGCCATCAGGTTGCGGGTATTTCAGCTGCTCTGTCGAGAAAACACAGTCGATACCGAATTTACGTCCCTGCGTTTTGGTGAAGTTATGAAAACGACGCAGGTTATTGCGCAGTTTCGCGGCCAGCGGATCCTGAATGGTCTTGGTCAAATCAGCCACCTGGATTTGGGTCGGGTCAATCTGGCCACCCGCACCGCCTACAGTGATAATTTTGATTTTATTGCGCTTACAGTAAGCAAGCAGTGCCGTTTTTGGCTTAATGCTGTCGATGGCATCCAGTACATAATCGTAGTCTTTGGTGATGTACTCAGGAATATTGTCTTCTGAGATAAAGTCATCAATCAGGTGAACGACGCAATCTGGATTAATCGCGCGTACACGCTCGGCCATCACTTCAATTTTGCTCTGCCCGACAGTGCCACTCATTGCGTGGATTTGACGATTTATGTTGGTGACACAGATGTCATCCATATCAATCAGCGTCAGTTCACCCACGCCGCTTCGCGCCAAGGCTTCAACAGCCCATGAGCCAACCCCACCTATACCAATCACACACACGTGAGACTGACGGAGGATCTCCAGCTCAGTCATGCCATAAAGGCGGCGGGTGCCACCAAAACGTTGCTGATAGCTTTCTGATGCAGGAGTGGTTGTGGTCATACTCATTCGCTCTGTTTCCGAAAATAGAGTGCGGTTTATACTCGCTTGGCGCTCAAATGTCCATGTCACCACAGCGGGCAGATTGGCACATTTTAGCGCGGCATCTTATCCCGCAACCAGCTAATCACCTGAGACACAGGTTCCAGCCGTCGCTTATAGCCCAATGAATACAAAAAGTAGCCATATTGGCTGTCAAAATATAGCCCGAGTGGGTTGATAACCTCCCCTTTTAAGAGGCTGTCATTAACCAAAAACTCAGGGATCAGCGCCATGCCCTGCTGCTGTTTGACCGCTTCAAGCGCCATATAGAAGTGTTCAAATCCCACCCCATAGCTTGGCGAGTCCGGCGCAATACCGTGCGAATGCCAGAACTGCTGCCAGATTTGGGGACGGGTGATATGTGAGATTGAATGATAAAGCAGAAGATCCCGGATATTCCGAATTGGAGAGGTAATCAGCGCAGGGCTAACCACCAGCATCAAACGCTCACGGACAAGCAACTCGGCCTCTTCATCCAGGTTTGCCAGTGGCAAGCAATGCACTGCGATATCCCCTTGAAAACGGTTTTGTATGTCAGAGGTAATAGAAGCTTTCACAGCCAACTCTATGTTCGGCAACGACTGCCGGAAATGTTCAAGGCGGGGGATCAGCCACATGCTGGCTACCGAAGGGGGCAGCGACAGTGCAATTCTGGATTTGGTGTGCGGTGTCTGCATGATGTTGGATGTCGCATGCTGCAGGTTTTCCAACGCCTCCACAACTGATGGCAGGTAACGCCGCCCCATTTCTGTCAGCTCAATTTTCCCGCCGGAGCGCTCGAACAAGGTGCACCCTATCTGTGCTTCCAGCTGCAGGATTTGCTTACTGATTGCACTTTGGGTCAGGTTGAGCAAAACCGCCGCCTTGGAAAAGCTCAAGGTCTGGGCCACAACCGTAAAGGTCATTAATGTCTTAACCGGTGGGATAGGCATAGCCATCAATAGCACCTATGAAAATATGGAATACCCATTGAATTTATATCGTTTGCCGTTCAATTTCCAACCGATTAATACTGAACAGGAATTAGTCAATTTTTTTGCCCACGGAGCGGCTGACAAACATCATGACACATATACTACAGCGCCACTGTCATTCAAAACTTCCCGTTGTTTCAGGTGGGGAGGGTATTTTTCTGTTCGACGACCAGGGAAAGCGTTACCTGGATGGCTGTGGCGGCGCAGCCGTTTCCTGCTTGGGACACAGCCACCCGCAAGTGCTCGGCGCAATTCAAAAGCAACTGAGCACTATTCCTTATGCGCATACTGGTTTTTTCACGTCACCCGCCGCAGAAGAACTGGCAGATAGGCTGGCGGACAAAGCCCCTGGGCCGCTGAACCACGTTTATCTGGTCAGTGGCGGCTCTGAAGCGGTGGAAGCTGCGTTGAAGATGGCACGTCAGTATTTTCTGGAAATTGGCCAACCCTCACGCACCCGCTTTATAGCAAGGCGCCAGAGTTACCATGGCAACACATTGGGCGCTTTGGGTGTGGGAGGCAACATGTGGCGCAAGGAGCCTTTCGCTCCCCTGATGCAAAACGGGGAATTAATAGCCCCATGCTATGCCTACCGTGACAAGCAAGCGGATGAAACAGACTTTGATTATGGGCAGCGTGTTGCCAATGAGCTGGAAGAACGGCTCCTGGCAGTAGGACCAGAAACGGTTGTCGCTTTTGTTGCAGAGCCGGTTGTCGGTGCAACCGCTGGCGCACTGGTGGCAGAAAAGGGCTATTTCAAACGCATCCGGGAAATCTGTGACAAATACGGCATCCTGCTGATCCTCGATGAGGTTATGTGTGGTTGCGGCCGCACAGGCACCTACTATGCCTATGAGCAGGAAGGGATTGTGCCGGATCTGGTCACTATGGCCAAAGGTCTGGCAGCAGGTTACCAACCCATTGGCGCGGTGATGATCCATGACAAAATCTATGATGCCATCTTTCACGGCACCGGATACTTTCAACACGGTCATACCTTCATGGCGCATCCATTAGCCTGCGCTGCGGCCTGTGCCACACTCGACGCACTGGAATCCGGAGTGTTGAAAGACGTGACTGAAAAAGGGGGTTATCTGGTCAAACAATTGACAGCCAGACTTGGCGATCATCCTTTTGTCGGTGATATCCGTGGCAGGGGGTTATTCCTGGGACTTGAGTTTGTGGAAGACAAGGCATCAAAAACACCATTTTCGCCAAGCCGGCCGCTCCACCAGCAAATCAAAGCCACTGCGATGGATAACGGCCTGATGTGTTATCCCATGGGTGGCACGATTGATGGAAAACAGGGGCATCACATCCTGTTGGCGCCGCCTTTTATCATCGACGACAATGAAATGGATGAACTGGTTAACCGACTGGCGATAACACTCGACAAGGTCTTTGTCTAAGGAATGATCGTGCATCAAGGAAGAACCATTATTGTTGCGCCAAATGGGGCGCGTCGTGGCAAACAGGAGCACGCTCAGCTGCCAATGACTGTCGACGAAATGGCAGAATGTCTAACCCAATGCCAGGCTGCCGGTGCCGCCATGGCCCATATGCATGTACGTGACAGTCAGGGCAAGCACACTCTGGATGTGGGCCTAAACAGGGAGTGGCTCGTGGAGACCCGGGCCCGTTTTGACCACCAGTTGGTTATCCAATTAACCACAGAAGCCGTCGGCCTCTATCAGCCGGATGAACAAATGGCTCTGGTCAGGGGAACAGAGCCTGAAGCCGTTTCCCTAGCCCTTCGCGAACTGCGCCCCAACGCTTCATTCGAAAAATCAGCCAGTCATTTTTTCCATGAACTCAATGAGCGCCGTATTTACGTGCAATACATTTTGTATGATGCGGCAGATTTGTCGCTTTACTTTCAAATGGTTAATGACAAAACATTGCCGAACAACGGGCATCACCTACTATTGGTACTGGGGAAGTACAAAACAGGCATGTTATCTGACCCCACAGATTTACTCGAATTCGATATCAAGCGCCTAAGCCACAGTGGTGTTTCATGGGCGACCTGTGCCTTTGGACAATACGAGCATCAATGCCTGGCCGCTGCAATGTCGCTCGGTGGCGATGTCAGGGTCGGCTTCGAAAACAACCTGCTCAATTTAGCGGGACAGCGTGCGGAAAATAATGCCGAACTCATTCACCAACTGGCTAATTTGTCTCGGAGCATGGGCTTAAATATCAACTCTGCGGAAGATCTAAGAAAAAATATCTGCCGTAGCTTTGAATCGTGAGGCATCTCTCTTGCGATCGAAAAACCAAGTGTCAGATAATTTCGACGCAAATGGACTCACATTTTATTAACAGCGGATTCTCACCGCGTTAGCAATCACGTCATCGACAAGGACAAAAGCATGAAAGCGTTAAAACCAACTTTGGCCGCAATCAGCTTTGCAGCTGCTCTGACCGCCGTACCAGCACAAGCCAACCAGTTTGTCACTATCGGTACCGGTGGTGTTACGGGTGTTTACTACCCTACAGGTGGCGCAATCTGTCGTCTGGTTAACAAAACCAAGAAAGAGCATGGCATTCGCTGCTCCGTAGAATCTACCGGTGGTTCAATTTACAACATCAACACTATTCGCGCCGGTGAACTCGACATGGGTATCGCCCAATCTGACTGGCAATATCACGCATATAACGGCACCAGCAAATTTGAAGAACAAGGTCCGTACAAAGATCTGCGCGCCGTATTCTCCGTTCACCCAGAACCGTTCACCGTAGTTGCACGTGCTGATTCCGGCATCAAAACCTTTGATGATCTGAAAGGCAAGCGCGTTAACGTAGGTAACCCAGGCTCTGGCCAGCGCGGTACGATTGAGGTACTGATGGACGAAATGGGCTGGACCATGGCCGACTTCAAACAAGTGTCCGAGCTGAAAGCGGCTGAACAGTCTAAAGCACTGTGTGACAACAAAATTGATGCCATGGTTTACACCGTGGGTCACCCAAGTGGCGCCATCCAGGAAGCAACCACCGCTTGTGACAGCGTGATCGTAGATGTAAACAACGCTGCTGCGCAGAAACTGGTTGCTGACAACGATTACTACCGTAAGGCGACAATCCCGGGCGGTATGTACCGTGGCAACGATGGTGACGTGCAAACCTTTGGTGTTGGCGCGACTTTCGTTTCTTCTGCAGAAGTGCCGGAAGAGGTGATCTACAACGTGACCAAAGCAGTGTTTGAAAACTTTGATGACTTCCGTCGTCTACACCCAGCGTTTGCAAACCTGAATAAAGAAGAGATGGTTGCTGACGGCCTGTCTGCACCTCTGCACCCTGGTGCACTGAAGTACTACAAAGAAGCTGGCCTTATCAAGTAAGCCAGATTTAGATAGGCAAAAGGCGGGGTATTTCCCCGCCTTTTTCATGTCTGCGTATTAATGCCGCTTACTGTTTGGCTTCGCCTGTTTCAGCCTCAGCGCTCACTGGCGGTTTGGTCAACTTCCAGACCCGGCCGAAATGCTTGTGATGCCCGGCATCAATACCCGCTTTCTCACCCATACCGTGATAAAGGTCGAGGTGGTTCTTTTTCACCGCGCCGCCAGTATCCAATGCCATCAGCAGTTTAAGCACATGCTGTCCATTCCAGTTTCCCTGCTCATCCAACTGCGGAACTTCAGCCAGCAGTACAGAGCCCATCGGCAGGTATTCGCGGTCTGCCGCCACAGATGCGCCAGCCAGCAATGGGACACCTGCGGTTCCTGTTACTGGGTGTGCCGCCTTGGGCGTGAAAAACACATAAGACGGGTTTTGGTTCAGCAGCTCTTCAACGGTTGCCTCGTCTTGCAAAGCCACCCAGTCTTTGATCGCTTTCAGTGACATTTTCTCACGCGGCACTTCATCACGCTCAATTAACACTTTACCGATGCTGACATAGGGATGACCATTTTTCCCACCGTAGGCAAAATACTCCAGGTTGTCGGTATCGCCGAAATGAATAAAGCCACTGCCCTGCACTTCCATAATGAAGTTATCGATCAGCGATGCACTGTAACCCAGCTCCAGTCCCATGCCATCAAGCGCGCCGTTGTAGATCTCTTCGCGGGTCGGGCAACGCTCGCCACACTCCGGCATGGCATAGACCGGATAACGATACTCAGCATCCGGCTGATGGCGCATTTCGATCACCGGTGAAAAATAGCCGGTAAACAATACGTTGCCATAGCTATCCCCACCACCCATCTGCTCCAGGGAAATACCGTAATCAGCCAGAGCAGTCGGCTCCCCACTCTCTGCCAGCCAGGTTTTCACGCTGTCATACAGCGCTTGATTCGGTGTACTGAGCCGTGGAGAAAGCGTCTCGACTTTCTCCAGCTGACCTGGGAATAGTGAGTAGTCACGGGGCTTGTCAGACGCGATGATCGACACCGGGTTCAACACCTCGTCGAAGCTTCCATCTACATACTGTTGACCTCTGTCCGTCGGGCGTGCGCAAGCGGCCAGAAGTAAAGAAATACCGACAACTGAAAGTGCCTTTTTCACGGGAAATCCTGTTCGTAATTACGTTGCGCAAAGGGTGACAGAAGCACGGAAGATCTGCAATGAAAAGCAGATCTGACAAGCTGAAAGCCACATGAATACCGGCAGTTATATTGCGATCCATGACATATCAATCTTCATTTGAAACACTTTGTCACATATTCGTCATAAATATCAGTTTAAATCTGGTGACACAAAAGTGTCTTAAAAGTTAAACACCTTTGCCGCCACCATATCAGCAAGATAGACGTATAGATTTCGTGAAGGAGTACGGGATGAATTTGAAAGTTGGACGCAAAACCCTGTTGGATCCGGATGCCATTGAGTATCAATGGATCCGTGCACTTGCCAGTGATGGCAGTACAGATGAGATGATCAATGCCAGCATTCGCCGCTGCCTCGGTGGCAGCGACGATGTCGCGGACAGGATTCGAAAGGTAGCACTGGGGTTGTGTCCCGTAACTGAATTGCTGCGCCTTTTACCCAACGGCTATTAAACGGCTACCGAACTTTGACAAATGGCGTACTGTAATGGAAGGGTTTTTCCCTTTGCAGGGTGCTGCTGTTTTCCACAACATAGAGGTAGGTGTTGTTCCCAACAGTATAAATAAGCTTATTGCCGTTGAAGTCATAATGACTGGTCGTGCGGGCACCTTTTACATAAATCCCATCCTTTCGCACCTCAAAACGATCAGCGGCGTAAGGGGCCACACCTTGTTCTATCCACTCACCATAAATGATCGACTGATCAACCTCCACGAAGATCGGGACATCCTTGGCCACTAAAAAACCAATGGTGCCTCCAACAAGCACCACAAAAAGAGAAACAGACTGACCGACAATGCCCAAAATAGCGTCTCGCCAACGAGAAAAAGAAGTAACTATCAACAATATTATTATAAAAACAGTATCAGTGCCGACAAAGCCGGGCATCAATAGTTTGAAGCAGCGTCACCCCTTGCAAAATTAAGAATATTTAGTCACTATCAACGAATATAAAATCAAAAAAATGGAGTAAGGTGTTGAAACTTCGCAGTACAGCACTCGTAAATGGATTTAGACAATCTGCGCCTTATGTGAATGCGCACCAGAATAAAACTGTCGTCATCATGCTGGGTGGCGAAGCGATTGCCGATCCTAACTTTGGCAATATCGTGAATGATATTGCCCTGCTCAATAACCTTGGGATGAGGCTGGTCTTGGTGTACGGTGCTCGTCCGCAAATTAGCCAACTGATAGAAAAACAGGGGCTGGAGACGCCTTACCATAAAGGGGTGAGAGTCACTGACGCCTCAGCTCTTGAAGTGGTCAAGCAAGCAGCCGGGCAACTCCAACTCGATATTACAGCCCGCCTTTCCATGAGCCTGAACAACACCCCTATGGCGGGTGCCCAAATCAACGTTGTGAGTGGCAACTTTGTGATCGCCCAGCCTCTCGGTATCGATGATGGTATCGATTATTGCCACAGTGGACGCATCCGGCGCATTGATATCAACGGGATTAAGCAGCAACTCAACCAGCACTCAATTGTCCTGCTGGGGCCTGTTGCCAGCTCTGTCACCGGGGAGTGTTTCAATCTGACGTCGGAAGAGCTTGCTACCCAATTGGCAATTCGCCTCAACGCAGACAAGCTGATCGGCTTTTGTTCTCTGCAAGGTGTGATTGGCCAGGAAGGAAATGTGGTTTCGGAGCTTTTCCCTCATCAGGCAGAAGAAATTTTACGCCAGCGGGAACAAGCCGGTGACATTAACTCCGGCACTGTGCGCTTTTTACGTGGCGCTGTTGCCGCCTGTAGAAGTGGTGTGCCGCGCTGCCATTTGTTGAGTTACAAAGTGGATGGTTCGCTGATTCAGGAGCTTTTCTCTGTGGAAGGTATCGGCACCCAGATAGTTACTGAAAGTGCCGAACGTGTCCGTCAGGCAACCATTGATGATATCGGTGGTATTCTCGACCTTATCCAGCCGCTCGAAGAGCAAGGTATTCTAGTGCGGCGTTCCCGTGAACAGCTGGAACAGGAGATTGCCCTTTTTACCGTGATTGACCGTGATGAACGGATCATCGGGTGTGCAGCGCTATACCCCTATCCGGAATCAAGCAGCGCAGAAATGGCCTGTGTGGCAGTCCATCCCGAATACAGGGACAGTGACCGCGGCACTCATCTGTTGCAGCATATCAAGCAGCAAGCGCTTCAAATTGGGCTGAAAAGCATCTTCGTGCTGACAACCCGCAGTATTCACTGGTTCCGTGAGCACGGTTTTTTGGAAACCGATGTCTCGGCGCTGCCGGATGCAAAGCAGCAACTCTACAACCTGCAACGCCGATCCAAAGTGTTGACGCTGAGCCTCAACGGCCACGCAATGCGTCGGCCAAGCCGCTAAAGCGCTGGGTTTTACGTTTCACCGCCCGCGCCAGACTGGCGCGGGTTGCAAACACATCCAGCCTGTTCTTGGCACGGGTGATCCCGGTATAAACCAACTCGCGCGTCATGACAGGTGTTGGGGTTGGCGGCAATACCAGAATGGTGTGACCAAACTCCGAACCCTGGGATTTGTGCACCGTCATGGCAAACGCCGTCTGGTGCGCCGGGAGACGACTAGGCAGGAAGGTTTTTGACGAACCGTCAGCCATATCAAACACCACCCTCAATCCCTCTTCCTGCGCCACTACAATCCCAATATCACCGTTGTACAAGCCAAGACCATGATCGTTTTGCGTCACCATCACCGGCCGCCCGACATAAAACAGCTCTTCACCCGGCGCGATCAGCTTTTCGGCCGCCAGTGCTTTTTCAATCGCAATGTTGAGCCCTTTTACCCCGAACGGGCCTTCCGCCAACGCGCACAGTAACCGGACATCCCCAAACTTGCCCAGCACAGAGCGGTTATCGGCGCCGGCTTTCAGCGCGGTGAGGTAGTCCCGGTAACCCGACACGGCAAGCGCAATGGCTTCAGAGTACACATCCGTATCCAGATCATGCAGCGCGATATCCTTAAAGCCACGCTGCAACACCCAGTCCAGCCCGGCTGCATTACCTTCATTTATCGCTTTGGCGAGCTGGCCGATGCCAGACTGGGCATGGAAACGGTAACTCTTTTTCAGCAGACAGACGCCATCAGACACCCGTGATACCGAGTCATCTGCCGCCAGCGAAAAGCCGGTTAATGATGACAGTGTTGCCGTGCGCGGTGGGCTGTAACGTCCATCAGCGCCGAGACAGATATCCCCCAACACAGCACCTGCTTCAACAGACGCTAATTGATCGCGATCCCCGAGCAGAATGACACGCGCATGATCAGGGAGTGCCGATAACAAACGGGCCATTAAAGGCAGATCCACCATAGAGGCTTCATCCACCACCAAAATATCAAGGTGAAGCCGGTTGCCTTCGTGGTGACGGAACTCAACCCGGCTTGGAATTGCCCCCAACAGGCGGTGGATGGTCGACGCCTGAACCGGGATTTTACCCCGAACTTCATCACTGACCGGCAAAGCCGCTACCGCATTGCCGATAGACTCTGTCAGGCGGTTGGCAGCCTTACCCGTGGGTGCCACCAGTTTGATATCAGGCCCGTTTGGTTTATCACTGCTTTGCACCAGTGCCGCCAGCAGTTTTGCAACCGTCGTGGTTTTACCGGTTCCCGGCCCACCGGAAACCACCGCAAAGCGGTAGCTGAGGGCGACAGCTGCGGCCACTTTCTGCCAATTCAGCCGGGCATTGTCATGCACAAGCGATAAGATCTCTGCATCGCTGGCACCGTTTTCCAGAGCCGATTGCAGGGAAAGCAGGTCCACTTTCTCACTGTCAGTGATATCGAAAAAGTCCACCAGCTTGCCGGCTTTCTCGCTCTCATCCCAGCCTGGGAAGAGCTTTCGCAGCAAAGTGATATCTGGCTGGAAAAGCGCATCCAGAATTTCGCTGGCGCCAGAAGCCATTGGAATTTCATTGGTGCGTGAAACAATCTCCTGCGCGACACGCTGTTCTGCCGCCCAGTAACGGTGAAGATAGAGCCGGGTTCCCGCCAGCACCATAGGCGTGGGTGAACTGCCATCCCCGACAACTTCACTGCCCGCCACCAGCGATAAAGCGTTTTCAGGCTGCATGATGGCAGCCAATTTTATAGATTCTGCCGGTGATAAATCGAATAGGCGGGAAGCATCCAGCGCATTGAGATCCACACAGACATTACCTTTACCCAGTTCAAAGCTGACCAATGCCGCCCAACCCACAATCGGTGAATTCCCATCGCCAACCTGCTCGGCGATAAAGCGGGCAAACTGACGGTCAATTGCACGGATGGCATTGCGTTTATACAGGGTTTGTAACCATTCACTCATCGCCATATCAGCGCTCTCCGTCGGTAAACATGGCGTCGAGTCCATCCAGCAATTCAATGGATGGACGGGTGTAGAAAATGCCGTGACGAGTACCGGCCTCAATGCCACGGACAAACAGGTAATAGACGCCGCCGAAATGACGCTCAGGGTCATAATCCGGCAGGCGCTGTTTCAGAAAACGGTGCAGAGCCAGTGAATAGATCTGGTACTGGAAATCGTAGCGGTGATCGACCATCGCCTCTGCCAGAGCCGCTTCTGTGTAATCGGAAGGCGAATCACCAAGATAATTGGACTTCCAGTCGAGCACGTAATATTTGCCCTGCCAGCAGAACACAAGGTCGAGAAAGCCTTTCAGCATGCCGCTTGCGGTTTCAAAATTCAGCTCTCCCGCTTTGGCGGACAATGCGTCATGCTCGCGGATAAGGCTATTGACCCTGGTTGCATTGAGACGTGAGACCGGCATGACAAACTCCATCTCGGTAAGCCTTGCAGCTGCATCAATGTGTGCCAGCATCATGCCTTCATCATTCAGGGGCTGGGATACCACATCGGACAACAGGGTCTGAAGAACAGGCACCCAAGCTTCATCGTAGTTTTCCAGCAGCAACTGATGACGGATCATCGCCGCTACCTCTTCTGAGAACATTGACTGGTCAAACTCAACGTTTTCAAACAAGGTGTGGAGAAAAGTACCCGGTCTGGCACCTTTCGGAAAACGGAAGATAGACAGGACGTCTTCAGCGCTCTCCTCTACTTCAGGACTCTGTTCGCTGGCGGCATCAATATCAAATGCCGGCAGATCTGGCAGTGCACTGCCACTGTGTCCTTGTTTGACCAAACCGGAATAGCTGGTCAAGCGCCAGTCACGACGGATCTGCCCCTGGAACTGTCGTGCACTCAAGGACGTTGATTCTTCCGTTGCGATGTCCAGCTTTCCGCTTTCAAGCGCTGGCGGCGGCAGCATTTGCATTGCCCTTGATGATGGTTCAATCAATTTCTCGACAGCCGAGCGCAGCCCTGCGGTATCTGCCGCTTCTCCTTGTTGGATAAGGTAACCCAGTGCTGAGTGGTGCAGGCCAGTATCACCACCGGATTTGCGTCCCTCTTTCAGCGGCGCCAAACCGATATAACAGCCGTAGACTGCACGGGTCAGTGCCACGTAAATCAGGCGCAGATCTTCTGCCAGACGCTCTTGATCCGCCTGTTCAATCGCATGCTCTGTGTTGATCAGTGACAATATCGGACGGTGCGCTTCGTCATGGTAGAAAGGCCGGCTTGACGGGCGGTAGTTACAGGCAAACGGCAGAAAGACCAGATCGTACTCTAGCCCTTTGGATTTGTGGATGGTGACGATTTGTACCAGATCGCGCTCCGACTCGAGACGCACCTGCTGCTCTTCGCTGTTACCATTCGGGTTGTCGATATGATCGGCCAGCCAGCGGATCAGGGCATGATGGCTGTCCAGCGTCTGGCTTGCCTGTTGTAGCAATTCAGCAAGGTGCATCAAATCGGTCAGGATACGCTCGCCGTTTTCTTCACACAGCAAGCGTTCCGCAATTTTGCGGCGCTGCATCATCTGGCGCAGCATCGGCATCACGCCACGGCTGAACCAGACGGACTGATAAGTGGCAAACTCCACCACGGCCCGCTCCCACGCCTTTTCATCATGGTTAAGTTCATCGATATCTTTCGCCGTCAGCGCAAACAAGCCACTTGCCAACGCAGCGCGAAGTGCCCGCTCATTTTCCGGCATCAACACCGCCGCCAACAGCCGCTGCACATCCTGCGCCAAATGGCTTGCAAACACGCTGTCGCGGTTAGACAAATAAACCGACGCAATACCCTGCCGCGCCAGCGCTTGTTTTACCCTGGCAGCTTCGCTACCGGTACGCACCAGAACCGCAATATCCCCCGCCTGCACCGGTTTACATTTTTCGCCTTTGCAAAATACTGTCTGGCCGTCGGCAGACTCAGTCAGGATCTGGCGGATGGTGGTTGCCGTTGCCGCCGCCATTTGCACTTCATAGTCTGTGCGGGACACAGGCTCTTCGGCATCATCCAGCCAGAATGTCATGGCCGGCTGGGTGATACCGTTTCGCTTCCAGTGACGCAGCTCGGCGCCAGGCGCGTGGTCGACCGCATCGAACGGGATGTCGTCCTCGTAAATAAACGGCGCTTCAGCATGGCTGAACACCCGGTTTACCGCTGTCACCATCTCGGCGGTTGAACGCCAGTTGGTACCTAGATTGTAGTGGTCAGTCACCTGGCGGCGTGCATGGATGTAGGTGAAGATATCTGCGCCACGGAAGGCGTATATTGCCTGCTTGGGATCGCCGATCATAAACAGGCCACATTCCGGCGCGTCGTGGTAGATATCGCTGAAAATCTGGTATTGCTGCGGGTCAGTATCCTGAAATTCGTCAATCATGGCGACCGGGTAAAGCTCCCGGCTCCGGCCAGCCAACAGGCCTTCACTGTCTTGGCGCAGTGCATGTGCCAATTGTGATAGCAGGTCGTCAAACGACAACCAGCCAAAGCGGCGTTTCTCCTGCGCAAGCAGTTCCCGCACCTGACGGATAGCATGGGCGGTTAATGCCTCTTTCAGTGACGGCGGATTGGCGATCAGATCATCGATAGCCTCAAACACCGAATGGGTCGGCACTTCGCCTTTTTTGGTTTTCTCACTTAACGTCGAAGCAGAGAACCGGTAGAGATTATCCGGCAGCTTGTAGCTTTGGGTTGGCTGCACCGCCCATATAGCGATCTCTTCCAGCCAGTTTGGCAAAGAGCGGGCGCTGTAGCTTCGCTTGTCGACACCGGAACTTTTGATGATCGCTTCCAAATCCGCCGCCGCGGCCAGCCATTTCGCTTTCACCTCATCAATGCGCTCAAGGTGATGCTGATGGGCGTCTTCCAGTGAATCCGGCATAACCGGTGCCTGAATATCCACCAGCGGCCCAGAAAGATATGTGCCTATGTCTGCCAACAGGCTTTGCGGCGCAGGCCAGTAGCCACGCACCACCCCCGCTAGCGTTTTTGGCAAGGGGTAAAACTGGCGACGCCAGAAATCGGCCACTGCACGTTCACGCAGCGGGCTTTCGTCAGTAATAAATTCGTTGGTAAACAGGCTGCCGGATTCAAACGCATTCTGGGTCAACATACGCTGGCAGAAGCCATGGATGGTATAGATAGCCGCTTCATCCATTTGGCGTTCAGCCTGCAAAAGGCGAAGCTCGGCCTGACGATGATCGCTTATTGCTGCAAGCAAAGGGGCTATCACCGGATCAGCACTTTCGCCGCGGCTGAAGGCCAGGCGCGCATCATGAATGCGGGCGCGGATACGGTCGCGCAACTCCTGCGTGGCCGCTTCAGTAAAAGTCACCACCAGAATTTTATCCACGCTTAGCGGTGTCGCATGGGCGCTTTCTTCCGAACCGTGACCAAGCAACAGGCGAAGATAAAGACCGGCGATAGTGAAGGTCTTACCCGTACCGGCAGACGCTTCAATCAATCGCTGCCCGTGCAGCGGAAAAGTCATCGTTTCGAGGCGTTGGGTTGGCATAGGTTATTCGCTCGCTGTACAGGTAATTTTTATTGTTATCTGCGTGAAGGGTTGGCGATGAAAAATCATCTCTCCGACAGATGTGGTAGTGGTGTTGTCCCGTTTCAGGCACCTGTTCATTCCGGTGACTCCTCAGCCAACAAGGCCGGTAACAGCACTGCCTGCCCAAGCGCCAACACATTCTCCATTAAACGGTCATCAGCCTGAGGCCATACACGGGCAACGTAGGCATTCTCGCCTTCCCCGTTGGTCATATAGCCACCGTTAAAGGCGACATACATTTTACTGAATGCCTTTTCTAGCGTGCCGGTGTCATCCATCCAGTTGCCTTTCTTATCCAAACAGGCAGCAATCCCAGCCATCGCTGTATCCGGCAGGTAGGCCAAAGGTTTGTCCATGCCTTCAAAGTACAGGTTCAGGTAATCCGAAAGACGAGAGATGGCTTCATCTGCCGCAACCGGCAACCACACGACCTCTTCATCAATACCGATAAAGCGTGTCGGGATAACCTCACCCGCTGCACATTGACAGAGGTGATCAATCCAGGCTGCCAGCCTGTCTTTGGCGCGCACCTTACCGCTTCGGTACAGCAGGCGGCCATCACGGTAGCGATCATCCAGCCACCCCTGCAGCGAAACTTCGCCGTACTGGGTTGAGATCCGCAGGTTGATTTCCTGAGGTACCCGCTTGGCTTCGAGACAAGGTTTGAGTTTCGTGTACTGGGCGAGGATGGCACTTTGCTCGGCTTCCAGCGCCAGCTCACCAAAATGGCTCAGTGGCAAACTGCCACTGGCTTTCTGGCGTTGGAAAAATGCGGACAGCGACGCTTCATCGTCACCCTGATTAATCACATGGGTAAGCAAGGCATCGCGCAGTTGATAGCGGTTGAGATTGTCCAATGCAAATGGCTCTGCATCTTCCATGGCACCGTCGCTGGCTTCAAACACCACCTTGAGACGGCGGTTAAAGAAATACTGCACCGGCATCCGCCAGAAGCGCTGAAACTCTGCCAGCTCCAGCACGTTGCTTTGGGTATCTGCCTCCGTCAAGAGGGCATCGTCCCCGAAAAACGGCAGAGCCAGCTCACCTTCTCCACGCGCAGCAGGCAACCATTCGGCGGCGTAGCTTTGGCGACCTTCAGTAAATGCCAATTTACTGAATGGCACCAACGGATGGTGATGGATGAGATGCGAAAGGAGCTTTTCGCCGGATTCGTGCTCCGGCAGCCGTTCATCCCCCGCAAGACAATAGCCCTGACGGCAATAGTCGAGCAGCTCAGTGACCAGCACTGACGGCACTTTCACGGAGTTATCCTGCACCGACCGCCCTACGTAACTGATGTAAAGGCGTTGCTGCGCAGATTGCAGGGCTTCGAGGAACAGGTAACGGTCATCATCCCTGCGGGATCGATCCCCAGCGCGGCCGCGACCAGCCATTAAATCAAACCCGACGGGGGCAATGGTACGCGGATAGTCGCCATCGTTCATGCCCAGAAGGCAGACTACCTGGAACGGGATCGAACGCATTGGCATCAAGGTACAGAAGTTAACCTGCCCGGCAAGGAAACGCTGGCTTACGCGCTCGCCACCCATTTTTTCACTGAGGTAATCACGCACTATGGTCAGCGGCAGGGGCAGGCTGAATCCGGCATCGTCCAGTTGGGTCAGCCAGTTATCCAGTTGGCTACGGATAAGTTGACCGGCAAGCTCTTCCCCGGTATCCAGGTCAAACAACTCTGTAAACAATGTGGTCAGGGTTTGTACCCATTGCTCGCCATTTTGAGCAAGGTTGAGTGACGCCTGCGCATCAATCAATACCCGGAAGAATTCCCCGAGTTTTCCGGCTAAATCGGCTTCCAGCCCCTGCACCTCGTCGTAGGCCAAAACATCGTTGTACAAGCCTGCCTCACTTGGCATGGCATAGCCCAGCAACATACGGTTAAGACCAAACAACCAGGTATTCTGGTGCTGCTCTGGCAGCGAGAAATGGGCTGCTGTACTGTCATCCAGCCCCCAGCGGATGCCCGCTTCCTCTACCCAGAACTTCACTTTTGCAAACTGGCGGGTATCAAGGCCAAACTTTCGAAGTACTGCCGGTACTTCCAGTATTTCCAACAGCTCCGCTGCGCTGCAACGGCTATCAGGCAGACTCAGCAGGCGCAAAAATGTGGTCAGTACCGGGCTTTCCTGATCGGCGGTACGGTCAGAAATCGAGAACGGGATATAGCGTTCACCCGGCGCATTGCCAAACACCGCCTGGATAGCCGGGCTGTAGGCATTGATGTCTGCCACCATCACAATGATGTCGCGCGGTGTGAGGTTTGGGTCAGCTTCGAGCATCTCCAGCAATCTGTCGTGCAACACCTCCACTTCACGCATCGGGCTATGGCAAACTTCGACGGTGAGCGAACGGTCGTCGTGCTCAACTGCCAGTTTGCTTTCGCTGGTCTGTGTTTCCTGCAAGTTGCCCGGTTCGACTAAATCCAGGATATCGGCCTGAATATGATGCAGCAGCGAATCGCGCGGTATATCAACAAAACCCTGATCGACTTCGTTGCATTGAAGCTCTGAAATCAGCAGAAGGTTGTCCCGTCCCAGCTTGCCCATCGACGCCAGCAAACTGTTACCCACTTCTGCGCTGTCGTCCTCTTCCATTAACGGCAAGGCAAATTGCGCGGGTTCATCAGCACTTGCCACCCGCGTAACACGGGACTCCATGCTGGCGGCACGTTTGGCCAGATAGCGTTTGTCGCGGATATCTCCCCAGTAATAACGGCAAGGGTTGGTAAACAGGTAATGGACATCAATGTGTTCACCAAGCGCCTTCAGGGCATCCATGTAGCGCGGGGGCAACGCAGATATACCGAAAACAAACACGCGTTCAATATGGGCCAGCCCTTCCGGCTTGGCACTCTGCGCGCTCAGGGCATCAATAAACTCTTCGTAAAGGTTCGCCCTGTGAAACGGTGACTGACCTAACGACAGGGTGTAATCATACAATGCCTGCCAAAGGGCTGGCTGCCAGCCGCTTTCATCGCCTAACTCGGGCACAGGCTGTTGCCCTTCCCAGGCTTTAATCCACTCAGGGCGGTAAACCAAATACTGGTCGTAAATATCCGCTATTTTACCGGCCAACTGATACAGCTTTTGATTGTCGGTGTCGTTTTCAAGGTAACGGCGCAGGGTATCAAACGCCGGCTCGCTGAGCTTTTCCGGCAACACTTCCATCAACTTCCATGTCATGGCTTCTTTATTGAAGAAGCTGCGCTGCGGCACATCGTCCAGAATATGGGTGAACATTTGCCAGATAAACGTCGCGGGAAGCGGAAATTCAACATTGGCAACAATGCCCTGCTCTTTTGCCATTTCCAGCTTCAGCCACTGCGCCATGCCTGGGCTCTGTACCAGGATGATTTCTTTTTGAAACGGATTAGCCAAAGGCTGCTGTTGGATAATGGCGACAAGCAGGCTTTTCAGCAGATCGAGTTGATTGGAGTGATAGACGGTGAACACGGGAGAGACTCTTGATGTCGACGATAAAGCGATTGTGGCGGAATGGTCTCCAGAGTGCAATTTCAGGCGGTTAGAAATGACAGCGCCTGCACAAGGCAGGCGCTTTATCCATCAGGCTGTTGCAGGTTGTTTGAACTGCAGGGAAATGAAGCGGCGGTAATGCATTGCCACAAAACCTACCACCAGGGTTGCCACAATCAGTTCCACGTATGCCAACACTGAAATCTGCTCAACATACTGGGAAGCAACACCAACTGATGCCATCCAGTGTGCTGTCTTATACAGCGCAGTTGCACCGATGACCATCGGGAACGTAAATGCTGCAAAGCCAGGAGAAAACGGCAAACGCATCAGACGAACGAACGAGACATAGATAATAAATGTCATCAGCACTGCGATACCAAACAGCAAGGCAACGATCACAGGCGATGGCGATTGAGTTACGGTCAGGTAACCTGCCAGCGACAGACTGGCTGGCGCCGCCAGAATAGCGATCGTTGGTTTAGCTGCATCTGGCACTTCGCTACAGAAAATCAGGCGATACAGCATCATTGGCAGCAAAATCGCGTAGGCAATCATACCAAAATAGAGCACGGCTTCTGCCACCGGGCGCAAAGCAGGCGTACCAGGGAATGCCACGTCAGCAACAATCAACCCTACTGGGGGTACGAACCAGCTCGGCACCATATGGGTAATATCGAAATCTTTTGCACGGTGGTAGCTGAAAGAAATCAGGAACGCGACATGCGCTATCACCGCCGCCAACCAAAGTGCATTACCCATAGTCGGCGAAACCTTGTAGACGCTGTTAGAGACAATCATTACGCCCATTGCAAAGGTCGGTACCACACTACCCACAACTGGATGTTTCAGATCGTTCCAAAGCCCTTGAGGACTGAGCATAAACTTCAGCGCAATCAGAAGCAGCATTACACCACCGATCACAGCACCCAGTGTTTGCGCGCTGCCACCAAAGTTGCCCGCGTTTTCCCAGCTCCATCCAAGGCTTGCGATTGCCAGCGCCAAGCCGGCCATCGGGGTGGGAAGTAAATTCAGTCGTCTACGCATCGCTCTGTCACATCTTTAGAAGTAAAACACATAATTTATGATAGAACGGCATTAGATTTTAGTATATCTGAATCTTTTTAAACCACCGTTAAGTTATACTTAACAAAAAACTTCCTTACATTTCAGCCACACCAGAAATTCACGTCGCAAACATAGGAACGCAATATGTCCGTTTCACTTCGTCAACTTCAGGTTTTCGTCGCCGTCGCACAGGAAAAGACCATCACTGCGGCCTCTACGTTGCTATACCTGTCTAAACCGGCAGTCAGCATGGCGTTAACAGAATTGGAGAACCAGCTTGGTCACAAGCTGTTCGAGCGGGTGAATAACAGGTTGGTGATCAACGAGCATGGCAGCCGTCTCTTGCCACTGGCCGACGAACTCTTGATGCGAAGCGATGAGATCATGACGGTGTTGGATACGACCAACGAACTGATCGGTCAGTTGAACATCGGTGCCAGCGATACAATTGGCAACCAACTGGTGCCCTTTTTACTGCGGGATTTTCGCGCTGACACCGGTCACACCCAGCAGACGCTCATTGTCTCCAACAGTCAGGCTATTATCGATGCTATCCTCGCGTTTGAGCTTGATATAGGTTTCATTGAGGGGTTAGGGGAAATCCGCCACCAGTTGGGACACTCTGATCTTGCGATGCAACCCTGGCTAAGTGATGAAATGTGTATTGCCTGCGCGATCGATCATCCTCTGACGCAATCAGACAGCCTGACTCTGTTTGATTTAGAAAACCATAACTGGATTTTACGCGAATCTGGCTCAGGAACCCGAGAGCATTTCCTTTCGCGGCTTGCACCGCGGCTGGAGCATTGGAATATCGCTTTCGAGCTTCGCACTACTGAGGCGATCATTAACTGTGCCTCCGCTGGACTTGGGTTAGCCTATCTGTCGAGACTGGCAGCACGTCATGCCGTTGCCAATAACAGATTGAAACTTCTCGAAGTACCACTGGATTTGCGACGCCAATACTGGACGGTGCGCCATAAGGACAAGCACCAGTCCCCACTGATGACGCGCTTCGACAGCTTTGCATCCCAGTGGCAACTACGCGACTAAACCCGATTGTCACCCACACTGTAGGCGATGATCTGACTTATCTGGCATAACGGCCGTCCACTTTCCTCCTGCCAGTGGTTAAAGGCTTCTTGCGCAGCCTGAAGGGATTTTCGAGTATCACGACCACCATCAATGATTTGGTAAGCCCGCAAGTAACCCTCCACGTCGCCAGACAAAATAAAGGTATCTTTTCCCATCATACGAAGAGAATATGGCCCCGTATTTCCACCTAACCGGTTGCCATGCTTTTTAAGGTAAGCCCACAATCCAATAATGTCTGACTCTGGCCAATCAGCTATAAACCGGGAAAAGCTGCCGTGTTGTTTAGCGGCGCGTTGAATCATTTGAGCGTTGTGAGGAATGGTCATCACCTTGCCGAGGTGTCGGATGATTGCTGGGTTGGTTGCTTTTTCTTCCCACATTTCCGGAGGCACCAGGCACATTTTCTCTATGTCAAAGCCCCAAAACACCTCTTCAAATCCTGACCATTTATTTCTAACCACCTGCCAGTTCATACCCGACTGGAAAATCTTCTGGCTGAACATTGCCAGCCAACGGTCATCCGGGATCCCGATTAATTCCTGCTGACCAAGTGGAAATGACAAGCGTTGTTCCAATGCACTATTGCTTCCTTTGCGCGTCGCCGCCCGGTGATAAATATCTGAAAATTTTTCCAATGCCATCACAGTAATCACGGTTAAACTAGACAGGTGTTTTTACTTTACTGTATAAACAGACAGTAAACAAATTAAGAGAGGTTAACCATGGCCGTTATCGTCAAATATGTGGTTGAACGCAACGGAGAAGAGAAGATGACTTTTACCTCTAAAGCGGACGCTGACGCATACGATAAAATGCTCGACATGGCAGATGAACTGTTTGAACTGCTGGGCAAAAGTGATGTTGTCAGCGGTGAAGAGCAACGAGAGGAATTGTCTCTCTTTCTGGCGCAAAATCGCGAAGAAGTGCTGTATGCACTGGGTGCAAAGCGTAAGCCTGCACCAAAAGCCAGCAAGAAAAAAGCAGAAGCAGCATCAAAAGAAGACGACGCAGAAGCCGCGTAATATTGAAAAACGCTCCCCTGGGAGCGTTTTTTATTTCATCTTCGTCCTGTTTTTAGGCCTAGATTCCGCGAATCATTCTTATTCGCCATTTATCTGCAGTAATCTCCCCTCTCTCCCTTCAATCTTCGCAGGGTTCACTTTAAGATGTCCCCAGTAAATAAAAATTGAATAACGTTGGCGCTGCAGCGCGTCAAGTAAAGAGACAAGGAGACTCCTTCATCATGGCAAGTTTTGCTCTTGCGTTTGGCACCGCGACCAAAAACAAAGACGGAAAAATCATCGAAGCATTTTTCCCAACCCCAGTTTTAAACCCATCAGAAGCACTGGTTTCTGCGCTGGCTGATGTAGTTAGCTACAAAGACAGCAACGAAGTGTTCGACGTTGAACCATCACAATGCGCAGCAATCGCTTCTGCATTCTCTGCAGCTGATGAACAAGCGACGGCGGCATTTGCTACTAAAGCGGCTGAATCAAACCAACCTTTGGTCTTGGTCATTCTGGCAACAGATGAAAAACCGGCCAGTGTTGCAGAGGGCTTTTTGAAGCTCCAACTGATCTCTCATCGTCTGGCAAAACCACACACTATTGTTTTGGATGGTATTTTCGGCCTGCTGCACAACATTGCATGGACCAACCAGGGCCCAATCGACCTGCCAGAGCTGGCTGAGCGTCAAATGGAAGCTCGCTTGAAAGGTGAAACCCTGACAGTAGATTGCGTAGACAAGTTTCCTAAGATGGTTGATTACGTGGTTCCAACTGGCGTTCGTATCGCAGATACGGCGCGTGTTCGCTTGGGCGCGCACGTGGGCGAAGGTACTACGGTTATGCACGAAGGCTTTATCAATTTCAATGCGGGCACTGAAGGTGTAAGCATGGTTGAAGGCCGTATTTCAGCAGGCGTTATGGTAGGTAACGGCAGCGACATCGGTGGTGGCGCTTCTATCATGGGCACACTGAGTGGTGGTGGTCAGCTGGTTATTTCTATCGGCGAAAACAGCCTTCTGGGTGCAAACGCCGGTCTGGGTTTCCCTCTGGGCGATCGTTGTACCATTGAATCAGGCCTTTACGTAACTGCTGGTACCAAGGTTACCATGCTGGATGCAAACGGCCAGGAAGTTGAAACTGTGAAAGCACGTGATCTTGCTGGTAAAGCAGACTTGCTTTTCCGTCGCAATTCAGTTACCGGCAAAATTGAATGCCTGACCAACAAATCTGCGGTAGAGCTTAACGCTGAGCTACACGCGAACAACTAAGCTGTCTACAAGCTTTGAATAGAAGAAGACCAGCTAATTGCTGGTCTTTTTTGTACTCAGTTAAAGTTACCCGCCTCTAACCCAGTTTCCCAGTTCTGTTTATACTCCCAGCCTCTTGGGGAGTCATCAATGCACACTGCATTATAAGGTTTACCGAGAATACCCGCTTTGTAAGCATTGTTCGGGTTGCAGTACTCTTTCATATGAGATTGGTAGGCAGTCAGGTAATCCTGCTGCGCTTCTGCACTGCTCGCTCCCAACTTATCCAGTTCCTCTGCAGAGCGCGGTCTATTTCCGGCTTCCACATCATAACTTGCCAGCCCAGCCCAATTATCTTTTTCCGACAGTTGAGTTACGGCCTGATTACTACACCCAGCAAGAGCTGTGGCAAACAATACGCTAATTACTACTTTGTTCATATCGACCTCCTTTGCCATGTTGATAGCAGTATAAGTAACGATACTTAATAGAGACCGTACAAAGATTGAAATCTTATTCAATGAAATTGAAGGCCAGTTTAAACAGGATCAATCTGGCTTTTTACAAACTCCAGACGCGAAAAAGCCCGGACCGGTTGGTCAGGGCTTTTTCTGCTTTTTTTGTCTTCACTTTTTTAAAAAGTGAAAGAAAATTGGGAGCCTGGCGATGTTCTACTCTCACATGGGGGTGGATAAAGCACGTATTGAGGCGCATGCGCCGGGTGCTTTTGGAACGAGAGCAGCTGTGCTGCGAACTGGACGAACCCGCAAACGCGGCGGGCGACCGCGAAGAAGGACACCCCCTCAGATACTGACGATAAGGCCATCCCGATGGTTCGTCCATCCCATTATGTTTCAATTTACTGCAAACGCAAAAAGGCCATCCTTACGGATGGCCTTTTTGACTGTATTTGAAGCCTGGCGATGTCCTACTCTCACATGGGGAGACCCCACACTACCATCGGCGCTGCTCTGTTTCACTTCTGAGTTCGGCATGGAATCAGGTGGGTCCAAAGCGCTATGGTCGCCAAGCAAATTCTGTATTGGGGTTCTCGGTCCTGGGAACACCAATTAAAATCTTGGAAAGCTGATGCCGTTGCTCTTCCTAGTACCTAGGGCCTCGCAACCGCTGTTCTCTTTTACACATTCAATGTTCTTTTCGAGTCCGTCAAAACCCCTTGGGTGTTGTATGGTTAAGCCTCACGGGCAATTAGTACAGGTTAGCTCAACGCCTCACAGCGCTTACACACCCTGCCTATCTACGTCG